>NZ_CP125781.1:3720570-4030617 GCF_030053895.1 Trabulsiella odontotermitis
GGAATGCACGAGCATAGATGCCCGGGGAAATGTGGCCCTGGAAGTACACCAGGTCGCCGCCGTCTTTCTCGTTACGGGCACGGAAGAAGTGGTTGAAGCACACTTCATAAACGGTTGCGGAAGACTGGAAGGACGCCATGTGGCCACCCAGTTCCAGATCTTTCTTGGACGCGCGCAGAACGGTCATAATCGCGTTCCAGCGGATAGCTGAACGAATACGGCGCTCCAGATCCAGATTACCCGGGTATTCCGGCTCATCTTCAACGGCAATTGTGTTTACGTAGTTGCTAGCCCCTGCACCAGCAGCCACTTTCACGCCGCCTTTGCGCGCTTCTGAAAGGAGCTGGTCAATCAGATACTGAGCACGCTCAACACCTTCTTCACGGATGACCGATTCGATCGCCTGTTGCCAGTCGCGAGTTTCGATCGGATCCACGTCATTTTGGAAACGTTCTGACATGGGGGGTATTCCTTATCTCTAATTCGTTGATTTGTCTGGAACCTGTCCCATTGCGTTTTCAGCTAAAAGCGCAATAAGACAGGTTCTGCGTTTAGTTGCCGCGCTCTAAAAAAACGGCGCTTAATCCTTTCGTTGCTGTAGGCGGCGAAGTGAACGTTCACGACGACTTTGTTCACGGCTGCGGTCCAGCAAGATCTCCTCAATGAAAGCCAGATGTCGGTGCGACGCTTCGCGCGCCTGCTCCGGCTCTCTGGCCATAATCGCCTCGAAAATTCGGGTGCGATGGTTGCTGACCAGCGGAAGCATTTCCCGACGGGCATACAACAATTCAAAATTCTGACGAACGTTTTGAGCCAGCATGGGCTCCATGCAGCGTAGCAGATGAAGCAAAACTACGTTGTGTGCCGCCTCGGTGACGGCAATCTGGTACTGGACGACGGCATTAGACTCGGCATCAAGGTCGCCTGACTGCTGTGCCCGTTCGATGGCCTGATGAAGTTCACCAATGCGTTCACGGTCTTCATCGGTACTGCGCAGAGCCGCGTAATAAGCCGCAATGCCCTCAAGCGCGTGACGGGTTTCCAGCAGATCAAACTGAGATTCAGGGTGGTCGGACAGGAGCTCTACCAGCGGGTCGCTGAAGCTCTGCCACAGGCTGCTCTGTACAAAGGTACCGCCGCCCTGGCGACGAAGCAGAAGGCCCTTGGCTTCGAGACGTTGAATCGCCTCACGCAGCGAGGGGCGGGAAACGTCGAACTGTTTGGCCAGTTCGCGTTCAGGTGGAAGTTTTTCGCCGGGGCGCAGTGTCCCCTCCAGAATCAAAAACTCCAGCTGCTGCTCTATCACATCAGAAAGTTTTGGTTGGCGGATCTTGCTGTAGGCCATTATTCCCTGTCTCTGCCATTAGCCCGGAGTCAATTGGTCTTACCAATTGCAAGTTCGTAGCGCTAAAGTAACAAAGTATTCACCTAATGTCCATACAGGTTTTGATTGAAATCAGGAAACCACGCACATTTTAACAACAGTACAGAAATAACGTTTCAAACATGTAACTTTGCACAAATGCTGCGTTTACTCACAAAGGGGGAGATTTAACCTTCATGAAACGCAATTTATTGCATTACGAACCGATTCACCAACAAATGAAGTGAATAAAAATGCAATAAACTTGAATATTGAATGAGAAGCGTGCGCGGCGATAAACTCCTGCTACGCTGTACACATGCTTTCTTTTTATGCAATCCGTCACTACCCCTTCATAAAGCAGGTGCATTACGCCGCGCTTAACACTATTCTTCCTCTTGCGAAAGAGGCGAGAGGAACTTTCCCGTTATTAACACGTAAATAAATAAGTACAGAAAATGGAATTTCATAATTACACACGCAATATAAGCGTATAAAAAATACAACCACACACGAGGTTTTCATGATGGAAGGTCAACAGCACGGCGATCAGCTAAGGCGCGGACTCAAAAACCGCCATATTCAGCTCATTGCGCTGGGCGGCGCTATCGGTACAGGCCTGTTTCTTGGTAGCGCATCTGTAATTCAATCTGCCGGTCCGGGGATTATTCTGGGGTATGCGATTGCCGGCTTCATCGCCTTCCTGATCATGCGTCAGTTGGGGGAAATGGTGGTGGAAGAACCGGTTGCTGGTTCCTTCAGCCACTTTGCCTATAAATACTGGGGAAGCTTCGCCGGCTTTGCCTCAGGCTGGAACTACTGGGTGCTGTATGTGCTGGTGGCGATGGCGGAACTGACCGCCGTCGGGAAATACATCCAGTTCTGGTGGCCAGAAATCCCGACGTGGGTTTCTGCGGCGGCGTTCTTTGTGATCATCAACGCCATTAACCTGACCAACGTGAAAGTGTTTGGCGAAATGGAGTTCTGGTTCGCCATTATCAAAGTGGTCGCCGTGGTCGGTATGATCCTGTTTGGCGGCTGGTTGCTGTTCAGCGGCAACGGCGGCCCGCAGGCGACTGTGCGCAACCTGTGGGAGCAAGGGGGCTTCTTACCTAACGGCATGACCGGTCTGGTGATGATGATGGCGATAATCATGTTCTCCTTCGGCGGGCTGGAGCTGGTCGGGATCACCGCGGCGGAAGCGGACGATCCGGAAAAAAGCATCCCGAAAGCCACTAACCAGGTTATCTACCGTATCCTGATCTTCTATGTGGGCTCGCTGGCGGTTCTGCTGTCGCTGTTACCGTGGACGCGTGTCACCGCGGATACCAGCCCGTTTGTGCTGATTTTCCATGAGCTGGGCGATACCTTTGTGGCGAACGCCCTGAACATCGTAGTACTGACGGCGGCGCTGTCGGTCTATAACAGCTGCGTTTACTGTAACAGCCGTATGTTGTTTGGCCTGGCGCAACAAGGCAACGCGCCGAAAGCGCTGTTGAAACTTGACCGTCGCGGCGTGCCGGTCACCACCATTCTGGTTTCCGCTGTGTTCACTGCGCTCTGCGTGCTGATTAACTATCTGGCGCCGGAATCGGCGTTCGGTCTGCTGATGGCGCTGGTGGTCTCCGCGCTGGTCATTAACTGGGCGATGATTAGCCTCGCGCACATCAAGTTCCGCCGTGCGAAGCAGCAACAAGGGGTCACCCCGCGCTTCCCTGCCCTGCTCTACCCGCTGGGTAACTGGCTTTGCCTGCTGTTCATGGCGGCGGTGCTGGTGATCATGCTGATCACCCCGGGCATGGCGATCTCCGTGTGGCTGATCCCGGTCTGGCTGGTGATCCTCGGCATCGGTTATCTGTGCAAACAGAAAAACGAAAAAACCGTTAAAGCGCATTAATCCTTAACGCCTCTGCGCCTGTTTCAGGTGCAGAGGCGTTGTTAACTGCTTCACACTTTCCCACCAACAGCTGTTTCATCCATATCACCGCCTCTATCCTGCTACGCAAATATTGCTTTGCGTGCGAATAATTCTCTCCATATCTCATTATGGAGTGATGTCGATGGACAACAATAAACTGTCTGTAAAAGAAAAGATCGGCTATGGCATGGGCGATGCAGGATGCAATATCATCTTCGGCGCCATTATGTTGTTTGTTAACTATTTTTATACCGACATCTTCGGTCTGACGCCGGCGCTGGTCGGCGTGCTGTTGTTATCGGTTCGTGTTATTGATGCCGTTACTGACCCGATTATGGGTGCGCTGGCTGACCGCACGCGCAGTAAATGGGGGCGATTTCGTCCATGGCTTCTGTGGATTGCGTTCCCTTATGCCCTGTTCAGCGTACTGATGTTTACCACGCCAGAATGGAGCTACAGCAGCAAAGTTATCTATGCGTTCGCCACCTATTTCCTGCTTTCTCTCACCTATACAGCGATTAACATCCCCTACTGCTCGCTGGGGAGTGTGATTACCAATGATCCTCAGGAGCGCGTCGCCTGCCAGTCGTATCGCTTTGTGATGGTAGGGATCGCCACGCTACTGTTGTCGCTGACGCTGCTGCCAATGGTCGACAGTTTCGGCGGCGGTAACAAAGCCAAAGGTTATCAACTGGCGATGACCGTGCTGGCGTTCATTGGCATGTGCATGTTCCTGTTCTGCTTCGCCACTGTGCGCGAGCGCATTCGCCCGGCGGTGCAAACCAACGACGAACTCAAGCAGGATCTCAAAGACGTATGGAAAAACGACCAGTGGGTGCGCATCCTGCTGCTGACGCTGTGCAACGTCTGCCCCGGCTTCATCCGCATGGCGGCGACCATGTACTATGTCACCTGGGTGATGCAGCAAAGCACCCACTTCGCCACCCTGTTTATCAGCCTCGGCGTGGTCGGGATGATGATTGGCAGCATGCTGGCAAAAGTGCTGACCGACCGCTGGTGTAAGCTGAAAGTCTTTTTCTGGACCAACATCGCGCTCGCAATTTTCTCCTGCGCGTTTTACTTCTTTGATCCGCACGCCACGATGATGATTCTGGTGCTCTATTTCCTGCTCAACATCCTGCATCAAATCCCCTCGCCGCTGCACTGGTCGCTGATGGCAGATGTTGACGATTATGGCGAATGGAAAACCGGCAAGCGCATCACCGGTATCAGCTTCTCCGGCAACCTCTTTTTCCTCAAGGTGGGGCTGGCGATCGCCGGGGCGATGGTCGGTTTCCTGCTCTCCTGGTACGGTTATGACGCCGGGGCGAAAACGCAGAGTGCCACAGCGCTTAACGGCATCGTCATGCTGTTTACAGTAATTCCGGGCGTCGGTTATCTCATCACCGCAGGTGTGGTTCGCCTGCTGAAAGTGGATCGTGATTTTATGCAGCAGATCCAGACCGACCTGGAAAAACGCCGTAATAACTATCGCGAACTGAACGAGTATCTGGAACCGATCGAACAGGTAAGGAAAGCATAATGAACGTATGGCCAAATCCCTTTATCGAGCAGCGCGCCGACCCGTTTATCCTTCATCATGAGGGCCAGTACTATTTTATAGCTTCCGTGCCGGAGTATGACCGTCTGGAGATCCGCCGGGCGGCAACGCTTGATGGTTTACGCACCGCTGAGGCCGTTGTCGTCTGGCGCAAACCGTTAACCGGCCCGATGAGTAAACTCATCTGGGCGCCGGAATTGCACAACATCAATGGCATGTGGGTGATCTACTTTGCTGCCGCGCACACCGAAGCGCTGGACTCGCTCGACATGTTCCAGCACCGCATGTTTGCACTCATCTGCAACGACGCCGATCCGCTGACCGGGCAATGGGAAGAAAAAGGTCAGATCAAAACGCCGTTTGATACCTTCGCGCTGGATGCCACCACGTTCCGTCATCAGGGAAGACAGTGGTATCTGTGGGCACAAAAAGCGCCGGATATTGCCGGTAACTCCTGTCTCTATCTGGCTGAACTGGAAAACCCGTGGACCCTGCGCGGCAAGCCAGTAATGCTCAGCAAACCGGAATTTGACTGGGAATGCCGGGGCTTTCTGGTCAACGAGGGTCCGGCGGTGATTACGCATGGCGACCGGTTGTTCATCAGCTATTCCGCCAGCGCGACAGATGAAAATTACTGCCTGGGGCTGCTGTGGATCGATCTCATTGCCGATCCGTTGCAGGCGCGTAACTGGCACAAATCTCCGCAGCCGGTGTTCACCACCAGCGATGAGCATCGTCAGTATGGGCCGGGGCATAACAGCTTTACGCAGACGTCAGAGGGAGAGGATGTGCTGGTTTATCACGCCCGTCACTACACGGAGATTGAAGGTGATCCGCTGTACGATCCCAATCGTCATACGCGGTTGAAGCTGATTCGCTGGCAGGAAAACGGGATGCCTGACTTCGGCATCCCGCCTGCGGATACGCACGCTTAAATCAGCGTACCGTAGATAGTCAAAAGTGCGGTGATCACCACCACGACAAGCGAGGTCTTTTTCGCCATGGATACCGCCGCCTTCGGCGTCTCAACGGTATCCATGTGCGGTTCGCGGGCCAGTGAAAACTGCGCCAGTTGCGTCAACACCTGATACTGCGAGGTGTAGCGGTCGCCCAGCGAGGCAAACCATGCGGGCAACGCTTTCTCGCCGTGCCCCAGCAGGGCATAAACCACGCCCACCAGCCGCACCGGTACCCAGTCGAGCACATGCAGAATACCGTCGATCCCTGACTGTAAACGGTGGTGCGGCGTCTGATAACGCGCCAGCCAGGTCTGCCAGGCGCGCAGGAACGCGTAACCGGTGAGTGTCACCGGACCGAGCGGCCCGCCGACCACAAACCAGAACAACGGCGCGAGATAAAAACGGAAGTTAATCCACAACAGGGCGTTTTGCAGCTCACGAAGGTATTCCCGCTCGTCACAACCCGGCGGCACACCGTGGATAAGCGTCAACTCGCTTGCCATCGAATCGCAGGCATGACTGTCTTTGCGCGCGGCGGCCTTCAGATAGGCGTGGTAATGCATCCGCGCTTTCCCCGCACCGATGCACAGCAGTCCGAGCAAAATCCACAAGATCAACAGCGGCACGTTAAACAACAGACCGTACAACGCACGCTGCAACAGATACACCACCGCCATCACGACCATCGTCATCAGCAGCGTGTGGAAGAGGGAATAATGTTTAACGCGGCGGAACAGGACTTCCAGTCGGTGATCGAGCTGCCAGTGCTCACCCAGCTTGAACAACCGCTCGGCGATCAGCACCAGCAACGTAGTAAACAGCGTCATGTCATCTCCTTATCTGACGAAGGGGTGACCAGTGCACGAAACCGCGCCCAGTCAAACGCCGGACCGGGATCGGTTTTGCGTCCTGGCGCAATATCACTATGGCCTGTCATATTATCGGCAAGTATCGGATAAACACGGATTAATAATTGCGTGACTGCCGCCAGTTGTTGGTATTGCGCCGGGGTAAATGCCAGCGTATCCGTCCCTTCCAGCTCGATGCCAATCGAAAAATCATTACAGCGCTCACGGCCTTTATAACTCGACACGCCCGCATGCCAGGCACGCTTGTCAAAAGGAACGTACTGCACAATTTCGCCATCCCGGCGAATCAGGCAGTGCGCAGACACCCGCAGGTGGGCGATTTCGGCAAAATAAGGATGAGCGGCAGGATCTATCGTTCCGGTGAAGAGTGCGTCAATCCACGGACCACCAAACTCGCCGGGCGGCAGGCTGATATTATGCACCACCAGCAACGACGGGGCTTCATCGTCAGGACGGCAATCCTGGTGCGGCGACGGCACACGTCGCGCGCCCACCAGCCATCCCTCTTCTAACTGCATGCAAAAATCTCCTCATTCATACACAACATCATTCAGGATGCGTCGGGGCGATGTGAAGGATGAAGTCTATATGGTACTGATACCCGGTTCAGAGTAGCATGTTTCAATCTTATGATTCGTTACCATTTTGGAGTTTTCTCATGCCGCCTCGCCGCTATAACCCTGAGCAACGACGTGACGCGCTGCTTGAACGCATCAATCGTGATATTCCCGCCGCTGTCGCCCTGGCCCTGCGTGAAGATTTAGGGGGAGAGGTGGATGCCAGTAACGATATTACCGCGCAATTATTACCGGAAAACACGCCCGCGCATGCGGTGGTAATCACCCGTGAAGAGGGTATTTTCTGCGGCAAACGCTGGGTGGAAGAGGTCTTTCTCCAGCTGGCGGGGGGTGACGTCTCAATCATCTGGCATGTGGCGGACGGCGATCATATCACCGTCAACCAGCCGCTGTTTGAGTTGCAAGGCCCGGCGCGCGTCCTGCTGACCGGCGAACGTACATCGCTCAATTTCGTCCAAACGCTCTCCGGCGTGGCCAGCGAGGTGCGCCGCTATGTCACCCTGCTGGAAGGCACTCATACTCAGTTGCTCGACACGCGAAAAACGCTGCCGGGACTGCGTACCGCGCTGAAATATGCCGTGCTGTGCGGCGGTGGCGCCAATCATCGTCTGGGGCTGTCCGATGCCTTCCTGATCAAAGAAAACCATATCATCGCTTCGGGATCTGTTCGTCAGGCTATTGAAAAAGCCTTCTGGTTACACCCGGATGTGCCGGTGGAAGTTGAAGTCGAAACGCTGGATGAACTGAACGATGCGCTGAAAGCGGGCGCGGATATCATCATGCTGGATAACTTCACCACTGAGCAGATGCGTGCCGCGGTGAAGCTGACCAACGGCCAGGCGCGCCTGGAAGTCTCCGGTAATGTGACCTTCGAAACGCTGCGAGAATTCGCTGAAACCGGCGTGGATTACATCTCCGTCGGCGCGCTGACCAAACACGTCCGCGCGCTTGATCTCTCCATGCGTTTTAAATAAGCCCTGCCATCGCGTCCTCTCTCCGCCCGGGGGAGGACGCTCGCGCCTTTCTTCGATCCCCCTCGTATTTTTTCGCAACAATCCTGCACATACGTAAAAACGGCGGGATCCGCTGTCCTGATTTTTCTTTTGCCCGTCGCACTGATGTTCTGTTGCTGACAGAGTGGCGACGACAAAAACAGGAGCAGCGTATGAACAGACAACACGGATTCACGTTAATTGAACTGATGGTGGTGATTGGCATTATTGCCATTCTCAGCGCCATCGGCATTCCGGCATACCAGAACTACCTGCGCAAGGCGGCGTTGACCGACATGCTGCAGGTGTTTATCCCCTACCGTACCGCCATCGAGCTTTGCGCGCTTGATCACGGCGGCATTTCCGCCTGCAACGGCAGCACAAACGGTATTCCCTCACCCGCCACCAGCCGCTATGTCTCTGCCATGAGCATTGCGCAGGGCGTCGTCACACTTAGCGGTCAGGAGAGCCTTAACGGCCTCACGGTGGTGATGACCCCGCTATGGGATAACGCCAACGGTATTACCGGCTGGCAACGCGTCTGCGAGGTACAGAACGACGGCGCGCTACAGCAGGCTTGTGAAGATGTTTTCCGGTTTGACGCGCAGTAAAAGGAGTTGCTATGAAACAGGAACAGCTGGACGCGCTGTGCAAACGTCACGATGCCGTGTTATTGAGCAGTAGCGAGCGAATGCTCAGCATCGCCGTGGTAGAAAACCCCTCGCCGGAACTGGTCGAAGCGCTGCGGTTCGCCACGCAAAAGCGAGTCGATATTGAATGCTGGAGCCAGGAACAAATGGATAAACATCTGCAAATGGCCTCGCAAACCCGACTCCCGGCGGTCACCGACGAGGGCGGAAATGCCGTTGAACTGATTAATCAGACGCTGGAACAGGCGCTGGTACAGCGGGCCTCTGATATTCACTTTGAACCAGACGACGACCATCTGCGCATTCGCCTGCGGGTTGACGGCGTACTGCATACGCTGCCGCGCGTTCCTGCCTCGCTAACGCCGACGCTCATCGCGCGCCTGAAAGTGCTGGGAAATCTGGACATTGCTGAGCGGCGTTTACCGCAGGACGGGCAATTTACCGTGACGCTGTCCGGTAAGGCGCTCTCTTTTCGCATCGCGACGCTACCCTGCCGCAGTGGCGAAAAAATCGTGCTCCGTTTGTTGCATCGTCAGGAGCAGGCGCTGGATCTTCAGGCCTCCGGCATGTCGCCTGCGCAGTTGTCGCTGTTCACCCAGGCGCTGGAGAACCCACAAGGGTTAATCCTGGTAACCGGCCCCACGGGGAGCGGTAAAACCGTGACGCTGTACAGCGCGCTGCAACAGCGCAACACCCCGGACGTGAATATCTGTAGCGTCGAAGATCCTGTGGAAATCCCCATCGCCGGGCTGAACCAGACGCAGATTAATCCGCGCGCGGGCCTGACGTTTCAGAGCGTGCTGCGCGCCCTGCTCCGTCAGGATCCGGACATCGTCATGGTAGGGGAAATCCGTGATGGCGAAACCGCAGAGATTGCCATCAACGCCGCGCAAACCGGGCATCTGGTACTGTCGACGCTGCATACTAACTCCACCAGCGAAACACTGATCCGCCTGCAGCAAATGGGCATCGCGCCGTGGATGATCTCATCAGCCCTGTTGCTGGTTGTGGCCCAACGTCTGGTCCGCAAGCTTTGCCCGCACTGCCGCGCGCCAGCACCCGATACTATCACGCTGCCCTCAGCGCTCTGGCCTCGTCCCCTTCCCCACTGGCGAGCGCCCGGCTGCGAACACTGCTACCACGGCTACTATGGCCGGATGGCGCTGTTCGAGCTGTTGCCCGCCAGCCCTGAAATGCGCCAGTTGATTGCTACCGGCGCAACGGCGTCTGACATCGAACAGCAGGCACGCTGCGCAGGAATGACCACGCTATGGGAAAGCGGCTGTCAGGCGGTTGAGCAAGGGTTAACCTCCATGGAGGAACTGCTACGGGTGCTGGGCATGTCGCATGCAGAATAACCTGCTCTGGCGGTGGCGTGGCCTCAATGCGGAAGGTGAAAGCGCCCATGGCACGCTATGGGCGGCGCACCGCACAGCAGTGTTGTTTCAGCTACAGGCGAGACAAATCACGCCACTGGACATCACGCGCTGTCGCGTGAACACGGCACACTGGAACGTACAGCGCAGCACGGAAATCGTCGCGCAACTGGCGACACTGTTGCAGGCGGGGCTTTCGTTGTCCGAAGGGCTGACATTGCTGGCAGAACAGCATTCCAGCGCGCAATGGCAGGCGCTGTTGTTCGCCCTGGCAGAGGAGTTACGCCAGGGCATCGCTTTCTCAGAGGCATTAAAACAGTGGCCAGCCGTATTCCCACCGCTGTTTGTGTCGATGATCCATACCGGTGAGCTAACCGGCAAACTGGATGTGTGCTGTCTGCATCTCGCCGCGCAACAGGAAGCGCAGCACCAGTTGGCAATGAAGGTTAAAAAAGCGCTGCGTTATCCGTTGATTGTGTTGTCAGTCGCCTTGCTGGTGGTGATGGCGATGCTGTGGTTTGTACTGCCTGAATTTGCCGCTATCTACCAGACGTTTAATACGCCGCTACCTACGCTGACACGCGGCGTCATGGCGGCGGCGAATCTGTTACATCAGGGGCTGCTGCCGCTGCTGGCTTGCCTGTCAATCGCCTTCTTTCTGGCGAAGCGATATCGCCACCATGCCCGCTGGCAGCGTTTACGCCAGAAGCTAGTGCTGCGTGTTCCGGTGGCGGGCGCTCTGGCGCGCGGGCAAAAACTCAGTCAGATTTTTACTGTGCTGTCGCTGACGCAAAACGCCGGTATCGCGTTTTTGCAGGGGCTGGAGAGCGTTGAGGAGACGCTGGAAAATGGCTGGTGGCGGGAAATCATTCAGGATGCACGGCTGGCGATTACGCACGGTAGCCCTATCTGGCAGGCGCTCGAAGAAACGGGCGTGTTTACGCCGCTGTGCCTGCAACTGGTCAGAACAGGTGAGGCCTCGGGTTCGCTGGATCGCATGCTCGAAAACCTTTCTCGCTATCATCGCGAAAAAACAGAACAGCTGGCGGATGATCTGGCAACCTTACTGGAGCCCGCCATGCTGTTAGTGACAGGGATCATTATCGGCACGCTGGTGGTCGCCATGTATTTGCCCGTCTTCCATCTGGGGGATGCGATCAGCGGAATGGGCTAGAGAAAGGCTGGCGCAGAACACGCCAGCCATCACGCTTACAGGCTGTTGAACACGCGGTTCTCTTGCTCCTGAACGCGGATAAAGGTGGTGCGTTTGGTCAGTTCTTTCAGGCGGGAAGCCCCAACGTAAGTACAGGCAGAACGCAGGCCGCCGAGAATATCACGCGCGGTGTTTTCAACCGGACCACGCAGTGGCAGCTTCACAGTTTTGCCTTCTGCGGCACGGTACCCTGCCACGCCGCCAACGTGACGCTTCATCGCGGACTCAGAACTCATGCCGTAGAACAGCATGAATTTCTCGCCATTTTCTTCAACGATGCTGCCGCCGCTCTCTTCATGACCCGCCAGCATGCCGCCGAGCATCACGAAGTCCGCACCGCCACCAAAGGCTTTCGCCACATCGCCTGGCATGGTGCAGCCGCCATCGCTGACGATCATGCCGCCCAGACCGTGCGCCGCATCAGCACATTCGATCACCGCAGAAAGTTGCGGATAACCCACGCCCGTTTTGACGCGTGTGGTACAGACCGAGCCCGGGCCGATGCCAACTTTGACGATGTCGGCGCCGGAAAGGATCAGTTCTTCACACATTTCACCGGTCACCACATTGCCCGCGCAAATGGTTTTTGTCGGCCACGCCTGACGCGCTTTCGACACAAACTGCACGAAATGCTCGGAATAACCATTGGCGACATCAATACAAATGAAGTTCAGCTGCGGGTTCTGATCGAGGATCTGCTGAGTCTTCTCGAAATCGGCATCGGAAGTCCCGGTGGAAACCATGACGTGTTTCAGCACCTTCTCTGAGGCTTCCTGAACAAACGCGTTCCACTCATCAACGCTATAGTGCTTATGCACTGCGGTCAGAATATCGAACTCCGCCAGCGCTGCGGCCATGGAAAAGGTGCCCACGGAATCCATGTTCGCCGCAATGATTGGCACGCCAGACCAGCGCTGACCAGAATGCTTAAAGGTAAATTCGCGTTCCAGCTCAACATCGGAACGGCTTTTGAGGGTAGAACGTTTCGGGCGGATGAGAACGTCTTTAAAACCCAATTTCAGATCTTCTTCAATACGCATGTGCGGATTCCTGGGGTTAGAGGCAAAAATGAACTAAGCACAACTCCAGTGACGTTATCATACGCAGTAATCAGGGCTTCGCAAGACTGCGATTTTCACTTTTTTTACGCTACAATCCTATAAATTTACCTGGCGAAAGGCGTTGTTAACACTCGCCATCTGAGGTGAAGGCAGTATTCTTTTTAACCAATTGATTTGTCTGGTTTATTAATCCAGTAAAAGGGCTTTATGAAGTATACGGTAGCGTTAACCGGCGGCATCGGCAGTGGCAAAAGTACGGTTGCAGAGGCATTCTCTCGCCTCGGGGTTAACGTTATTGATGCAGATATTATCGCCCGTCAGGTGGTTGAACCTGGAACGCCGGCGCTGAAAGCCATCGCCGAACACTTTGGTTCACACTTATTGACCGCCGAAGGTGCGCTTGACCGTCGTGCGTTGCGCGAGCGTGTATTTGCTCACCCGGACGATAAACGCTGGCTTAACGCACTGTTGCACCCACTGATTCAGCAGGAAACCCAGCGTCAGATTGAAAAAGCCACCTCGCCGTACGTGCTTTGGGTTGTTCCTCTTTTTGTTGAAAACCGGCTTTTTGATAAAGCTGACCGTGTTCTGGTGGTGGATGTCACGCCTGAGACACAGATTTTCCGCACCATGCAGCGCGATAATGTCACGCGCAAGCATGCGGAGCATATTCTTGCCGCTCAGGCCTCGCGTGAAGCGCGACTCGCCGCGGCCAACGATATTATTGATAACAATGGCGCACCAGATGCTATTGCATCGGATGTTGCCCGTCTGCATGCGCACTATTTGCAGTATGCGCGTCAGGCTGTTTTACAGGAAAAATCGTAATGCACACCCACGTCCTTTTTGAACATCCTCTCAACGAAAAGATGCGTACCTGGCTGCGTATAGAATTTTTAATTCAGCAACTGGAAAGCAAACTGCCCATTGACGATCATGCCAGCGCACTGCATTTTTTCCGCAATGCCGGTGATCTGCTGGACGTCTTTGAGCGTGGCGAAGTCCGCACGGAACTGCTGAAAGAGATGGAGCGACAGCAGCGAAAACTGCAGGCATGGGTGGAAGTGCCCGGTGTGGATCAAAGCCGCATTGAGGCGCTGCGCCAGCAGCTGAAAGCCAGCGGCGCGATTTTAATGTCCGCCCCCCGCATGGGGCAGATACTGCGTGAGGATCGGTTAATTGGCCTTGTGCGCCAGCGCCTGAGCATTCCTGGCGGCTGCTGCAGCTTCGATCTCCCGACGCTGCATATCTGGCTGCATACGTCGCAACAACTACGCGATACCCAGGTACAGCGCTGGATGGACAGCCTGCAACCACTGAACCAGGCGCTGACGCTGATCCTCGATCTCATCCGTAATTCCGCCCCATTCCGCAAGCAAACCAGCCTCAACGGTTTCTTTCAGGATAACGGCGACGATGCCGATCTTTTACGGCTGCAACTGGCGCTGGATGATCAGCTTTATCCGCAAATTTCCGGCCATAAGAGCCGTTTTGCGATTCGTTTTTTACCCCTGGACAGTGAAAATGGCCTCGTGCCTGAGCGTCTGGATTTTGAACTGGCCTGTTGCTAAGGAGCGAGCATGTCTGAAGAAACTATCGTGAATTGCCCGACCTGCGGCAAAGCTGTTATCTGGAATGAACAGAGCACATTCCGCCCCTTCTGTTCCAAACGTTGTCAGTTAATTGATTTAGGCGAGTGGGCTGCGGAAGAGAAAAGGATCCCCAGCAGCGGGGACCTGTCTGAAAGCGATGACTGGAGCGAGCAGCAGAACTAAGCCTGCGCGATCAATTTTGCAATAACCGGTTCGTTGGCAGGCGGAAACGCGTCTGCCTGCAACGCCTTCTGCGCCACCCAGCGACCCGGTTGTCCCTCTTTCCCCCAGGGTTCGCCCAGCCAGTTTTCCACCAGCCAGAACCACAGCGTGATGTGTCTGTCAGGAAACTGATACTCCAGCTTATCAAAGAGCACCGGCGTCGCGGCATCAATGCCGACTTCTTCAGTCAGTTCGCGCACCACCGCCTGTTCCGGCGTTTCACCCTCTTCGATTTTACCGCCGGGAAACTCCCATTTGTTAGCCATGTGGGCATCTGCGGCACGCTGAGTAATGAATATTTCGCCCCGCGGGTTGCGAATGATCCCCACGGCAATTTGCAGTTTTTTCATATCGTCTTTCCATAAAAAAGGCGCAGATTTCTGCGCCTTTGTGTTTTTATCAGAAACCTTAGCTCAGACGGCCATGGCACTGTTTGTATTTTTTACCGGAACCACACGGGCAAGGATCGTTACGACCCACTTTGCGATCGCCAGTCTGTGCGGCGATCGCCGCGGCGGCGGCGGTATCGTCGTTCTGATGGCTCAGCTGCTGCATCTGCGTCAGACGCTCCGCTTCTTCACGACGCTGTTGCTCCATCGCTTCGACTTCTTCCGGCATGCGCACCTGCACTTTACACAGGGTGCTGATCACTTCGTATTTCAGGGATTCCAGCATCGCTGCAAACATGGAGAAGGATTCACGCTTGTATTCCTGCTTCGGATCTTTCTGCGCGTAACCACGCAGATGAATGCCCTGACGCAGGTAATCCATCGCCGCCAGGTGCTCTTTCCACAGGGAGTCCAGCGTCTGCAGCATCACGCCTTTTTCAAAGTGACGCATCATCTCAGCGCCAACTACCTCTTCTTTGCGATGATAAACGTCGATGGCGCTTTGCAGAATACGCTCACGCAGCGTTTCTTCATGCAGCTCCGGCTCTTTGTCCAGCCAGTCGGAGATCGGCAGGTCAAGATCGAAGTCGTTTTTCAGGCGTTCCTGCAGGCCAGGAACATCCCACATTTCTTCCAGCGACTGCGGCGGAATATGCGCGTCGATGGTGGCTTTGAAGACGTCCTCGCGAATGCTGTTGATGGTTTCGCTAACATCAGTCACATCCAGCAGTTCGTTACGCTGGGTGTAAATCGCGCGACGCTGGTCGTTCGCCACATCGTCATATTCCAGCAGTTGTTTACGAATGTCGAAGTTGCGGCTTTCCACTTTACGCTGTGCGTTGGCGATGGCCTTCGTTACCCAAGGATGCTCGATAGCTTCGCCCGGTTTCATCCCCAGTTTACGCATCATGCCGGAAACACGGTCAGAGGCGAAAATACGCATCAGCGCATCTTCCATGGAGAGGTAGAAGCGAGAAGAACCCGCATCACCCTGACGACCGGAACGGCCGCGCAACTGGTTGTCGATACGACGGGATTCATGACGTTCAGTACCGATAATATGCAGACCACCGGCCTGCAGTACCGCCTCATGGCGAACCTGCCAGGCCGCTTTAACCTGTTCAATCTGCTCCGGCGTCGGATCTTCCAGCGAAGCCAGTTCAGCCTGCAAACTACCGCCCAGCACGATATCAGTACCACGCCCCGCCATATTAGTGGCGATGGTGACAGTTGACGGGAAGCCCGCCTGCGCCACAATCTCCGCCTCGCTGGCGTGGAATTTGGCGTTCAGAACGTTGTGCTTGATGCCGGCTTTATCGAGTTCGCGTGATACCAGTTCCGATTTTTCAATCGAGATGGTACCCACCAGAACCGGCTGACCGTTGGCGGTACGCTCTTTGATATCCTCAATAATTGCCTGAATTTTTTCCGCTTCGGTCATATAGACCAGATCCGCCATATCTTTACGGATCATCGGGCGGTTGGTCGGCACGACGACGGTATCCAGTTTATAAATGGAGCTGAATTCAAACGCTTCAGTGTCCGCAGTACCAGTCATCCCCGCCAGTTTTTCGTACAGACGGAAGTAGTTCTGGAACGTGATAGACGCCAGCGTCTGGTTTTCGTTCTGGATCTCTACGCCTTCTTTGGCTTCTACTGCCTGATGTAAACCATCGGACCAGCGACGGCCCTGCATGGTACGGCCGGTATGTTCGTCAACAATGATGACTTCGCCGTCTTTGACGATGTAATCCACGTCGCGGGTAAACAGTGCATGGGCGCGCAATGCGGCGGTAACATGGTGCATCAGCATGATGTTGCCCGGCGAGTACAGAGATTCGCCTTCATCCATAATGCCTTCGTTGACCAGCAGCTCTTCGATCAGCACCAGACCACGTTCGGTCAGGTTAACCTGACGCGCTTTTTCATCGACCGAGAAGTGGCCATCACCCTGGAAGGTGTCAGAGTCTTCTTTTTCCTGACGAACCAGGTGCGGAATAATTTTGTTCACTTTGCGGTACAGCTCAGAGCTGTCTTCCGCCGGGCCAGAGATGATTAGCGGCGTACGCGCTTCATCAATGAGAATGGAGTCCACCTCATCCACCAGCGCATAGTGAAGTTTACGCTGTACGCGCTCTTCCGGGCTGAACGCCATGTTATCACGCAGGTAGTCGAACCCGTATTCATTGTTGGTACCGTAGGTGATGTCTGCCGCGTAAGCTTCGCGTTTCGCCGGTGCCGGCATGCCCGGCAGATTGATGCCAACGGTCATCCCGAGGAACTCAAACAGCGGACGGTTGTTTTCGGCGTCACGTTGCGCCAGATAGTCGTTGACGGTCACCACGTGAACGCCTTTGCCGGACAGCGCGTTGAGGTACGCAGGCAGCGTCGCGGTCAGGGTTTTACCTTCACCGGTACGCATTTCCGCGATGCAACGATCGTTCAGCACCATGCCGCCCAACAACTGCACGTCGAAGTGACGCATGCCAAACACACGCTTACTGGCTTCACGCACTACCGCAAAGGCTTCAGGGATCAGGCTTTCAACGCTTTCGCCTTTCTCCAGGCGAGCACGGAACTCAGCCGTTTTGCCCTTCAGTTCGTCGTCGGAAAGTTTTTCGAATTCCGGCTCCATCGCGTTGATCTGGATGACCGCTTTGCGCATACGGCGCAGAGTACGATCGTTACGACTGCCGAAAACTTTAGTTAATAATTTGATTAGCATAATAAAATCTCAAACGCCCCGCGCAGCGGAGCCAAAAAATGTCGTTAAGGTATCCGTTTTTTTAGCTAAGGCGTTGAGGTCCGGCGCGGATGCCCTGCACCTGGCTTATCCAGGTGGCAACGTAGAATGCGGAAGGGAGAGTGCGGGTATTACGGGCGACCTGCTTAACGATGACCGGTGGTTTGCGCTCTTGTGTCAGCATCGCACTGAGCGTGTCGAGCAACGCCAGATGTTGCGCCTGCTGAAGCGGAGACGCCTCTTCTGCGCTAGGTAATACCTGCGGCACCATCGCAAAAGAGAGATGACGGATCACCGTCCGGATAGCATGCTGGTGCCAGTAGTCGACGGTAAACGTCGGGCGACGATTCGCTTCCAGTAACGCAAGTTGAGTGAAATTGACCGTTGCCGGGGCATTATGGTTGCTGGCGGAGGTGTTTGCGGGTGCAGTGGTTTCTGCAGTAGCACTGAGCGCAGGCAGGCCGAAACTCGCCGCGACCATCCCCAGAAGGAGATGCGGCCAGAAATATCGTTTACCCAACTGTCGCCAGCGCGTCAGTATTCCGCTCACTTACGTTGTCACCTTTGATTTAAACCAACACCCTGAAAATTTTTGCGCATAAATCTTACCATTATTAGACGAGTACAGCAGCAGGAATGAAAGATAACGCCCTGTTAAAATGGTTAATAAACCAGCGAACGCATCAAATCAGAGGGTTAGAGAAGTGAGTTTTCGCCAAAGCGACTAAACAGGAATTGCAGAAATAAAAAACGACTGGTTTCCTGACCGGAGAGAGTGCCAGGTTGCCAGTCGAATTTTTAGTATGGTCAGGCTTACGCCAGAACCATTGAAGGTGCTTTGAATGCCAGCGGCAGTTCAGCTTCGTCTTCGTAGGTCACATATTCCCAGGCTTCCTGTTTTGCCAGGACGGCCTGCAGAAGTTTGTTGTTCAGTGCGTGACCTGATTTATACGCCGTGAATGCACCGATGATATTGTGACCGCACATAAACAGGTCGCCAATCGCATCAAGCATTTTGTGACGGACAAATTCATCTTCGAAGCGAAGACCGTCTTCGTTCAGTACGCGATAATCGTCAACAACGATGGCACAATCGAAGCTACCGCCCAGGGCTAGGCCGCGGGACTGCAGATATTCGATATCACGCATGAAACCGAAGGTACGTGCACGGCTGATCTGGCGCATGAACGCATCCGCAGAGAAATTCATGGCATAACGCTGGTTGCTGGCATCAATCGCTGGATGGTTAAAATCGATGGTAAAGTCCAGCGAAAAACCATTGAACGGTTTGAATTCAGCCCATTTGTCGCCATCTTCAACGCGAACGGTTTCTTTAATACGCACAAATTTCTTGGCGCAGTTCAGTTCATCGATGCCGGCATCCAGCAGCAGATAAACGAACGGTGCGGCACTGCCGTCCATGATCGGGATTTCCGGTGCATCAACTTCAACGATGATGTTGTCGATACCCAGACCCGCCAGCGCGGCATTAAGGTGCTCTACCGTAGAAATCCGTACGTCATGCTCATTAACCAGGCAAGTACAGAGCATGGTATCACGCACAGATTTGGCATCAGCCGGAAAATCTACCGGTGGATTCAAGTCGGTGCGACGATAGATGACCCCGGTATTTGCCGGCGCAGGGCGTAACGTCAGTGTGACTTTCTTGCCGGTATGCAAACCGACGCCAGTCGCCTGAACGATACGTTTAAGTGTCCTTTGTTTGATCATCGTATAATCTCGCCAAATTAACTATCCAACCGAAGTGTACACCACATTCGGCAGGGCAGTTTAGCACAAAGAGCGCAGATTCCCAAATTCCAGCCGATTCTTAGTCAGCTTGCTTGCGCAGGAATGCCGGGATATCCAGATAATCCGGTTCTTTCGTGGTTTGCGGCGTATTGTCGTTCACCACTTTTGCGGCCGGTTTCTGCTCTTGCGTCAACGGTGACATACCGTGCTGCTGGTAGCGATCCATCACCGGCTGCTGCGACTGCTTGTTAGTCACCAGCGTAATTTCCGGACGCTTGTCCATACCGATACCGGTAGCAACCACAGTCACACGCAGTTCGTCGTTCATGTCCGGATCCAGAGAAGTACCGATAACCACGGTCGCGTTATCCGAGGCAAACGCACGGATAGTGTTACCCACGGTTTCGAACTCATCCAGACGCAGGTCGAAGCCCGCCGTGATGTTGACCAGAACGCCACGCGCGCCAGACAGATCGATATCTTCCAGCAGCGGAGAAGAAATAGCCATTTCAGCCGCTTCTTCCGCACGGTCTTCACCGCTCGCCACGCCGGAGCCCATCATCGCGTAGCCCATTTCGGACATCACGGTGCGCACGTCTGCGAAGTCGACGTTCATCAGACCCGGACGGGTAATCAGCTCGGCGATACCCTGCACCGCACCTTTCAGCACGTCGTTCGCCGCACCAAACGCGTCAAGCAGGGAGATACCGCGACCCAGCACTTTCAGCAGTTTGTCGTTCGGAATGGTGATCAGCGAATCCACGTGCTTGGACAGCTCGGTGATACCCTGCTCCGCGAATGCCATGCGCTTTTTGCCTTCAAAATTGAACGGCTTCGTCACCACGGCAACGGTCAGAATACCCAAATCTTTCGCCACTTCGGCGACCACCGGTGCAGCACCCGTACCGGTACCACCGCCCATACCCGCAGCGATGAACACCATATCGGCACCTTCCAGTGCCGTACGCAGTGCTTCACGGTCTTCTTCAGCCGCATTGCGACCGACTTCCGGGTTAGCCCCGGCACCCAGACCTTTGGTGATGCCACCACCGATCTGAATCGTCTGGCCTACCGCGGTTTTACGCAGTGCCTGCGCGTCGGTGTTGACTGCAAAGAATTCAACACCTTCGATGCGCTCGCGCACCATGTGTTCGACAGCGTTACCGCCGCCGCCACCGACGCCGATGACTTTAATCACCGCGTCGTTGGTCAGTTCCATAGGTTCAAACATAGTTTCTCTCCGTCTTATACACTGCCTCTTTCAGGCAACCTGAAAGACTGGTGTATTGTGCCTGTTGTCGCCTGAGACCGCTAATTTTCTGCGCTCTCTTTAAAAAAATCAGAACTCTTTGCGCAGCCACGAGTTCAGTCGTTTGATCCACGACCCCACCGTGACGCGTTTTTCCACTTCCGCTTCACCACTGAGATGAGACTCCTTCCCGTAGTGCAGCAGGCCCACCGCCGTTGAGTAATACGGCTCCTGAGCGTAATCCGTTAAGCCGGTGATGTTCAGCGGCGCGCCGATACGCACCTGGGTGTGAAACACCCGCTGAGCACAGGCGGCAAGACCTTCAATTTGCGCCGCGCCACCGGTAAGGACAATCCCCGCCGCCAGGTGATGTTTTACCCCTTGCTGGCGAAGTTGTTCCTGTAACTGCAAAATCTCTTCGTTCACCAGGTTCAACAACTCGGTATAACGCGGTTCGATAACCTCTGCCAGCGTCTGACGCTGCAGGCTACGCGGCGGTCGTCCGCCCACGCTCGGCACTTCGACGCTTTCGTCTTTACCGACAATCGACCCCAGCGCGCAACCATGGCGCACTTTAATGGCTTCAGCGTCGCTCGGCGGCGTACCAAACGCATACGCGATATCGCTGGTCACCACGTTCCCTGCGTAGGGAATCACTTTAGTGTGACGCAGCGCGCCGCCAGTATATACGGCGATGTCCATAGTACCACCGCCGATATCAACCACGCAGACCCCTAACTCGCGCTCATCTTCCGTCAGGACGGAATAGCTTGAGGCAAGACCTGCAAAAATAAGTTGGTCAACTTTCAGGCCACAACGTTCCACAGCTTTGACAATGTTTTTCGCCATATCGTTGTGACATGTGATCAGGTGCACTTTTGCCTGCATGCGTACGCCTGATAACCCCACCGGGTTTTTAATCCCTTCCTGATAGTCGATCGCGTATTCCTGCGGGATCACATGGAGCACACGGTGCTCATCACGGACACGCACGGATTTCGCGGTGTGGACGACATTTTCAACGTCTTCCTGTGTCACTTCCTCTTCGGAAATCGGTACCATCCCGATTTCATTCTGACAGCTTATGTGCTTACCCGAAAGCGCCAGATAGACGGAGGAAATCTGACAATCCGCCATCAGTTCAGCCTGGTCAATGGCGCGCTGTACGCACTTCACCACGGATTCCAGGTCATTCACCCCGCCTTTATCCATACCGCGGGAAGGACAACTGCCCACCCCAATGATATTAACCATACCGTCGGGCAGAACTTCCCCTACTAAAGCGGCAACTTTCGCAGTGCCAATCTCCAGTCCAACTACCAGTTTTCTGTCCGTCGCCTTGATCATTGTTGTTCTGCCTGTGCCTGTGCCTGATTCTGTGGTTGATTCGTGTCCTCAACGGGAGCAGGTTCCCAACCCACCGCCGCGCCTGAGTCATAGCGCAAATCAACGTAGCTTATCCGTTTTCCATCGGTCTGCGCCTGCTGTTGTAATACCGGATAAAGTTCCACAAAGCGCTGAAGACGTTTCATCGTGTCGCCTCGTCCCAGGTTAAGCCGAATATCGTTACTCAGCGTCAACTGCCAGGAACGGCGCGCGGTCATCGCCGCCATCTTGAGGACGAACTTCTCCTTCGCCAGCACTTGTCCCATATCCCGGTATCCCTGAAGCACTTCGCTTTCGCTGCCCTCAGGGCCATACAACATCGGCAAATTTTGTTTACTGGTACGATCTGCCGGTACGCTGAAAGAGTTCCCTTCCGCGTCAACCATATGTTGATCATTCCAACGTGCAATTGGCACATATTCAACCAGATGAATCTTCAATTCGTCCGGCCACTGCTTTCTGACGCTTGCCTGCTTGATCCACGGCAGGCGTTCAATCTGGCTCTGAATGATATTCACGTCCTGAGTCATAAAGGTGCCGGGTGACCCCAGCGCCAGAATCGACTGGCGAATATCATCATTACGCGTGTAGTGACGATCGCCTGTTACCACCAGCTTCGACAACGGTAACCGTTGCGCATCGTCCATCCAGCCCAGCACCATCCAGCCGCTCACTAACACGGTACACAACACCGTCAACAGGAAAATAATCCCCGCAAGACGCGTTCCATTATTGCGTCGTGAAGAGGGCTCCTCTTCCCGGTTCCGCGTATTCAGCGCAGCCTGCGACATATCAACCCGCCAGGTCCAGTATCCGTACAACTAACTGCGAGAAGCTCATTCCTGCCTGACGTGCAGCCATCGGCACAAGACTATGGCTGGTCATTCCTGGCGAGGTGTTGGCTTCCAGCAGGTAAAACTGGCCGTCACTGTCCAGCATGACGTCAATTCGCCCCCAACCGCGACAGCCAAGAACATCCCAGGCTTTCGCGACCAGTGACTGCATTTCCGTCTCCTGAGCCGGATCTTCTACGCCAGGGCAGAAATATTTTGTCTCATCAGAGAGATACTTCGCCTCATAATCATAGAAGGTTCCTGCTGGCTGGATGCGAATTGACGGTAAAATTTCATCGCCAAGCACAGCGACGGTAAATTCCGGCCCACTTAGCCATTTTTCGATCAAAACTTCGTCATCATGCTGAAAAGCCAGTGCTAACGCGTCATGAAGTTTGTCACTTTCATTGACCTTCGACATGCCGACGCTGGAGCCTTCACGGCTCGGCTTTACAATCAGCGGCAGACCAAGCGCGGCAATTTGTTGCCCAACGTCAGCCCGTAATCCATTAGCAAATTCGGCGCGCGTCAGCGCCACCCACGGCGGCACCGGTAAACCCGCACCCTGCCACAGCAGTTTACTGCGCAGCTTATCCATTGAGATGGCGGAGGCCATCACGCCGCTACCGGTATAAGGCACGCCAATAAGTTCCAGCAAGCCCTGTAATGTTCCATCTTCACCACCGCGCCCGTGCAGCGCAATAAACGCTTTCTGGAAACCTCTATTTTTCAACTGGGTAATGTCTGTTTCGCTCGGATCAACCGGGTGCGCATCCACGCCCGCCTCCCGAAGTCCGGCAAGCACAGCGGCGCCGGAGTTGAGTGAAACCTCACGTTCCGCCGAGGTACCGCCCAGCAGGACAGCAATCTTATCAGTCATGATGCGGCTCCTCCTGAGTTTGCGGTTGCAGTTTGATTTCAGCTAAGTTACGCGCGATTTTGCCGACATTTCCCGCACCCTGCACCAGAATCAGGTCGTTGCCCGTCAGCACAGGTGCTAACATTTCGGCGACCTGCGCCGGGTCAGACACCAGAATCGGGTCAACTTTACCGCGACCACGGATCGTACGGCACAGCGAACGGCTGTCTGCTCCCGGGATGGGCGCTTCCCCCGCCGGGTAAACATCGAGCATCAGCAATGCATCAACCTGCGTCAGCACGTTGGCAAAGTCGTCGTACAGATCACGCGTACGCGTGAAACGGTGCGGCTGAAACAGCATCACCAGGTTTTTATCCGGCCAGCCTGCGCGGGCAGCTTTGATCGTCGCATCCACTTCCGTCGGGTGATGACCGTAATCATCCACCAGCATCGCGCTACCACTCTTACCGTTCACTTCCGCGAGCGGGAATTCGCCGAGGAAATCGAAGCGACGACCGGTGCCCTGGAAACTGGCCAGTGCGCGTAAAATCGCGTCATCGTCGATCCCCTCTTCGGTCGCTACCGCAACCGCCGCCGCTGCGTTCAGCGCGTTATGGCGCCCTGGCGCGTTCAGCATGACGCGCAGATTGTCTTTCTCGTGACGCACCAGGGTGAAATGCACCTGCGCGCCAGTCTGCTGATAGTCTTCCACACGCACGTCAGCGTCTTCGCTGAAACCGTAAGTGGTGACCTGACGGCCAACGCGCGGCTGCAATTCACGGATCACCGGGTCGTCGACACACATCACCGCACGACCGTAAAACGGCAAGTTGTGCAGGAAGTTGATAAACGTCTGCTTCAGGTTTTCGAAGTCGCCCTGGTAGGTATCCATGTGATCGGTTTCGATGTTGGTCACAATGGCGACCATCGGTTGCAGATGCAGGAATGACGCATCGCTCTCATCTGCTTCCGCAATCAGATAACGGCTGCTACCCAGACGCGCATGCACGCCTGCCGCTTTCACCAGCCCGCCGTTGACAAATGTCGGATCGAGTCCGGCTTCGGCGTAAATACTGGCCACCATCGCGGTGGTGGTGGTTTTGCCGTGGGTACCGGCAATTGCGATACCGTGACGAAAACGCATCAGTTCCGCCAGCATCTCAGCGCGACGGATAACAGGAATACGGGCTTCGTGTGCAGCCACAATCTCCGGGTTATCGGCAGCAATCGCCGTAGAAACCACCACCACGCTCGCATCACGCACGTTTTCCGGGCGATGGTTGAAATAAATCGTGGCGCCTAACGCCGCCAACTGTTGCGTAACCGGGTTCGGTGCCAGATCGGAACCGCTGATCTGATAACCTTCATTGGCCAGCACTTCGGCAATACCCCCCATGCCAGCACCGCCGATGCCAACAAAGTGGATATGCCGGACGCGACGCATCTCGGGCACAATGGAACGCAGTTTCGCCAGTTGTTGTGTATTCATTCTTTAAACGCCATCAACTACTCAAAAATTCGTGCAGCGCAACACGCGCTGCGAGGGTTAAGCCTGAGCTGCCAGGCTCACTTCTTTCGCCACCCGCTCGGTGGCATCCGGGATCGCCGCCGCGCGCGCGCGTTCGGCCATCGCCAGTAATGTTTCTCTGTCCCAGCCTGCGAGGGTGGTCGCGACCGCATCCACCGTAAACTGCGGCTGTTCGAAAATCTTCGCGGCACCCGCTTTTTCCAGCGGCAGCGCATTCCAGTACTGCTGCCGGTCTTTGTGCTGGAAAGGCACAAACAGCGCCGGGAGCCCCGCAGCCGCGATTTCGCTCACCGTCAGCGCGCCGGAACGACAAACCACGACGTCCGCCCAGGCATACGCCGCTGCCATATCGTCGATAAACTCAGTGACTTTATGCTGCGGTTGCCCGGCATCGACATAAGCCTGCTCAACGGTCTGCTGCGCGCCTTTGCCGCTCTGATGCCAGACGGTAATGCTGTCGCCGAGTTTCGCCGCCACTTGCGGCATCGTCTGGTTAAGTACGCGCGCCCCCTGAGAGCCGCCGACCACCAGCACACGAATCGGGCCATCACGGCCCGGCAGACGCTGCTCAGGTAACGGTAGCGCCAGCACATCAACACGCACCGGATTGCCGACGACATCGGCATTAGGGAATGCGCCAGGAAACGCCTGCATCACTTTTTTCGCGATTTTCGCCAGCCATTTGTTCGTCAGACCAGCAATGCCGTTTTGTTCGTGCAGGACAACCGGAATGCCCAGCGACCACGCCGCCAGACCGCCCGGGCCAGAGACATAACCGCCCATGCCCAGGACTACGTCGGGCTTAAAGCGTTTCATGATCGCCCGCGCCTGTCGCCAGGCATTGAAAATGCGGACCGGAGCCAGTAGCTGCGCTTTAATGCCTTTACCGCGCAGGCCCGAAATGCGGATAAAATCGATCTCGATACCGTGTTTAGGCACTAAATCCGCTTCCATACGATCAGCGGTTCCCAGCCAGCGCACCTGCCAGCCTTGATCCATTAAATGGTGCGCGACCGCCAGCCCCGGGAACACATGCCCGCCGGTACCGCCCGCCATCACCATCAACCGCTTTGCCTGACCGCTCATCGAACACCCCGCGTAAACGCCTGAGCTTTTTCCAGACGCGTTTCATAATCAATGCGCAGCAAGAACATGATTGCTGTCGACATAATCAACAAACTCGAACCACCGTAACTGATCAGTGGCAGCGTCAGACCTTTGGTCGGCAACATCCCCGCTGCCGCACCGACGTTCACTAACGCCTGAAAACTGAACCAGATACCGATAGAACAGGCGAGGAAACCCGCAAAACGTTGGTTAATCTCCAGTGCTTTTCGCCCAATGGACATGGCACGAAAAGCGACGAAGAATACCATTAAAAGTGCAAGTACCACACCGATATAACCTAATTCCTCACCGATAATGGCGAAGATGAAGTCGGTATGCGCTTCCGGCAGATACTCCAGTTTCTGTACGGAGTTTCCCAGTCCCTGCCCCCACATTTCGCCGCGGCCAAACGCCATCAGCGACTGTGTGAGCTGATAGCCGCTGCCGAACGGATCTTCCCACGGGTTCCAGAAAGAGGTCACGCGGCGGATACGATACGGCTCAGCGAGGATCAGCAGTACCACTGCCGACAGCCCCATACCGATAATAGCGATGAACTGCCACAGCTTGGCGCCCGCCAGGAACAACATCGCCAGTGTGGTGACAAACAGCACCACCACGGTACCGAGGTCCGGCTGCGCCAGCAGCAGGATCGCCAGCACAAAAATCACCCCCATCGGTTTTAAGAAGCCGCGAAGGTTGTTACGCACCTCGTCAGCCTTACGCACCAGATAGTTGGCGATATAGCAAAACAGCGACAGCTTGGTAAATTCCGCTGGCTGAATACGCAGCGGGCCAATCGCTATCCAACGTGAAGCCCCGTTAACCGAACTACCGACAACCAGTACAATAAGCAGCATCACGATAGAAAGAATGAGCATCGTCGTGCTGTGACGCTGCCAGAACTCCATCGGCAGGCGCAGGGTAATCAGCCCCAGGCACAGCGCCAGGATCAGGTACAGACCATCACGTTTGGCAAACAGGAAAGGATCGTTCGCCAGACGCTGCCCCACTGGCATGGATGCCGAGGTCACCATAATAAAGCCGATAGCCCCGAGCCCCAGCGTCAGCCACAACAGCGTGCGGTCGTACATGACCAGGCTGTCGGTGTCTTTCTCCCGCGAGCCCATCACCCAGCCTTTTAACGCGTTGAACACCCAGACCAGAATTCCTGATCCAGGCAGTCGCGGCATTCTCAGGCGAGGGAGAGATAAGCGCATCAGCCTAACTCCTTCGCCAGGCGCGTAAACTCATCGCCGCGCTGCTCAAAATTTTTAAACTGATCGAGACTGGCGCAAGCCGGAGACAGGAGTACCATGTCACCCGCGTTGACCTGCGGTGCAATCAGACGCATCGCCTCTTCCATTGTTTCGGTCTGCGTCGCCACCTCAGGACGCAGCGCCGCCAGCTCGCCGCCATCACGGCCAAAGCAGTACAGGCGAACATTATCGCCGCTGAGGTACTGTTTCAGCGCACTGAAATCGGCAGATTTACCATCGCCGCCCAACAGCAGATACAGCGTACCGTCAACGTGCAGGCCATTCAGCGCCGCTTCGGTGCTGCCGACGTTGGTCGCTTTGGAGTCGTTAATCCAGCGTACGCCGTTATGCTCCAGCGCCAGCTGGAAACGGTGCGGCAGGCCAGTAAACGTCGTCAGCGCTTTCAGACTGCTGGCGCGCGGTAACCCGACGGCATCAGCCAGCGCCAGCGCCGCCAGCGCGTTGCTGTAGTTATGCTGCCCGGAGAGTTTCATCTCTTTCACATTCAGCACTTTCTCACCTTTCACCCGCAGCCAGGTTTCGCCCTGCTGGCGGTTCAGGTGATAGTCGCCCATGTTGACGCCAAAGCTGACGCAACGCTCATCAGCGCCGCGCACCGGCATGGTCAGCGCGTCATCCGCGTTCACCACACACGCTTTGGCATTTTCATAGACGCGCAGTTTGGCCGCGCGATACTGCTGCAGACCAAACGGATAGCGATCCATATGATCTTCTGTGACGTTCAGAATAGTGGCTGCCGCCGCCTGCAAACTGGTGGTGGTTTCCAGCTGGAAGCTGGAGAGTTCAAGCACGTACAGCTCGCGGGTGGCGTCCAGCAGCATCAGGGCCGGCAGACCAATGTTGCCGCCGACGCCGACATTCACACCTGCCGCTTTCGCCATTTCACCAACCAGCGTCGTGACGGTGCTTTTACCGTTCGAGCCGGTGATCGCGACAATCGGCGCCTGCGCCTCGCGGCAGAACAGTTCGATATCGCCGACGATCTCCACACCAGCTTCCGCCGCTGCGCTCAGGGATGGATGCGCCAGCGCGATCCCGGGACTTGCCACGATCAGATCAGCGTCCATCAGCCAGCGGTCATTCAGGCTGCCAGTGTGGTGTTCAATCTCTTCCGGCAGTTTATCGAGACCAGGCGGCGTCATACGGGTGTCCATGACGCGCGGCGTGACGCCACGCGCGAGGAAAAAATCGACGCAGGAAAGTCCGGTCAATCCGAGACCGATAATGACGACTTTTTTGCCCTGGTAATCTGCCATGATTAACGTACCTTCAGCGTTGCCAGACCAATCAGGACCAGCATCAGCGAAATCACCCAGAAACGCACGATAACACGCGGTTCTGGCCAGCCTTTCAGTTCATAGTGGTGATGAATCGGCGCCATACGGAAGATGCGCTGACCGCGCAGCTTAAAGGAGCCCACCTGCAGGATGACCGACAGGGTTTCCACCACGAACACCCCACCCATAATGACCAGCAGGAACTCCTGACGCAGCAGCACGGCGATAATGCCCAGCGCGCCGCCCAGCGCCAGAGAACCAACATCGCCCATGAAAACCTGGGCCGGGTAGGTGTTAAACCACAAAAATCCTAAACCTGCGCCGACAATCGCCGTACAAACGATCACCAGTTCGCCGGCATGGCGTAAATACGGAATGTGCAGGTAGCTGGCGAAGTTCATGTTACCGGTCGCCCACGCCACCAGAGCGAAACCTCCCGCGACAAATACCGTCGGCATAATCGCCAGCCCGTCGAGACCGTCTGTGAGGTTGACGGCGTTGCCGGTACCCACGATGACAAAGTACGCCAGCAGCACGTAAAACAGCCCCAGTTGCGGCATGACATCCTTAAAGAACGGCACCACCAGTTCGGTGGCGGGCGTGTCTTTTCCGGCGAGGTACAGCGCGAACGCCACGCCCAGTGCAATCACCGACATCCAGAAATACTTCCAGCGGGCGATAAGCCCTTTGGTATCTTTGCGCACCACTTTGCGGTAGTCATCGACAAAGCCGATGATGCCGTAACCGATCAGCACGACCAGCACGCACCAGACGTACGGGTTAGACGGATATGCCCACAGCAGGACGGACACCACAATCGCGGTGAGGATCATAATCCCGCCCATGGTCGGCGTACCGCGCTTGCTGAAGTGCGATTCCGGACCGTCGTTACGCACAACCTGACCAAACGACAGTTTTTGCAGACGGGCAATCATGCGCGGGCCCATCCACAATGAGATGAACAGCGCAGTCAGCAGGCTGACAATGGCGCGAAACGTCAAATAGGAAAAGACGTTAAAGCCGGAATAATATTTGACCAAATGTTCGGCCAGCCACACTAACATGTCCCGTTCTCCTGTAATGCGCGTACTACCTCTTCCATGGCGGCACTACGTGAACCCTTCACTAAAATAGTTATCATTTGTTTTTCTTCTACAATGCTGCGAAGACGGGTAATCAACGCCGCTTTATCGGCAAAATGTTCGCCCACGCCGCTGGCATCGCTAATTGCCTGGCTCAGTTTACCCACGCTCAGCACGCGGTCGAGACCGGCAGTTTTTGCCGCTTCGCCAACCTGAACATGGCAGGCTTCGCTTTCAGCGCCCAACTCCGCCATATCGCCAACCACCAGAACGCGGTAACCCGGCATTTCCGATAACACCTGCACCGCCGCCGTCATGGAGCCGACGTTAGCGTTATAGGAGTCGTCCAGCAGCAGCTTGTTCTCAGCCAGCGGGATCGGGAACAAACGCCCCGGCACCGACGTTAAACTTGCCAGCCCCGTTTTCACCGCCTGGAGATCGGCACCGACCGCCATCGCCAGCGCAGTTGCCGCCAGCGCGTTAGCGATATTGTGACGACCCGGCAGCGGCAACAGAACATCCATGCTGCCGTTCGGGGTTTGCAGGGTGAATTCCGTACCGTGGCTGGTCACATGAATGTTGGTGGCGGTAAAATCGCTGTTCGCCGCATTCGGGGAAAAACGCCAGACCTTACGGTTGCCAATCACGCTCTGCCAGTTCAGCCAGTCATTGTTATCGGCATTCATAATGGCGATGCCGTTCTCTGACAGACCGGTATAAATCTCACCTTTTGCTTTTGCCACACCCGCCAGCGAACCAAAGCCTTCCAGGTGCGCCGCCGCCAGGTTATTGACCAGCGCGGCTTCCGGGCGCGTCAAACCCACAGTCCAGGCAATTTCGCCCTGGTGGTTCGCCCCCAGTTCAATCACCGCAAACTGATGCGCTTTCGTCAGGCGCAACAAGGTCATCGGCACGCCGATGTCATTATTGAGGTTTCCGGCGGTATAAAGCGTATTGCCGCACTGATTGAGGATCGCGGCCGTCATCTCTTTTACGGAGGTTTTGCCGGATGAACCGGTCAGCGCAACCACGCGTGCCGGTACGTTCTGGCGCACCCAGGCGCCCAGTTCGCCAAACGCCAGGCGGGTATCTTTCACCACCACCTGCGGCAAATCACAGTCCAGTTTACGGCTCACCAGCAATGCGCCGGCCCCGCCCGCTTTCGCCTGGTCGGCAAAATCGTGGGCGTCAAATCGTTCGCCTTTCAGCGCCACAAACAGACAGCCGGCCGTCAGCTGGCGCGTGTCGGTAGTCACGGTGTCAATCGTCAGATCCTGACCGTGCAATTCGCCGCGCAGCACGTCGGCCAACTGGCGTAGCGTTACGCTAATCATGCGACCACTCCCAGCAGACGCGCCGCGGTCACACGGTCGGAGTAATCGAGACGACGGGCACCCACGATCTGATAATCTTCATGGCCTTTACCAGCGACCAGCACCACATCATTCTCTTTGGCCTGCATGATGGCGTTGGTGACCGCTTCCGCGCGGCCCTCTTTGACCATCGCGCGCCCGGCATCAACCATGCCAGCCAGAATATCGTTGATGATCGCCCGCGGCTCTTCGGTACGCGGATTGTCGTCGGTAACAACCACGATATCCGCGAACTGTTCGGCAATCGCCCCCATTAACGGACGCTTGCCTTTGTCGCGATCGCCGCCGCAGCCAAAGACGCACCACAGCTTGCCTGTGCAGTGCAGACGTGCCGCTTCCAGCGCTTTCTCCAGCGCATCCGGCGTGTGGGCATAATCCACCACTACCGCGGGTTTCCCCGGCGCAGTAAATACTTCCATACGTCCGCAAACCGGCTGCAGACGCGCCGCCGTTTTCAGCAGACTCGCCAGCGGATAACCCAGCGCCAGCAGCGTCGCCAGCGCCAGCAACAGGTTGCTGACGTTAAAAGCGCCCATCAGACGGCTTTCGATTTCACCGGTGCCCCAGCTGGAATCAAACTGAATGGTGGCGCCGCTGTCGTGATAATTCACGGCGGTCGCCTTCAGCCAACGGCCATGGCAGTTCGGGTTAATACTCTCTTCCATCGACACCGCAACGGCATCCGGCAGTTTCGCCAGCCAGCGGCGACCCACGTCGTCATCGGCGTTGATGATGGCCTGACCGCAGTGGTGCGTGGAATAAAGCAGCCATTTCGCCGCTTCGTAATGTTCCATGTCGCCGTGATAATCGAGATGGTCACGGCTGAGGTTGGTAAACACGGAAGCGGCAAACTTCAGCGCCGCCACGCGATGTTGCACCAGACCGTGGGAAGAGACTTCCATCGCGGCGAAAGTTGCCCCTTGCCCTGCCAGACCTGACAGCACGTGCTGTACATCAACGGCAGAACCGGTGGTGTTTTCTGTCGGCACCACTTTGCCCAGCAAACCGTTACCGACGGTGCCCATCACCGCGCCGGTCTCGCCGAGCAGTTGCGCCCATTGCGCCAGTAATTGCGTAGTGGTGGTTTTTCCGTTGGTGCCGGTCACGCCCACCAGTCGCAGATGGTCGGAAGGTTCGTGATAGAAACGGCCGGCAAGCGCGGATAAGCGCTCGTTTAACTGGCTGAGGTAAATAACCGGTACTCCGTGCATTTCACGGATTTCGCCATCGGCGGCTTCATCTTTTGCCTCAGCAATAATGGCAGCAACACCTTGCGCAATCGCCTGCGGGATATATCGACGCCCGTCCGCCTGATGACCCAACACCGCAACGAAGAGATCGCCCGACGCAGCCACACGGCTGTCAAGCGTCATCTCTCGCAGTGCTCGCTCCGGTGCGTTCGGCACCCACGGAGCAAGAAGGTCGCGCAAATTACGATCTGCCACCTGTCCCCTCGCCTTGATTAATCACAAATTCACTTTTCTCGCCCGTTGCCAGCGCATCCGGTTCAATGTTCATGGTGCGTAATACACCGCCCATGATGGCACCGAACACCGGCGCAGAAACGGCGCCACCGTAGTATTTACCTGCCTGTGGATCGTTGATGACCACGACCAGCGCAAAACGCGGCTGGCTCGCTGGCGCAACGCCCGCGGTGTAAGCAATATATTTGTTGATGTAGCGGCCATCTGGCCCTACTTTTTTCGCCGTACCGGTTTTAATCGCGATGCGATAGCCTTTGATCGCCGCCTTCACACCGCCACCGCCAGGCAGTGCAACGCTTTCCATCATGTGGACGACGGTACGAACGAGCGGTTCCGGGAAGACACGCTCACCCGGAACCGGAGGATCAACCTTAGTAATCGACAGCGGGCGATAGATGCCGTAGCTGCCGATGGTTGCGTAGACTCGCGCTAACTGTAACGGCGTTACCATTAGCCCGTAGCCGAAAGAGAAGGTGGCCCTCTCTATGTCAGACCACCGTTGTTTTTGAGGATATAAGCCACTGCGTTCTCCGACCAACCCCAAATTGGTCGCCTTTCCCAGCCCAAAACGTGAGTAAGTGTCTACTAACGCTGAGGACGGCATCGCTAACGCCAGCTTGGAGACACCGACGTTACTCGACTTCTGTAATACCCCGGTCAGGGTTAATTCGCTGTAGCGCGCCACGTCTTTGATTTCGTGGCCGTTAATTCGGTATGGAATGGTGTTCAGGACGCTGTTTTCGTTGACGATCCCACGTTGCAGCGCCGTCATGACGACCATCGGTTTCACCGTCGAACCCGGTTCAAACACGTCGGTAATCGCCCGGTTACGCATCGCGTCTTTCGCCGTCCCGGTAAAGTTGTTCGGGTTGTACGACGGGCTGTTCGCCATCGCCAGTACTTCGCCGGTGTTCACGTCTACCAGCACTGCGCTGCCGGATTCCGCTTTGTTGAACGCCACGGCGTTATTCAGTTCACGATATACCAGCGCCTGCAGGCGCTCATCAATGCTCAATGCCAGGTTGTGTGCGGCCTGGCTGTCGGTGGAGGAGATATCTTCAATGACGCGACCATAGCGGTCTTTACGCACGATGCGCTCGCCCGGCTGGCCCGTCAGCCACTTATCGAAGCTCTTCTCGACGCCTTCAATCCCCTGGCTGTCGACGTTGGTGAAGCCAATGAGGTGAGCGGTCACTTCGCCTGACGGATAATAGCGGCGAGATTCTTCGCGCAGATGAATCCCCGGCAGTTTCAGCTTTTTGATGTAATCCGCCATGTCCGGGTTAACCTGACGCGCCAGATAGATAAAGCGCCCTTTCGGATTCGCATTCACCCGCGACGCCAGCTGATCCAACGGGATTTTCAGCGCGTCGGCGAGTGCCTTCCAGCGGTTATCGAGGCTGATGCCGCCTGCGTCATGTAATTCTTTGGGATCGGCCCAGATCGCTTTCACCGGCACGCTGACCGCCAGCGGGCGACCAGAGCGGTCGGTGATCATGCCGCGGGAGGTGGAAACTTCCTGAACGCGCAGGGAGCGCATGTCACCCTGGCGTACCAGCATGTCAGGGTTAACGATCTGCAACCAAGCTACGCGGCCCAGCAGGAAAACCAGTGCCAGCAAGATACAACCGCAAAGCAACGCAAAACGCCAACTGATAAAGTTGGCCTGTTCTTCCTGACGTTTCGGTTTTAGCGTCTTTGCCGCTGCTTTCATGCGTCGCCGTAATCCTTATTTCTGTACCACGATATTCTCTTGTGACGGATCGACATGCTGCATCTGCAGTTTTTCTGTCGCGATCCGCTCAACCCGGCTGTGATCACCGAGCGCGTTCTCTTCGAGGATCAGGTTGCGCCACTCGATGTCCAGAGCGTCGCGTTCCAGAACCATTTGTTCGCGTTGCGCGGTCAACAGGCGCGTATGGTGCGCCGTGGTCACCACCGTCACCGCGGTCACAATGATGCAAATGAACAAGCAGAGTGGCAGCTTCCCAAACCGCAAAAGATCGTCACCGATCACGCCAGGCAAGGCATGGCGCTCGTTGCTTCCAATCGATCCTTTTACTTTGCTTAAGGCCTCTGACACTCTGCTGATCATGCGTTCGTCCTTTCTGCGATACGCAGCACTGAACTACGAGCGCGTGGATTCTCTGCCACTTCATCTTCGCCCGGCAACATCTTGCCTAACGCCCGAAAATGACGACCACCCAGCTTCCTGAGTTGCTCTTCTGTCATCGGTAGCCCTGCCGGAACCTGCGGACCGCGGCTTTGCTCACGCATAAAGCGTTTCACAATACGGTCTTCCAGCGAGTGGAAACTGATGATGGAGAGCCGCCCACCCGGGGCCAGCACGTCGATCGAGCTTTTTAGCGCCTGCTCTATCTCCTCCAGTTCACTGTTCACCCAGATGCGCACCGCCTGGAAGGTACGGGTCGCGGGATGTTTGAATTTGTCCTTCACCGGCGTCGCCGCAGCAACAACCTCGGCCAGCTCTTTGGTGCGGGTCATCGGCTGTTCGCGGTTACGCTCTACGATGGCGCGGGCAATGCGCTTACCGAAACGCTCTTCGCCAAAGGTTTTAATCACCCAGGCGATGTCAGCTTCGTCAGCGTTCAGCAGCCATTCAGCAGCGGATTGTCCGCGTGTCGGATCCATGCGCATGTCCAGCGGACCATCGCGCATAAAGGAAAAACCGCGCTCAGCGTCGTCAAGCTGCGGTGAAGAGACGCCAAGATCGAGAAGAATGCCATCGATCTTGCCAGTAAGGTCGCGCTCGGCAATGTAGTCACCCAGCGCGGAAAAGGGACCATGCACAATGGAAAAGCGGGGATCGTCAATGCGCTGTGCTTCGGCGATCGCATGCGGATCCCGATCGATAGCCAGCAGACGTCCTTCCGCGCCCAGTTGCGAAAGAATCAGTCGCGAATGACCGCCGCGACCAAAGGTGCCATCGATGTAGATACCATCAGGACGAATATTCAGGCCATTTACGGCCTCATCCAGCAGTACCGTCGTATGTTTAAAGTTTTCCATCATTTATAAGGACAAATCCTGCAGCCGATCCGACAACTCTCCGGATGCGGACTGCTCAGCGTCTATATCTTCCTTGACCCGTTGATACCAGGTCGTTTCGTCCCACAGCTCAAATTTGTTGAACTGCCCGACCAGCATCACTTCTTTGGTCAGTCCGGCATGTTGCCGTAAAACCGGTGCAATCAGTAAACGACCGGCGTTGTCCATCTGACATTCGCTTGCATGTCCAAGCAGCAAACGCTGTACGCGGCGCTCGGCCTGATTCATGCTCGACAGGCGCGACAGTTTTTGCTCGATAATTTCCCATTCGGGAAGTGGGTAAAGCAGCAGGCACGGGTGATGGATGTCAATGGTGCAAACCATTAAACCGGAAGCGTTTTCGACCAGCCGATCGCGATACCGCGTAGGTATCGATAAGCGACCCTTGCTGTCGAGATTGACTAACGTTGCCCCACGGAACATGCCAGCCTCACCCCTTTTCTCCACTTTCACCCACAAATTCCCACCTAAAAGAGTTTACGGAGCGGAGGAAAAGCTTGTCAAGCCAGCACTGACGCTAACAGAGTTAAAAAACCCAATAATGGCGGCAGATATTCGCCCTGTTTAATTTATGTCCACCAAACGAGGCAAATTAACGCTATGAATAGTTGTAAGAAAAAAAACAAATCTGTTCATGCTCGTTAAAAGAAACTCAATATCATCGAGCGAAAATATAAAGTGTCAGTTTGCGACGTGCGCGGCATTTTAGGACATTCCCGGACGCGATAACAGCCCTTCTGAGCGTGGGGAGCCGCCATTTTTCTACGGGATAGCATGTGAGGCGATGGGTTTTCTGAAGAAGTGTTTGTTAATTGGACAAATCCGCGAAGGGTGTAACAAAATAATACAGCAATATTCTTTTCCGGGCGGATAGCGCTGCGTTTCTGGAGAGATTTAACACGATTTGAATTAGATCCCTGGGAAAAGTAAGGAATTATCTGAATATCAAATAATCCCTTACTTTTTTTCATTAGCGCATCGTTTTTTCGCTTAACGACGGCTCAAACTGCCACGACGATAAAGATTACGACGAATACGGCTCAGCCCCGGTTTCGGTTTACGCGGTTCATCGAGGCTCGCCAGGACGATTTCTAACACGCGCTCTGCGACATCGCGGTGACGCTGGGCAACCGCCAGCACCGGGCATTGCAGGAAATCCAACAGTTCATGATCGCCAAAGGTGGCGATGGCCAGCTCCGGCGGCAACTTGCCTTCACGACGCAGCGTAACATCCATGACGCCCTGCAACAGTGCAAACGACGTGGTGAACAGCGCCTGCGGCATCGGATTCGTTTCCAGCCATTTATCGAACAATTGCGCGGCGGCTTCGCGCTCGTAGCTGTTGGCATACAGATAATTCACTTCACGCGGATCGTCTTTCCAGGCGGTACGGAACCCTTGCTCACGCAGGAAACTGACGGAGAGCTCCGGCAACGCGCCAAGATAAAGAACAGTTTCCGCCGGGAATTTACGCAGCTCCGAGGCCAGCATTTCGGCATCGTCCTGATCGGCGCCGACGACGCTGGTGAAGTGTTCGCGATCGAGCGCGCGATCAAGCGCCACAATGGGGAAATTGTCGTTCGCCCAGCGCTGGTAGAAAGGATGCTCTGGCGGCAAGGAGGTGGAAACGATAATCGCATCTACCTGACGCTGTAACAGATGCTCGATACAGCGCATTTCGTTATCCGGCTGATCTTCCGAGCAGGCAATCAGCAACTGATAGCCGCGCTGACGCGCCTGACGCTCCAGGTAATTAGCGATACGGGTATAGCTGGTGTTCTCCAGATCAGGGATCACCAGACCAATAGAACGAGTGCGTCCTGCACGGAGCCCGGCAGCCACCGCGTTCGGATGGTAGTTATGCTCACGCACCACAGCCATCACTTTTTCGACGGTTTTATCACTAACGCGATACTGCTTAGCTTTACCGTTAATCACATAGCTCGCCGTCGTCCGGGAGACACCGGCAAGCCGGGCGATTTCATCCAGTTTCACAATTGCCCCTTGCTTAACTTGTACAATCCATAACCTTCGCGAAGGTATGGGTAAAATTTATTAACATCTAAGCGCAGAATGATAACTGCGGCAACCGCTTTTATTGACTCTTCCCACTGGATTCGCAAAAAAAAAGCCTGACCGGTGGTGTCAGGCTACATTTTAATTCATCAGTGGGGCTTATCGCATGATCTTCTCACCACGAGAAAGGCCCACCACGCCAGAGCGCGCCACTTCAACAATACGCGCCACATCGCGCAATGTGGCAAGGAACGCATCGAGTTTGTCGCTGGTACCGGCCAGCTGGACAGTATAAATAGACGGCGTGACGTCGATAATCTGCCCGCGGAAAATTTCAGTGTTGCGTTTTACCTCTTCGCGACCATATCCGCTGGCCTGCACTTTGACCAGCATAATCTCACGCTCGACGTGCGACCCCTGCCCCAGTTCGCTGACCCGCAGCACATCCACCAGCTTGTGCAACTGTTTTTCGATCTGTTCGATGACCTGCTCGTCACCGACGGTCTGAATCGTCATGCGGGAAAGCGTTGGGTCATCCGTCGGCGCGACGGTCAGGCTTTCAATGTTGTAGCCTCGCTGTGAAAAGAGACCAATGACGCGCGACAGGGCGCCCGATTCGTTTTCCAGTAATACTGATAATATCCGGCGCATAGTCAGGTTCTCTCCGTTTTGCTCAGCCACATTTCATCCATTCCGCCACCGCGAATTTGCATCGGATAAACGTGCTCACTTCCATCAACAGTGACATCGACAAACACCAGCCGCTGGTTGCGCACCGTCTCCAGCGCTTGCGCCAGCTTCGCTTCCAGTTCATCGGGCTGGTTGATCTGAATGCCGACGTGACCATAGGCCTGTGCCAGCGCCACAAAGTCCGGCAGGGATTTCATATAAGATTGCGAGTGGCGGCCTGAGTAGATCATGTCCTGCCACTGTTTCACCATGCCGAGATAGCGGTTGTTCAGGTTTACGACCAACACCGGCAGTTCGTACTGCAGCGCCGTTGACAGCTCCTGAATGTTCATCTGAATACTGCCATCGCCGGTCACGCAGATCACCGTTTCGTCAGGCAGCGCCATCTTCACGCCAAGCGCAGCTGGCAGGCCGTACCCCATGGTGCCGAGACCACCGGAGTTGATCCAGCGACGCGGCTTATCAAACGGGTAATAGAGTGCGGCGAACATCTGATGCTGACCGACATCGGAGGTGACGTACGCGTCCCCGTTGGTCAGCCGCCAGAGGGTTTCAATAACCGCCTGTGGCTTAATCGACGGGCTCTGGGTGTCATATTTCAGGCTCTGCCGGGCGCGCCACTGCTCGATTCGCTGCCACCAGTCGCGGATATCATCCAGCGGCTGTACCGCCTCTTCCTGCTCCAGCAGTTCAAGCATCTGCTCCAGCACCAGCCGGGCATCGCCCACAATCGGGATATCCGCCGGTACGGTTTTGGAAATCGACGTGGGATCGATATCGATGTGCAGTACGGTGGCATCCGGGCAATATTTCGCCAGATTGTTAGTGGTGCGATCGTCAAAGCGCACGCCAACAGCAAAAATCACATCAGAATGATGCATCGTCATGTTCGCTTCGTACGTCCCGTGCATACCCAGCATGCCCAGTGAATGACGATGTGTGCCCGGAAACGCGCCCAGTCCCATTAATGAAGAGGCCACCGGCAGATTGAGTTTTTCAATCAGCGTTTTGAGTTGTTCGCCACATTCGGCATTGATTGCCCCGCCACCGACATACACCACCGGTCTTTTCGCCGCAATCAGCGTTTGCAACGCGCGTTTAATCTGCCCTTTATGGCCGGTTGTTGTCGGGTTGTAGGAGCGCATGCTCACCGTGTCCGGCCAGACGTACGGCAGCTTGTTTTGCGGGTTAAGGATATCTTTTGGCAGATCCACCACCACCGGCCCCGGACGACCGCTGGCCGCCAGCCAGAACGCTTTTTTCAGCACGCCGGGAATATCTTCGGTTTGTTTGACCAGGAAGCTATGTTTCACCACCGGGCGGGAAATCCCCACCATGTCACACTCCTGGAAGGCATCGTAGCCAATCAGCGAGGTCGCGACCTGCCCGGACAACACCACCAGTGGTACCGAATCCATATAGGCCGTCGCTATGCCAGTAATCGCATTGGTGGCACCCGGGCCTGAGGTGACCAGTACCACGCCCACTTCCCCCGTCGCACGCGCCAGTCCGTCGGCCATATGCACCGCTGCCTGCTCGTGCCGTACCAGCACATGCTCGATGCCGCCGAGGGTATGTAACGCATCGTAGATATCAAGGACAGCCCCACCGGGGTAGCCGAACACTTGCTTCACGCCCTGATCGACAAGCGATCGGACAACCATCTCGGCTCCAGACAACATCTCCATGACTTGCCTCCAGGCTTTGTTTGGCGATGCAGAATTCATTTCCACACGCGCGTCTGACGAGACGAAAACCCTCGTCGATAATTATATTCAATTAACATAACCGCTCACTTTCAGGCAGGCAATTCGCCCCGACGTTGATAGCGTCCGACGAAAAAGAAGAAATACCAGGCAAGCGTTAAGAAAATGGTGAAAAGCTTCAATGACAGGGAAAGAGGATAGTCATTACTCGGGATAACAGGAAAAGAACAGGAAATGATCCATTTTTTGCTTTGCGCTGCCGATAACCCTCAGCAAGAAACAGAATAAAATGCTGGATATTTTCTTACACACAAAACAAACAGAGCGTATGTGCGCTCTGTTTGCTAGCACGAGAATTACCGCAGACAAATAGAAGCCAATAACTCTTCCATCCACTGATGGCCTTTATCACGCCCCGCCGCTTCATGCCAGGAAAGATAACAGGTCCGGCTGTTGAGTTTTAATGGTAAGGGTAATAATTGAAGATCCAGAGAATCAGAAAACTCTTCTGCCAGCCAGCGCGGCGCAATCGCCACCATTTGTGTTTGCGACACCACATTCAATACGCTGGTTAATGCCATTCCCTGATAGGCGATGCAGGCTTGTTTATCTGCAGTGTCATACCATGGCTGGCTAAAGGAAGCATAACGGTCCAGAGAAACCACCGCATGTTCTTCTTTATACACATCACTTTCTTTAAGCGGCCCGCTCAGCCGTGGGTGTTTACGGCTGGCGACTAATACCATTTCATCTTTAAACAGCGGTGTGCAGGAAAATTCCGGGCGACGAAACTCTTCATATCCCAGAACAAATTCGATTTCCTGGTAACGTAGCTGATGCTCTGTATTCTTATTTAAGGATGACTTAAATACCAGATGGATATTCGGCGCAATTTCTCTGACCCGGTTAAAAATAAGCGAGGTCAAAAAGTTATCCAGCGGACTGCAGACACAAAGATTAAAAACACGCTCGCTACTGATAGGTTCGAATTCGGACCCCGGCAGCTCATTTTGCACCAGTTGCAATGCCTGGCGAACTGACCCAAACAGCTGATACGCCCTCGCCGTTGGCTGAATACCACGGCCATAGCGCACAAACAGCTCATCGTTAAACATCACTTTGAGCCGCGCGACGGCATTACTCACCGCAGGCTGCGACATCCCCAGCATATGCGCCGCGCGCGTAATATTTTGCTCCTGCATAACCGCATCAAAGACGGTCAATAAATTTAAATCCACCATGCGAAGCTGTGGTTTTTTCACTTCCAGCTGTCTCGTCTGGCGCTCAATTTTTTCCACGGGCATTTCTAACTCCACAGTCACGCTAAACTCCCTTTGCATTAATGCAATAATAAATTCTGACAATATGATTTACCATGCATATAAAATCTACAAAAGAGAAATAATAAAAATTAGGAAAACATAAAGAAACATCACCAACCAAAGACCGAAAAAACGCGAAATATGGCCTCCCCAGGGCAAAAGTATAACTTATACCTTATGAGCAAAGTTTACTCATAAACCACATAAATAATCAATCCACTGGAAACGCACTCAACGTTTAGAAAAATTAAAATGTATATTTAGCAAAACACAATTTGCTTAACAATTATTTATCAAATTAATTAAAGTCTTTTTTTAGACTTATCTTCCCTGCAAATAAACTTAAATGATTCATACAGATATGTTTATTGTTTGTGAGATATTTTCCTTTTGCATACGCAAGCAAATTTATAAAAATGATTCAAAATATGAAAAGCATCGCAAAAAGATAAACGCGTTATTCTGCGCGCAGCAGCCTCATCAGCACAATAAGCTAAAACAACACCCCGAATGCCATCATTCATCAGGCGGGTTTTCACGGCCAGGGGTTGACATCAAACGGCGTATCCAGTACCACTAAAAGCATATCGAATTCATCTGGAGTATGACATTAATGAATCGCACGTCACGTTTCACCAGCCTACTACTACTAAACGCCTCTTTTGTGCGCGGTAGTCTGGTGGGCGACGTTTTGCGATAAGTCATCTTCCGGTAACGAATCAAACCCGCGCCATTGCGCGGGTTTTTTTATGCTCGTAGCAAGGCGCCAAAGACAATCAAGGACCTAAACCATGAGCCAGCAAGTCATTATTTTTGATACTACCTTACGTGACGGTGAACAGGCATTACAGGCAAGCCTGAGCGTAAAAGAGAAGCTGCAGATTGCTTTGGCCCTCGAACGTATGGGCGTCGACGTGATGGAAGTCGGGTTTCCGGTCTCTTCACCTGGTGATTTTGAATCAGTGCAAACCATCGCCCGTCAGGTGAAAAACAGCCGCGTTTGTGCGCTGGCCCGCTGTGTGGAAAATGACATCGACGTTGCGGCGGAATCATTAAAAGTCGCCGAAGCGTTCCGTATTCATACCTTTATCGCCACTTCGCCCATGCATATCGCCACCAAGCTGCGCAGCACGCTGGACGAGGTCATTGAGCGTGCCATTTATATGGTCACCCGCGCGCGCAATTACACCGATGACGTGGAATTCTCGTGTGAAGACGCTGGTCGTACGCCGATTGAGGATCTGTCGCGAGTGGTTGAAGCCGCGATCAATGCCGGGGCAAGAACCATTAATATCCCGGACACTGTCGGCTACACCATGCCGTTTGAGTTCGCCAATATTATTACCGGCCTGTACGAGCGGGTCCCTAATATCGATAAAGCCATCATCTCTGTGCATACCCACGACGATTTAGGCCTGGCGGTCGGCAACGCCATTGCCGCAGTGCATGCAGGCGCACGTCAGGTTGAAGGGGCGATGAACGGCATCGGCGAGCGTGCCGGTAACTGCTCGCTGGAAGAAGTGATCATGGCCATCAAAGTGCGCAAAGACATCATGAACGTGCACACCAACATCAATCACCATGAAATCTGGCGTACCAGCCAGACTGTCAGCCAGATCTGCAATATGCCGGTTCCGGCCAACAAAGCGATTGTCGGCACCGGTGCTTTCGCCCACTCCTCCGGGATCCATCAGGATGGCGTGCTGAAGAATCGTGAAAACTACGAAATCATGACGCCGGAATCGATCGGCCTGAATCAGATGCAACTGAACCTGACCTCCCGCTCCGGCCGTGCGGCGGTGAAACATCGCATGGAAGAGATGGGCTATAAAGAGACCGATTACAACATGGACCATCTGTACGATGCGTTCCTGAAGCTGGCGGATAAAAAAGGCCAGGTCTTTGATTACGATCTGGAAGCACTGGCGTTCATTAATAAACAGCAGGAAGAGCCAGAGCACTTCCGTCTGGACTACTTCAGCGTCCAGTCCGGCTCCAGCGATATTGCTACTGCCTCCGTCAAACTGGCCTGCGGCGATGAGATTAAAGCCGAAGCGGCGAACGGTAACGGTCCGGTTGATGCTATCTACCAGGCCATTAACCGTATCACTAACTACAACATCGAACTGGTCAAATATGGCCTGAGCGCCAAAGGCCAGGGGAAAGACGCCCTGGGCCAGGTCGATATCGTGGCGAATTACAACGGCCGTCGTTTCCACGGCGTGGGTCTGGCGACCGACATCGTGGAATCCTCCGCTAAAGCGATGGTTCATGTCCTGAACAGCATCTGGCGCGCCGCTGAAGTCGAAAAAGAGCTGCAACGCAAAGCTCAGAATAATGAGAACAACAAGGAAACCGTGTGATGTCGAAGAATTACCATATTGCCGTTTTGCCGGGTGATGGCATTGGCCCGGAAGTGATGGCGCAAGCCCTGAAGGTACTGGATGCCGTTCGCCAGCGTTTTGCGATGCGAATCACCACCAGTCATTATGACGTCGGTGGCATCGCTATCGACAAACAAGGCACGCCACTGCCGCAGGCCACCATTGAAGGCTGTGAAAATGCCGATGCGGTGTTGTTTGGCTCCGTGGGTGGCCCGAAATGGGAGCATCTGCCCCCTGCCGAACAGCCTGAGCGCGGCGCGCTGCTGCCGTTGCGTAAGCACTTTAAGCTGTTCAGCAACTTGCGTCCGGCCAGACTGTATCAGGGTCTGGAAGAATTCTGCCCGTTGCGCGCCGACATCGCCGCTGAAGGCTTCGATATTCTGTGCGTCCGCGAACTGACGGGCGGAATTTACTTCGGTCAGCCGAAAGGTCGTGAAGGTAGCGGTCAGTATGAAAAAGCCTTTGATACCGAGGTGTATCATCGTTTTGAAATCGAGCGCATTGCCCGTATCGCCTTTGAATCCGCTCGCAAGCGTCGCCGCAAAGTCACCTCCATTGATAAAGCCAATGTGTTGCAGTCATCTATTTTGTGGCGTGAGATCGTCAACGAAATCGCCCGCGAGTATCCGGATGTTGAGCTGGCGCATATGTACATCGACAACGCCACCATGCAGTTGATTAAAGATCCATCGCAGTTTGACGTGCTGCTGTGCTCTAACCTGTTCGGCGACATTCTCTCGGATGAGTGTGCGATGATCACCGGCTCGATGGGCATGCTGCCGTCAGCCAGCCTGAATGAACAGGGCTTTGGCCTGTATGAACCGGCGGGCGGCTCCGCACCGGATATCGCCGGGAAGAACATTGCCAACCCGATTGCGCAGATCCTGTCGCTGGCGCTGCTGTTGCGCTACAGCCTGGGGGCGGAAGAGGCGGCAGTGGCGATTGAAAACGCCATTAACCGCGCGTTAGAAGAAGGTGTCCGTACCGGCGACTTAGCCCGCGGTGGCGCGGCGGTCAGTACCGATGAAATGGGTGACATTATTGCCCGCTATGTCGCTGAAGGGGTGTAATCATGGCGAAAACGTTATACGAAAAAGTGTTTGATGCTCACGTGGTTTATGAAGCGACAAACGAGACCCCGTTACTGTACATTGACCGTCATCTGGTGCATGAAGTGACCTCACCACAGGCGTTTGATGGTCTGCGTGCGCATAACCGTCCTGTGCGTCAACCGGCAAAAACCTTTGCGACGATGGATCATAACGTCTCCACACAAACCAAAGATATCAATGCTTCCGGCGAAATGGCTCGCATTCAGATGCAGGAACTGATTAAAAACTGCAATGAATTTGGCGTTGAACTGTATGACCTGAATCACCCGTATCAGGGGATTGTCCACGTGATGGGGCCGGAACAGGGTATTACGCTGCCGGGCATGACCATCGTCTGCGGCGACTCCCACACTGCCACGCACGGGGCATTTGGCGCGCTGGCATTCGGGATCGGCACGTCCGAAGTTGAACACGTGCTGGCGACGCAAACCCTGAAACAGGGCCGCGCGAAAACCATGAAGATCGAAGTGAAAGGCAAAGCCGCCCCGGGGATCACCGCCAAAGATATCGTGCTGGCGATCATCGGCAAAACCGGCAGTGCGGGCGGTACCGGTCACGTGGTGGAATTCTGCGGCGAGGCAATTCGCGCACTGAGCATGGAAGGTCGCATGACCCTGTGCAATATGGCTATCGAAATGGGTGCTAAAGCAGGCCTGGTCGCGCCTGATGAAACCACCTTCAATTATGTGAAGGGCCGCCTGCACGCGCCAAAAGGTAAGGATTTTGACGACGCCGTGGCCTACTGGAAGACGCTGAAAACTGACGATAACGCCCAATTTGATACTGTCGTGACGTTACAGGCGGAAGAGATTGCGCCGCAGGTGACCTGGGGTACCAACCCAGGCCAGGTGATTTCCGTCACCGACGCCGTTCCTGATCCGGCCTCTTTTGCCGATCCGGTTGAACGTGCATCAGCCGAAAAAGCGCTGGCTTATATGGGCCTCAAACCTGGCATTCCGCTGACGGAAGTGGCGATCGACAAGGTCTTTATCGGCTCTTGCACCAACTCGCGCATTGAAGATTTGCGCGCTGCCGCGGAAGTCGCCAAAGGGCGGAAAGTGGCGCCGGGCGTGCAGGCGCTGGTAGTCCCGGGGTCTGGTCCGGTTAAAGCCCAGGCGGAAGCGGAAGGGCTGGATAAGATTTTCATCGAAGCCGGTTTCGAATGGCGTTTGCCGGGCTGCTCAATGTGCCTGGCGATGAACAATGATCGTCTGAACCCGGGCGAGCGCTGTGCCTCCACCAGCAACCGTAACTTTGAAGGTCGCCAGGGCCGCGGTGGTCGCACCCATCTGGTGAGCCCGGCAATGGCGGCAGCCGCTGCTGTCTCCGGCCATTTCGCCGACATTCGCAGCATCAAATAAGGAGCCCCACATGGCAGAGAAATTTACCCAACACACGGGCCTGGTGGTTCCTTTAGATGCCGCCAATGTCGATACCGACGCGATCATTCCTAAGCAATTTTTGCAGAAGGTCACACGCACCGGCTTTGGCGCTCATCTGTTCAACGACTGGCGTTTTCTGGACGATAAAGGTCAACAGCCGAATCCTGAATTCGTACTCAATTTCCCGCAATACAAAGGCGCGTCCATTTTGCTGGCGCGGGAAAATTTCGGCTGCGGTTCGTCACGCGAGCATGCGCCGTGGGCGTTAACCGATTACGGTTTTAAAGTGGTCATCGCCCCAAGCTTCGCGGATATTTTCTATGGCAACAGCTTTAACAACCAGTTGCTGCCAGTCACGCTGAGCGATGCACAGGTCGATGAGCTGTTTGCACTGGTACAGGCGAATCCGGGCATTACGTTTGAAGTGGATCTGGAAGCACAGGTCGTCAAAGCGGGCGATAAGTCCTACAGCTTTAAGATTGACGATTTTCGCCGCCACTGCATGCTGAATGGCCTCGACAGCATTGGCCTGACGCTGCAGCATGAAGACGCCATCGCCGCATACGAGCACAAACAACCTGCATTTATGGGGTGATGAGATTACTGGCCCGCCGCAGCGGGCCAGTAAATACCGTTGTGGCATTTAAGCCTCACTTCGACGTCGCGTCAGGTGAGGCTTTTTCTGCAAGAAGTCAGACATCCTTCACGCGACTGGTGAGAAACAGCGTCACCAGCGAAATCGCGGCAATCGCCCAGTACACCCGACCATGGCCGTAGCTTTGCGCCAGCGCGCCCTGGATCACCCCGGCGAGGATCACTCCCGTGGAGATACTGTTAGTAAACAGCGTGGTCGCGGAACCCGCTCGTCCTGGCATCAGGTCCTGAAACCACAGCATGCCGATACCGGCGATAATGCCGATGAAGATGGCATTAAACCCCTGCAACAGCAGCAGCGCCGTATGGCTGTGAAATAAAATCAGGCCAACATAGAACAATACCCCTGCCATCACCGCAGTGATCATCATCCGCCGTTTGCCGATACGTTTGACGTAATACCCGGCGAGGATCATCGCCGGAATTTCCAGCCCCGCCGCAGTGCCCATCAATACGCCCGCAAGGCGGTCAGGCAGTCCTAATTCGCTGCTAATCCACAGCGGCATATCAATGATGTACATGGTGTTACAGGTCCACATCAGCGTGGAGGCGATAAACAGCATGCGTACGTTTTTATCATTCCAGCCGCTGATTTGCGTCACGGCGACATCGGCAGGTTGTTCCACTCTCGCCACCGACGGTAGCGCCACGGCTATCATCACCAGGCTCAGCGCGAAAATGCCGGCAGCGATGGAAAACATGATGGTGAAACCGTAATTCAGCGCCAGCATGAACGCCAGCGGCGGGCCAATCACCCATGCCAGTGACAGTTGGGCACGCATGACGGAGCTGAACATCACCACTTCGCGCGCCGAGTTATCCGCATATTCCCGCGCCAGAGCAAAAAGTTGGGGCATCGCGGTATTCGCCAGCGACGCCAGCAGCACGCCGCAGGTAATCAGCGTCAGATAATGTCGATTAAACGCGAACAGCAGCGCGTTACCAACGGCCATCAGGCAGCAAAACAGAATTAATCTGCGGCGGTCGCCCTGCCTGTCGGAGCGTTTTGCCAGCCACAGGCTGACCAGGATCCCGGCGATGGCGTTAACGGTATAAAACAGACCGACCCAGAAAGGCGGCGCGCCCACTTCACGGCTCAGGAAAAGACTCAGCGTCGGTGCCTGTAATGCCCCCGCAATGCCCATCATAAACGCCACCAGCATAAAAGCGGCATAGACCCCATTGAGGCGTCGCCCCATCGTCAATAACCACAGCATGGATCATCCTTAACCGGAAAAGGGGTACGAAAAAAGCCAGCAGAAAACATCTGCTGGCGTGGCAATGTAGCACCAATACTCAGTCACACATGATAAGGGCAAGTCAATGAGAATCAGAAGTCGGCGTTGTAACTTCCCACTGCATCAGCTCTTCGAGCATTTTCAACCGCTCTCCTGCTACCTGGCGGGCCAGCCATGACGCTCCCTGCGTCGCCAAAAAATACTGGCGATAAAACTGGCGTGTGGATGACTTCTGCATATTCACCTCCTCGCTTCATCGAAGACCATTATTGGCTTAATATAGGGATTAATAAATTGCTGAGTTTTTGTCAGGAGTTCCTCTTTTATGTCTTCTGCTCGCTTGCAACAACAGTTTATTCGTTTATGGCAGTGCTGCGACGGTAAGTCGCAGGAAACCACCCTCAATGAACTGGCTGAATTACTCAGTTGTTCGCGCCGCCACATGCGCACCCTGCTGAACACCATGGAAGAACGCGGCTGGCTGACGTGGGAGGCGGAAGCCGGGCGCGGCAAGCGCTCGCGACTGACGTTCCTCTACACCGGGCTGGCCTTACAGCAGCAGCGGGCAGAAGATCTGCTGGAGCAGGATCGCATCGATCAGCTCGTGCAACTGGTGGGAGATAAAGCCACTGTCCGCCAGATGCTGGTGTCACACCTCGGACGCAGTTTTCGTCAGGGCAGGCACATTTTGCGCGTCCTGTACTACCGCCCTATGCGCAATTTACTGCCCGGCACGCCACTGCGCCGTTCGGAAACCCATATCGCAAGGCAGATTTTCAGCGCCCTGACGCGCATAAATGAGGAAAATGGGGAACTGGAAGCGGATATCGCGCACCACTGGCAGCAGCTTTCACCGTTGCACTGGCGTTTTTTTCTGCGCCCCGGTATCCATTTTCATCACGGGCGCGAACTGGACATCGACGACATCATTACCTCGCTTCAGCGAATTAACACGCTACCGCTTTATTCCCATATCACGCATATCGTCTCGCCCACCGCCTGGACGCTGGACATTCATCTGTCGCAGCCCGACCGCTGGCTTCCCTGGCTGCTGGGGCATATCCCGGCGATGATACTGCCGAAAGAGTGGGAGTCGCTGCCCCATTTTTCCTCGATTCCGATCGGTACTGGCCCCTACGCCGTCGCCCGCAACAACCAGAACCAGCTCAAGATCCATGCCTTTGATGATTATTTTGGCTACCGGGCGTTGATCGACGAGGTCAACGTCTGGGTACTGCCGGAAATCAGCGAAGAGCTGACCTGTGGCCTGACGCTGGAAGGGCCGACCGAAGGCGAAAAAGCCGTGGAAAGCCGTCTGGAAGAAGGGTGCTATTACATGCTGTTTGATGCGCGGTCGCGCAAAGGCGCGCGTCAGGATGTACGACAGTGGATAAGCCAGATCCTCTCTCCTGCCAGTCTGGTTTATCACGCTGATGAACAGTATCAGGGGTACTGGTTTCCGGCGTACGGCATGCTGCCCCGCTGGCATCATGCCCGCCCCGGCAAAGGCGAAAAACCGGCAGGGCTTGAAGTGCTGACGCTCAGCTATTACCGCGAACATATTGAGCATCACTATATCGCCAATATCATGGCGCACTTGCTGGCGCAGCATCAGGTTAAACTTGAGATTCAGGAGCTGGATTACGAAGAGTGGCACCGCGGCGAAGTGGTGAGCGACATGTGGCTCAACAGTGCAAACTTCACGTTGCCGCTGGATTTCTCCCTCTTTGCCCATCTTTTTGAAGTGCCGCTGTTTCAGAACTGTATTCCCGTTGAATGGGACAAAGAAGCCGCGCGCTGGCGTGCCGGGGAAATGAATCAGGCACACTGGAGCCAGCAACTGGTGCAACAGCGAGCCATTATCCCATTGATTCATCACTGGTTGATGATCCAGGGTCAGCGCAGCATGCGCGGGGTACGGATGAACACGCTGGGCTGGTTCGATTTTAAATCGGCGTGGTTTGCCCCCCCGGAACCCTAATACTTTCAGAATACTTACAAAATCATTACACTAAAGCGTGCTCAACGGGGTGCTGATACAGGCTGAGAAAATACCCGTCGAACCTGATCCGGATAACGCCGGCGAAGGGATTTGAGGCTTTGCTCAAAATCCTTTGCCACTCTTTCTTTGAGGTGCAAAGTGTTAAAAAAATGTCTGCCATTACTGGCGCTGCTTGCCGCGCCGGTCTTCGCCAAACCCATACTGACCGTTTATACCTACGACTCCTTCTCCGCTGACTGGGGGCCGGGCCCGGCGGTCAAAAAAGCCTTTGAAGCCGACTGCAACTGTGAACTGAAATACGTCACACTGGAAGATGGCGTTTCCCTGCTCAACCGCCTGCGGATGGAAGGGAAAAACAGCAAAGCGGATGTGGTGCTGGGTCTTGATAACAACCTGCTTGATGCAGCGACGCAAACCGGACTGTTCGCGAAGAGCGGCGTTCCGGCGCAAAGCGTGAAGGTGCCTGGCGGCTGGAATGACGAAACTTTCGTGCCATTCGACTACGGCTACTTCGCGTTTGTCTATGACAAAAACAAACTGAAAAACCCGCCGAAAAGCCTGAAAGAGCTGGTCGAAAGCGATCAGAAATGGCGCGTGATCTATCAGGATCCGCGGACCAGCACGCCGGGGCTGGGGCTGCTGCTGTGGATGCAAAAAGTGTATGGCGACAAAGCGCCGGAAGCCTGGCAGAAACTGGCGGCGAAAACCGTCACGGTAACCAAAGGCTGGAGCGAAGCCTACGGTCTGTTCCTGAAAGGTGAAAGCGATCTGGTGCTGAGCTACACCACCTCTCCGGCTTACCACATCATTGAAGAGAAAAAAGACCACTACGCCGCGGCAGCATTTACAGAAGGCCACTATCTGCAGGTGGAAGTGGCGGCGCGAACCGCCTCCAGCAAACAGCCGCAACTGGCAGAACAGTTCCTGAAATTTATGCTGTCACCGGGCTTCCAGAATGCGATCCCGACCGGAAACTGGATGTACCCGGTCACGGACGTCACGTTGCCCGCCGGTTTCGACCAACTGGTGAAGCCGCAGACCACGCTGGAATTCACGCCGCAACAGGTCGCGGCGGAGCGTCAACAGTGGATCAGCACATGGCAACGCGCCGTCAGCCAGTAATTCCCGGCTGGCTACTTCCAGGGCTCACGGCGGCGTTCATCATGGTCGCCGTGGCGCTGGCGGCCTTTTTTGCGCTGTGGCTGAACGCGCCCGCCGCATCCTGGCTGCAGTTGTTGCAGGATAGCTACCTGTGGCACGTGGTACGTTTTTCATTCTGGCAGGCATTTCTGTCCGCCGTGCTGTCCGTAACGCCCGCAATTTTTCTTGCCCGCGCCCTGTACCGGCGGCGTTTTCCCGGGCGCGCCGCGCTGCTGCGGTTATGCGCGATGACGCTAATCTTACCCGTACTGGTGGCGGTATTCGGCATCCTCAGCGTGTATGGCCGTCAGGGCTGGTTGGCCGGGCTGTTCCACGCCGCCGGGTGGGAGTGGACCTTTTCGCCCTACGGATTACAGGGCATTCTGCTGGCGCACATCTTTTTCAATATGCCGATGGCGACCCGCCTGCTGTTACAGGCGCTGGAGCAGATCCCCGGTGAGCAGCGGCAGATTGCCGCACAGCTCGGCATGCGCGGCCGGGATTTTTTCCGTCTGGTGGAATGGCCCTGGCTGCGGCGGCAAATCCCACCCGTGGCGGCGCTCATTTTCATGCTCTGCTTTGCCAGTTTTGCCACGGTGCTGTCGCTGGGCGGCGGCCCGCAGGCAACTACTATCGAACTGGCGATCTACCAGGCGCTGAATTTTGATTACGATCCCGGGCGAGCGGCAATGCTGGCGGTGTTGCAGATGATCTGCTGTCTGGGGCTGGTATTGCTGAGCCAGCGCCTGAGCAAAGCGATCGCCGTCGGTCACTCGCAACTGAGCGGCTGGCGCGATCCGGATGATCGGCTGTGGAGCCGGATCGCCGATACCACGCTGATTATCCTCGCGTTGCTGCTTCTGCTGCCGCCAATCTTCGCGGTGATTATCGACGGGCTTAACTGCAACGTGCTGGATGTGCTGGCGCAGCCGGTGATGTGGCACGCGCTGTGGACGTCGCTGCGCATCGCGCTGTCAGCAGGTGTGTTGTGCGTTATTCTCACACTGATGCTACTGTGGAGCAGCCGCGAGCTGCGCATCCGCAACCACTCGCTGGCCGGTCAGGCGATGGAGCTCAGCGGCATGCTGATCCTGGCGATGCCCGGTATCGTGCTGGCGACCGGTTTCTTCCTGCTGCTCAATAACACGGTGGGGTTGCCGGAATCTGCTGATGGTATTGTGATCTTCACCAACGCGTTGATGGCGATACCTTACGCCCTGAAAGTGCTGGAAACACCGATGCGCGACCTGACCGCCCGGTATAACACGCTGTGTCAGTCGCTGGGGCTCAGTGGATTTACCCGTTTGCGGATCGTCGAGTTGCGGGCGCTGAAACGCCCTGTCGCTCAGGCGCTGGCGTTTGCCTGCGTCCTGTCGATCGGCGATTTCGGCGTTGTCGCTCTGTTTGGCAACGAGACATTCCGCACGCTCCCTTACTATCTTTATCAGCAGATTGGCGCCTACCGCAGCCAGGACGGGGCAGTCACCGCCCTGCTGCTGCTGATCCTCTGTTTTCTGCTATTTACCATCATTGAAAAACTACCGGGGCGCGATGTTAAAACTGAATGATGTCACCTGGCTTTATCAGCATCTGCCGATGCGCTTCACCCTCTCTGTACAGCAGGGCGAGCAGGTCGCAGTGCTGGGGCCAAGCGGCGCGGGCAAAAGTACACTACTGAACCTGATTGCCGGTTTTCTCACCCCGGTGCGGGGGTCGATTACTATCGAGAATCAGCCGCATACCGACACGCCGCCCTCACGCCGTCCGGTCTCAATGCTGTTTCAGGAAAATAATCTTTTCAGCCATCTGACCGTGCGGCAAAACATCGGTCTCGGGCTAAATCCGGGGCTACGGCTGACGCCCGAACAGCAGCATAAGCTGGAGGTGATAGCCGGTCAGATGGGGATTGAATCGTTGCTGGAGCGCCTGCCGGGCGAGCTCTCCGGCGGTCAGCGTCAGCGTGCGGCGCTGGCGCGCTGTCTGGTGCGCGAGCAGCCGGTATTGTTACTGGATGAGCCGTTCTCCGCTCTCGACCCGGCGCTGCGTCAGGAGATGCTGACGCTGGTCGGCAATGTCTGCCAGCGGCAGCAGATCACATTATTGATGGTATCGCACAGTGTGGAAGATGCCGCGCGGATCGCGCCGCGCTCGCTGGTGGTTGCCGACGGGCGCATTGCCTGGGACGGCGCAACGGACGATTTACTGAGCGGAAAAGCCAGCGCATCATCGCTGCTCGGGATCACCCGTTAGCGGCTGACGACGCTGGTCAGAATGTCGAAATAGACCGGCATCAATGGATGGCGGATCGCCGCCACCAGCGCCACGATACCAATGCCTGACAGCAACGGCGCCAGCCACAGCAGGCGAGCGCGAGACAGATAATGACTCAGGCGGTCAGTACCCGACTTGTCGCTGCGCCACAACCGCCAGCACAGCCACGCCGCCAGCCACAGCAGTACCGCCGTCAGCAACAGCAACCACTTAAAGCCGCCGCTTTGCACATCGGACGGGATATCGATCGCCGCGCCTGCCAGGATCCCCGGCATAAAATAGAGCGGCGGCCAGAACAGGCAACCAATAATGTTGGGCAACACAAATTTAGAGACCGGCAGATCCAGCATGCCTGCGACCATCGGCACCAGCGGACGCGTCGGCCCGACAAAACGGCCGACCAGAATGGTGAACATGCTGTGTTGATGCAGCGCGTGCTCGGTTTTATCGAGCAGCGCTTTGTTCTTTTTCATGAAAGACCAGCGATGCAACGGCTTTTTAAACCGCCACCCCAGCCAGAAAGAGATCCAGTCACCGAGCAGGCAACCGACGATACCCGCCATCCACGCCTGCCAGAAATTGACTTCGCCGCTGCCGATCAGCGCGCCAAGCCCTGCCATCATGACCGTACCCGGCAGGATCAGCCCGACCAGCGCCAGCGACTCAAGAAAGGCCACCAGCGCGACAGCGATGAGCGACCAGATCGCCGATTGGGTAATGAAGTGCTCCAGCAGTGCCTGCATAACGCGTCCGGTAGTTTAGGGAGTCAGGGATTCTCAAAGGGACTCGGTGATGAGTCAAGCTATGCCGTTACTTTCCTGTAACAAAATAATACACCATAGCGCCCCTGCACGTCCTTATTTCCCCCTGCCCGGCGGCTTATTCACAGCCTGCACGAAACTCACTCGGACTGGCGCCCGTACATTTCTTAAACACGCGCGAAAAATAGAGTTGATCTTCGAAACCGACATTGCGCCCGACGCTTGCCACCGGCATACGCGTGGTGCTGAGTAGCAGTTTTGCCTGGCTGATGCGCTGATCCTCACGCCAGCTCAACACGCTGACGCCCAGTTGCTGGCGAAACAGGTGCGACAGCCGCGACGGCGACAGGCAGACGTGCTGGGCGACACGCGCAATTTCGAAATGAGGGTCGGCCAGATGATCGCTGATGTACTGGCACGCATCGCGCACCCGGTTATCCATCGGCGGGAGCAAGGATTCGTTGATCGCCGCCATTCGCCGCAACAACAACTGTTCCAGCAGGTTGATCGCCAGCAGCTCGGAGTAACGCCCGGCCCCCTGCCCGGCATCGATAATCTGGCCAAATAGCTCGGCAAAACGGGCCTGATGAGCGTCGTCCGGGCGATAAAATCCGGTCTGGCCGAAGATGGTCGGCCAGCTCAGCCATTCATGCCAGTAGGCGCGCGGCCGGAAATAAACCCACTGGTGATACCACTCTTTTGCATCAGTGTGGCGACCATAGTGGTGAATTTCACCCGGGGGAAACAGGACGATATCACCGGGGCGGCAGACAAACTGTTTGCCGTGATTGTTGATCACCCCTTCGCCGCGGATCGTCAGATTGAGAATATAGCCTTTCATTCCCAGCGGCCGGTCGATAAAAAAATCGAGGTAACCGTCCGCATCAATAGGCGTTAAACCCGCCACCAGATGAGCATTAAACGAATAGCCCGGCAGCAGGGGATCGTTTTGCGTTTCAGCCATAATTCCAGCACTCCCAGAGGACATTGTGGGAAACCAATTGTCCATATTGAATTTTCTGTTAACGGTACTGACGCTTACGCCGGGCTGCCGATGGCTGGATACTTCCAGACCCGCTCCATTCAACATTTTTTTCATCAGAAGCGGCAATCAGGCGCATTTTGGCGGGTAACGAAAGTGTCTATAAAGACGACAGAAAAGTCCACATTGAATATTTGCACGACATCACACTTTGCAACCCCATAGCGATTTAATCCATAAGATTAGCGAATCCAACCTGACTCTTTTTAGTCACGCTATCTACTGTTTCTCCATACCCGTTTTTCTCTATGGAGTAACACGATGGCAATAGCAATCGGCCTCGATTTTGGTAGTGATTCAGTGCGCGCGCTGGCGGTGGAATGCGCCACCGGAAAAGAACTTGCCACCTGCGTTGAGTGGTATCCGCGCTGGCAGGAGGGGCGCTATTGCGATGCGGCAAATAACCAGTTTCGCCATCACCCACGCGATTACATCGAGGCGATGGAAAGTGCGGTGAAAAATGTGCTCGCCGAGCTGAGCGAAGAAGAACGTCGGGACGTGGTCGGCATCGGTGTCGACAGCACCGGCTCCACGCCTGCGCCTGTTGATGCCGAAGGCCGCGTCCTGGCGCTGCGCCCGGAGTTCGCCGACAACCCGAACGCCATGTTTGTGTTGTGGAAAGATCATACGGCGGTAGAAGAGGCCGAGGAAATCACCCGTCTGTGCCATGCACCGGGAAAAGTCGACTACTCCCGCTACATTGGCGGCATTTATTCCAGTGAATGGTTCTGGGCCAAAATCCTCCATGTCACCCGTCAGGATCGCGACGTCGCCCACGCGGCGGCTTCGTGGGTGGAGTTGTGCGACTGGGTGCCCGCCCTGCTCTCCGGCACCACTGCGCCGCAAGCCCTTCGCCGCGGTCGTTGCAGCGCCGGGCACAAATCGTTATGGCATGAAAGCTGGGGCGGACTGCCGCCTGCGAGCTTCTTCGATGAACTTGACCCGTGCATCAACCATCATCTCGCCTGGCCGCTGTTTACCGACACGTACACTGCCGATGTACCGGTCGGCACGCTGAGCCCCGAGTGGGCTCAGCGACTCGGTCTGGCGCAAAACGTCGTCATTTCCGGCGGCGCCTTCGATTGCCACATGGGCGCGGTTGGCGCGGGTGCGCAGCCTAACGCGCTGGTGAAAGTGATTGGGACCTCCACTTGCGACATTCTGATTGCTGATAAGCACAGCGTCGGCGAGCGTACCGTGAAAGGTATTTGCGGACAGGTCGATGGCAGCGTGGTGCCTGATTTTATCGGTATGGAGGCGGGGCAATCCGCTTTCGGCGATATCTACGCGTGGTTTGGTCGCATTCTCGGCTGGCCGCTCGAACAACTGGCGGCGCAGCATCCTGAACTGAAAAATGAGATCAAAGCCAGCCAGAAACAACTATTGCCTGCGCTGACTAACGCGTGGGCGAAGAACCCTTCTCTTGAACATCTGCCGGTCGTGCTCGACTGGTTTAACGGTCGCCGAACCCCCAACGCTAACCAGCGTCTGAAAGGGGTCATTACTGACCTGAATCTCGCGACAGACGCCCCGGCGCTGTTCGGCGGGTTGATTGCGGCGACGGCCTTCGGCGCAAGAGCGATCATGGAGTGCTTCACGTCACAAGGGATCCCGGTGAACAACGTGATGGCGCTGGGCGGTATTGCCCGTAAAAACCCGGTCATCATGCAGGTGTGCTGCGACGTGCTGAACCGACCGCTGCAGATTGTCGCGTCCGATCAGTGCTGCGCGCTGGGTGCGGCTATCTTCGCTGCCGTGGCGGCGGGTGTGCATGCGGATATCCCTGCCGCGCAACAGAAAATGGCGAGCCAGGTCGAAAGCACGCTTCAGCCGCGCCCGCAGCAGGCTCAACGCTTCGAACAGCTCTACCAGCGCTACCAGCAATGGGCGGTCAGCGCAGAACAGCATTACCTTCCGACTAAACCCGTTTCTCAGGCAGCCCTGACCCAGTAAGGATTTCAACATGACGATTTTCAATAACTATGAAGTGTGGTTTGTGATTGGCAGTCAGCACCTTTACGGTGCGGAAACGCTACGCCAGGTCACGCAACATGCCGAGCATGTGGTCAACGCCCTTAATGCGGAAGCAAAACTGCCCTGCAGATTAGTGCTGAAACCGCTCGGCACCACACCGGATGAGATCACGCATATCTGCCGCGAGGCCAACTACGACAACAAATGCGCGGGTCTGGTGGTCTGGCTGCACACCTTCTCGCCAGCCAAAATGTGGATCAACGGGCTGACCATCCTGAACAAACCCCTGTTGCAGTTCCATACCCAGTTCAATGCCGCGCTGCCCTGGGACAGCATCGACATGGACTTTATGAACCTGAACCAGACGGCGCACGGCGGTCGCGAGTTCGGCTTCATCGGCGCGCGGATGCGCCAGCAACACAGCGTGGTCACCGGCCACTGGCAGGACAAACAGGCTCACCAGCGCATCGGCGCGTGGATGCGTCAGGCAGTCTCAAAACAGGATACCCGCCATCTGAAAGTGGTGCGTTTCGGCGATAACATGCGCGAAGTGGCGGTCACAGACGGTGATAAAGTCGCCGCACAGATCAAGTTCGGTTTCTCTGTGAATACCTGGGCGGTGGGCGATCTGGTGCAGGTGGTGAACGCCGTCAGCGATGGCGACGTCAACGCGCTGGTCGATGAATACGAAAGTCTTTATCGTCTGACGCCTGCGGCGCAAATCAACGGTGATAAACGCCAGAACGTGCTGGATGCCGCGCGTATCGAACTTGGCATGAAACGCTTCCTGGAACAAGGCGGGTTCCATGCGTTTACCACCACCTTTGAAGATCTGCATGGCCTGAAACAACTGCCGGGTCTCGCGGTACAGCGCCTGATGCAGCAGGGCTACGGCTTTGCTGGTGAAGGTGACTGGAAAACCGCCGCGCTGCTGCGCATCATGAAAGTGATGGCAACGGGCCTCGAGGGCGGTACCTCTTTTATGGAGGACTACACCTATCACTTCGACAACGGCAACGATCTGGTGCTCGGTTCGCATATGCTGGAAGTGTGCCCCACTATCGCCACCGACGAAAAACCGATCCTCGACGTGCAATACCTTGGTATTGGCGGTAAGGCCGATCCGGCTCGTCTGATTTTCAACACGAAAACCGGCCCGGCCATCGTCGCCAGCCTTATCGATCTGGGTGATCGTTTCCGCCTGCTGGTCAACACCATCGAAACCGTCAAAACGCCGCATAACCTGCCGAAACTGCCGGTCGCTAACGCGCTGTGGCAGGCACACCCGGATCTCAATACCGCGTCAGAAGCCTGGATCATTGCGGGCGGCGCCCACCACACCGTCTTCAGCCATGCGTTAACACTGGACGATATGCGCCAGTTCAGCGAATTGCATGACATCGAGCTGACGGTGATTGATAACGACACTCGCCTGCCCGCCTATAAAGACGCGCTGCGCTGGAATGAAGTGTATTACGGCAGCAAACGCTAACCCCCTCGCCGGTGGCGCATCGCCACCGGCACAAGGAGCGCACAATGCTTGAAGAACTGAAACGGCAGGTGCTGGAAGCCAATCTGGCGCTGCCGAAGCACAACCTGGTGACCCTGACCTGGGGCAATGTCAGCGCGGTCGATCGCGAACATGGCGTGTTTGTCATTAAGCCTTCCGGCGTCGAGTACGGTGCGATGACCGCGGAGGATATGGTCGTCGTCAGCCTGGAAAGCGGTGACGTGGTTGAGGGGCGAAAAAAACCCTCATCAGACACCCCGACCCACCGCTTGTTGTATCGCGCATTTCCGGACATCGGCGGTATCGTGCATACGCACTCCCGCCACGCCACCATCTGGGCGCAGGCCGGACTGCCCATCCCGGCAACCGGCACCACGCATGCCGACTATTTTTATGGTGCGATCCCCTGCACCCGCAAAATGACCGATGCGGAAATTAACGGCGAGTACGAGTGGGAAACCGGAAACGTGATTGTCGAAACCTTTAAACAGCAAGGTCTCGACGCCGCGCAAATGCCCGGCGTACTGGTGCACTCCCACGGTCCGTTCGCATGGGGAAAAAACGCAGAAGATGCCGTGCATAACGCCATCGTGCTGGAAGAAGTCGCCTGTATGGGGATTTTCTGCCGCCAGTTAGTGCCACAGTTGCCAGATATGCAGCAAACGCTGCTGGATAAACACTACCTGCGTAAGCACGGCGCGAAAGCGTATTACGGGCAGTAATTTTCAAAAGCGTGCCTGTTTTGCAGGCACCTTCTTAATTATATCTATTCTCTATCAGTTGTTTTAAACGATAAATATATGGCATTTGTTTCACCATATCTCCTTTGTTATAAACAGCGCAATCTGCTTATTTTCGCTCCCTCAATATGCCCTCAGGAATTACGGGTAAATGAAGAAATGGATTTTATTATTATCAGCTATCCTCCTATTGCCGCCTGCGCTGCTCTTCGGTTGGTTTGCCCTGACATCTGGCGATCATCACTACAGACATAGCGACACGTTTTCGTATTGGCTGTATACGCCGGATTCCTTAAAAAAGGTACCGACAGTATCAACCCATGTTGAATATAGCTATTCCTACGATGCGGATAATCAGCAGAGCCGGTTTATCATCACGTGGAAAGACATTACGAATCGCGCCGAACAAAAAGCGAAACTTCTCGATTTTCTTAAGGCTATGAATCGCCCCATTAAAAATGATTGTCTCTGGCTATACCATGATCCCAATAATTATGCGAACAACTACCAGCGCTATTGCGTTTATCAGAAATCGGACACGCTTGAACTGGAGTTATTTGAAATCTCCCGCTGATTATTGCACTGTATAAAAAATCAGTACATGAGTAAAAACCAGGTTATACTAACGCCTGGTTTTGTATTGTGAGAATGCAGCGTGGCGCAGGCGCGAGAAGGTTTTTTACTCACCCGTCACTGGCGGGATACCCCACAGGGCACAGAAGTTGATTTCTGGCTGGCGACGGATCACGGCCCGCTGAAAGTGACGCTGCCGCCACAGGAGTCGGTGGCGTTTATCCCTGCCCGGCTGAGTGAAAAAGTAAACCAGCTCTTGCGTGGCGAAAACGGCTGGCGCCTCGCGCCGCTGGAACTCAACGATTTCCACCGTCAGCCAGTGATGGGGCTTTATTGTCGCTCTCACCGCCAGTTGATGCGTCTCGACAAGCTGCTACGTGAAAACGGCGTGACAGTCTATGAAGCCGACATTCGTCCGCCGGAACGTTTTCTGATGGAGCGGTTTATTACCGCGCCGGTTTGGGTCGAAGGCGAGGCGCGTGGTGATGCGCTGGTCAACGTCCGAATGAAACCCAGCCCGCATTATCGCCCACCGCTGAAATGGGTCTCGCTGGATATCGAAACCAATCGCCATGGCGAGCTTTACTGCATCGGGCTCGAAGGTTGTGGTCAGCGCACAGTGTATATGCTCGGCCCGCAAAATGGCGATCCTTCCGGGCTGGATTTCCGGCTGGAATATGTCAACAGCCGTCCGCAATTACTGGAAAAACTCAACGCCTGGTTTGCTGAACACGATCCGGACGTCGTTATCGGCTGGAGCGTGGTGCAGTTCGATTTACGCGTTCTGCAAAAGCACGCTGAGCGTTATCGTGTCCCACTTTTGCTGGGCCGTAATGGCAGCGAAATAGAGTGGCGGGAGCACGGTTTTAAAAATGGCGTCTTCTTTGCGCAGGCCGACGGACGGGTGATTATCGACGGCATTGAGGCCCTGAAATCAGCCTTCTGGAGCTTCTCCTCTTTTTCTCTGGAAGCTGTTTCCCAGGAATTGCTCGGCGAAGGCAAGTCCATCGATAACCCGTGGGACAGGATGGATGAAATTGACCGCCGTTTCGCCGAAGATAAACCCGCACTGGCCACTTATAACTTGAAAGACTGTGAACTGGTCACGCGAATTTTCCATAAAACGGAAATCATGCCGTTTTTACTGGAACGCGCCACCGTTAACGGCCTGCCGGTCGATCGCCATGGCGGTTCTGTCGCCGCCTTCAGCCATCTCTATTTTCCGCGCATGCATCGCCTGGGGTACGTAGCCCCCAACCTCGGTGAAGTGCCGCCACAGGCAAGCCCCGGCGGGTATGTGATGGATTCACGGCCCGGACTGTATGATTCGGTGCTGGTACTCGATTACAAAAGTCTGTATCCGTCCATTATTCGCACTTTTCTCATCGATCCCGTCGGGCTGGTCGAAGGGATGGCGCAGCCGGATCCTGAGCACAGTACGGAAGGGTTTCTCGGTGCCCGTTTTTCGCGAGAAAAACATTGCCTGCCCGGGATCGTCAGCCAAATCTGGCACGGGCGAGACGAGGCAAAACAGCATAAAAACAAACCGCTGTCACAGGCGCTGAAGATCATCATGAACGCCTTTTACGGCGTACTGGGCACCAGCGCGTGCCGCTTTTTTGATCCACGGCTGGCGTCGTCGATTACCATGCGCGGTCATGCAATCATGCGCCAGACAAAAGCGCTGATCGAATCGCAGGGCTATGACGTGATTTATGGCGATACCGATTCCACCTTCGTCTGGCTCAAACGCGCACATACGGAAGAGGACGCGGCGCAGATCGGCCAGCAACTGGTGAAACACGTCAATGCGTGGTGGGAAAAGGAACTGCAAAAAGAGGGGCTGACCAGCGCGCTGGAGCTGGAATTCGAAACCCATTTTTGCCGCTTTTTAATGCCAACCATTCGCGGTACCGAAACCGGCAGCAAAAAGCGTTACGCAGGCATGATTCAGGAAGGCGACAGCCAGCGCATGTTATTCAAAGGGCTGGAAACGGTGCGCACCGACTGGACGCCGCTGGCGCAACAGTTTCAGCAGACGCTCTACTTACACATTTTCCGCAATGAACCCTATCGTGACTACATTCGTGAGACGATCGATAAGCTGATGGCCGGCGAGCTGGATGAACAGCTGGTGTACCGTAAACAGCTCCGGCGTCCGCTGGCGGAGTATCAGCGCAACGTACCGCCACACGTACGCGCGGCGCGGCAGGCGGATGAACATAACGCCCGACTGGGTCGCCCGTTGCAGTATCAGCGTCGCGGCTCCATCAAGTACGTCTGGACCACCAGCGGCCCTGAACCTGTGGCCTATCAGCAGTCGCCGCTCGATTATGAACACTATTTGTCAAAACAATTACAACCCGTTGCCGATGGAATACTCCCTTTCGTCGACGACGACTTTGCTACAATACTGACAGGGCAAATGGGGCTGTTTTGACAGGTGACTAAGTCATCGGCTTCCAGTACCATAGCGCCCTTTCCATTCCTGGCCCCAATTTTGATTACCGTCAGCAGCACCGACGGTGATGAACTATTGCCTGCAATTAAAGATAGAGCCGAATACATATGCCTTTTACACTTGGTCAACGCTGGATTAGCGATACAGAGAGCGAACTGGGATTAGGAACCGTAGTAGCGCTGGACACGCGCATGGTAACCCTTCTTTTTCCGGCGACAGGTGAAAACCGTCTGTACGCACGCAACGACTCCCCTATCACCCGCGTTATGTTTAACCCGGGCGACACCGTCACCAGCCACGACGGCTGGCAACTCCTCGTTGATGAAGTGATTGAAGAAAAAGGCCTGCTGGCCTACATCGGTACCCGCCAGGACACGCAGGAAGCCAACGTGATGCTGCGTGAAGTGTTACTCGACAGCAAACTGGTGTTCAGCAAACCCCAGGACCGCCTGTTCGCCGGGCAGATCGACCGGATGGATCGCTTCGCCCTGCGCTACCGCGCCCGCAAATACCAGAGCGAGCAGTACCGTATGCCGTGGAGCGGCCTGCGCGGCCAGCGTACGTCGCTGATCCCGCATCAGTTGCACATCGCCCATGATGTTGGCCGTCGCCACGCGCCTCGCGTGTTGCTGGCGGATGAAGTGGGTCTGGGAAAGACCATTGAAGCCGGGATGGTGCTGCATCAGCAATTGCTGTCCGGCGCCGCCGAGCGCGTGCTGATTATCGTGCCGGAAACCCTGCAGCATCAGTGGCTTGTCGAAATGCTGCGTCGTTTCAACCTGCGTTTCGCGCTGTTTGACGACGAACGCTACGCCGAAGCGCAACATGACGCTGACAACCCATTTGATACCGAACAGTTGGTGATCTGTTCCCTCGATTTCGTGCGCCGTAATAAAGAGCGTCTGGAACATCTGTGCGACGCTGAATGGGATCTGATGGTGGTCGATGAAGCCCATCATCTGGTGTGGAGCGAAGCGGCGCCGAGCCGTGAATATCAGGCCATTGAGCAACTGGCTGCCCGTGTGCCAGGCGTGTTGCTGTTGACGGCGACCCCTGAACAGCTCGGGATGGAAAGCCACTTCGCCCGTTTGCGCCTGCTGGATCCGAACCGTTTTCACGACTTCGCCCAGTTTGTCGCTGAGCAGAAAAATTACCGCCCGATCGCCGATGCCGTGGCGCTGCTGCTGGCAGGGACGCGTCTGAATGACGAACAACTGAATACCTTTGGCGATCTGATTGGCGAGCAGGATATTGAACCGCTGCTGCAGATGGCAAACAGCGATCGCGACGGCGCCGAAGATGCACGTCAGGAGCTGATCACCATGCTGATGGACCGACACGGCACCAGCCGCGTGTTGTTCCGCAACACCCGCAATGGCGTGAAAGGTTTCCCGAAACGCGAACTGCATACCATCAAGCTGCCGCTGCCGACGCAGTATCAGACGGCGATTAAAGTCTCCGGCATTATGGGTGCGCGCAAAAGTGCTGAAGAGCGTGCCCGCGACATGCTTTATCCGGAGCAGATCTATCAGGAATTTGAAGGCGACAGCGGCACCTGGTGGAACTTCGACCCGCGTGTTGAATGGCTGATGGGCTACCTGACCAGCCATCGTTCACAGAAGGTGCTGGTGATTTGCGCCAAAGCCGCCACGGCGCTCCAGCTGGAACAGGTGTTGCGCGAGCGGGAAGGTATTCGCGCCGCCGTCTTCCATGAAGGAATGTCGATTATCGAACGCGACCGCGCTGCCGCCTGGTTTGCTGAAGAAGATACCGGCGCCCAGGTGCTGCTGTGCTCCGAAATCGGATCAGAAGGCCGCAACTTCCAGTTCGCCAGCCACCTGGTGATGTTCGATCTGCCGTTTAACCCGGACCTGCTGGAGCAGCGTATCGGGCGTCTTGACCGTATCGGTCAGGCGCACGACATTCAGATCCACGTTCCGTATTTAGAAAAAACCGCCCAGTCGGTGCTGGTGCGCTGGTATCACGAAGGCTTAGATGCCTTTGAACATACCTGCCCGACCGGTCGCGCGATTTACGACAGTGTTTACAGCCAGTTGATTAACTACCTGGCGGCGCCGGAAGAGAATGACGGTTTCGATGATCTGATCAAATCCTGCCGCGAACAACATGATGCCCTGAAAGCCCAACTGGAGCAGGGTCGTGACCGCCTGCTGGAAATTCACTCCAACGGCGGTGAAAAAGCGCAGCAGCTTGCGGAGAGCATTGAAGAGCAGGATGATGATACCGGGCTGATTAATTTCGCCATGAACCTGTTCGACATCATTGGCATCAACCAGGATGACCGCGGCGAAAATATGATTGTCCTGACGCCGTCCGATCATATGCTGGTGCCGGATTTCCCTGGCCTGCCGGAAGATGGCTGCACCATTACGTTTGAACGCGATGTCGCCCTGTCCCGCGAAGACGCGCAGTTCATCACCTGGGTGCACCCGCTGATCCGTAACGGTCTCGACCTGATCCTCTCCGGCGATACCGGCAGCAGCACCATTTCGCTTCTGAAAAACAAAGCGCTGCCAGTGGGTACGTTGCTGCTGGAGCTGATATACGTTGTCGAAGCGCAGGCACCGAAACAGCTGCAGCTGCACCGCTTCCTGCCGCCAACGCCGGTACGTATGCTGCTCGATAAGAACGGCAACAACCTGGCCGGTCAGGTGGAGTTTGAAAGCTTCAACCGTCAGTTGAGCGCAGTGAACCGCCATACTGGCAGCAAGCTGGTGAACGCCGTACAGCCGGATGTGCATGCGATCCTGCAACAGGGGGAAGCGCAGGTGGAAAAAGCCGCCCGTGCACTGATTGAGGCGGCCCGTCGCGAAGCGGATGATAAGCTGAGCGCGGAACTGTCGCGTCTGGAAGCGCTGAAAGCCGTCAACCCGAATATCCGTGACGACGAACTGGCAGCAATCGAAAGTAACCGTCAGCAGGTGCTGGAAAGCTTATCGCAGGCTGGCTGGCGTCTGGATGCGCTGCGTCTGGTTGTGGTGACACACCAGTAACAGGAGCCCTTTATGGGAATGGAAAACTACAATCCGCCAACCGAGCCGTGGCTGGTCATTCTTTATCAGGATGACCATATCATGGTGGTCAACAAGCCCAGCGGCCTGTTGTCCGTGCCGGGTCGTCTGGAAGAGCATAAAGACAGCATCATGACCCGCATTCAGCGTGATTATCCGCAGGCGGAGTCGGTGCATCGTCTGGATATGGCGACCAGCGGCGTGATTGTCGTCGCCCTGACCAAAAACGCGGAGCGCGAGCTGAAACGCCAGTTCCGCGAACGCGAGCCGAAAAAACAGTACGTGGCGCGTGTGTGGGGGCATCCTGAAAACGCCGAAGGTATCGTGGATTTACCGCTGATTTGCGACTGGCCGAACCGGCCAAAGCAGAAGGTGTGTTATGAAACGGGGAAAGCGGCGCAAACCGGGTATGAGGTGGTGGAATATGCAAGCGATAATACCGCACGCGTGGTACTAAAACCGATAACCGGACGCTCCCATCAGTTGCGTGTGCATATGCTGGCGCTGGGCCATCCCATTCTTGGCGATCGGTTTTACGCCTCTGCGGAAGCGCTGGCTATGGCGCCGCGCCTGCTGCTGCATGCGGAAACGTTGACGATCACCCACCCGGCCTACGGCAACAGCATGACGTTTAAAGCGCCGGTCGATTTCTGAATGCACGCCCCTTTACCGGGGCGTGATGATTATTTAATCCCTTTCTGCTCTTTGATCAGCTCGTACGCTTTCTGAATTTCCTGCGCTTTTTGCTTCGCCATTTCCATCATTTCCGGCGGTAAGCCTTTCGCGACCAGCTTGTCCGGGTGATGCTCTGCCATCAGCTTGCGGTAAGCACGCTTGATCGTGGCGTTATCATCCGTTGGTTTTACGCCTAACACATTACAGGCGTCTTCCAGCGTCGGTCCGCGCTGCGCCTGTTGCCAGCCACCACCCTGTGACTGCTGCTGATAACCGCCGCCAAACTGAGCACCGCCCTGCATCATGCGCAGGAACATTTCAAACTGCTGGCGGGAGATCCCGAGTTCGTCAGCAATGACAAACAACACCTCGCGCTCGTTCGGATGCAAATTGCCGTCCGCAAAGGCGGCCTGGATTTGAATTTCCAGAAACATCCTAATCAAATCAAAGCGACCAAAACAAACGCTGCGCAGCTGGCGCATCTTTTCCCGCAGCGGGTAGTTATCCGCTTTACCAACGCGAAACGCCTGTTGTGCCGCCTCGCGGGATTCGCCATGAAGGTTCATGCGATCCATTAACTGCGTGGCGATATGGATATCCGCTTCGGTGACGCGACCCTTCGATTTGGTCAGGTGCCCCATGACTTCAAAGGTGGTCGCAAAGAATAACGACTGGCGCGCCTGCTGATTGGCAAAACCATGTAATCTGCGTGCGCGAGCCTGATCGAACATATGTCCGACAAGAAAACCGAGTACCACACCCCAGAAGCCGCCACCCATCATTAATGCGATAGCAACACCAATCACTTTTCCCCAATACTGCATATACTCCCCAAATCGTCCAATTCGTCATGCCAGCGGCTAAAATTTGCATTATCATACTCGTCATTCGACACGGTGCCTAACACCTCCGGCGTGAAACGGACATATATACAGCATCATTTGGATGCCGATGGCGAGTATAAAGACTAGCGTCATGATGATGAGTACGTTAGTCTCTGACCGTTTGCCAGCAATGCCACAGATGACGGAACAACAAATACAACGTATGAAAAAACGTATTCCCACCCTCCTGGCGACCATGATTGCCAGCGCCTTATACAGCCAGCAGAGCCTGGCTGCCGATCTCGCATCACAATGTATGCTGGGCGTACCAAGTTATAACCGTCCTCTGGTACAAGGCGATACTAATAATCTGCCGGTCACCATTAATGCCGATCATGCAAAAGGGGATTACCCCGATAACGCGGTATTTACCGGCAATGTCGATGTGAATCAGGGGAACAGTCGCCTGCAGGCGGATGAGATCCAGCTTCACCAGAAGCAGGCGGAAGGTCAGGCTGACCCTGTGCGTACGGTCGATGCGTTGGGCAATGTACACTATGATGACAATCAGGTAATCCTGAAAGGTCCGAAAGCCTGGTCGAATCTGAATACCAAAGATACCAACGTCTGGGAAGGCGATTACCAGATGGTGGGGCGTCAGGGTCGTGGTACTGCTGACGTCATGAAACAGCGCGGTGAAAACCGCTATACCATTCTGGATAACGGTACGTTCACCTCCTGTCTGCCGGGTTCGAATACCTGGAGCGTGGTGGGCAGCGAAGTGATCCATGACCGCGAAGAGCAGGTTGCGGAAATCTGGAACGCACGTTTTAAGCTTGGTCCGGTTCCGGTCTTTTACAGCCCTTATCTGCAGTTGCCGGTGGGTGACAAACGTCGTTCAGGTTTCCTGATCCCTAACGCGAAATACAGCACCACCAACTATTTCGAGTTTTATCTTCCGTATTACTGGAACATCGCGCCGAACTTCGATGCCACCATTACGCCGCACTACATCCATAAACGTGGCAATATCCAGTGGCAGAACGAATTCCGCTACCTGACGCAGGCCGGTTCAGGTCTGGTCGAATTTGACTATCTTCCCTCAGACAATGTGTATCAGGATGAATACAACGCCGGTCAGCATCCGGGTGAAGACAGCAAACACCGCTGGTTGTTCTACTGGCGACATGCGGGTGTGATGGATCAGGTGTGGCGCTTCAACGTCGACTACACCAAAGTCAGCGACTCCACCTACTATAACGATTTCGATTCAAAATACGGCTCCAGTACCGATGGCTACGCGACGCAAAAATTCAGCGTCGGCTATGCGCTGCAAAACTTCAACGCCACGGTGTCGACCAAACAGTTCCAGGTATTCGATAGCCAGTCCCGCAGCAGTTACTCTGCGGAACCACAGCTGGACGTCAACTGGTACCAGAACGATGTCGGGCCGTTCGACACGCGCATTTATGGCCAGGCAGTTCACTTTGTGAACACACAGTCGAATATGCCGGAAGCGACCCGTGTTCACCTCGAACCGGTCATCAATCTGCCGTTGTCGAACGAGTGGGCCAGCCTCAACACCGAAGCTAAGCTGATGGCGACGCACTACCAGCAGACCAACCTCGAAACGTGGAACGGAAACAGCAGCAATAACCAGCTTGATGAGTCCGTCAGCCGCGTACTGCCGCAGTTTAAAGCCGATGGCAAAATGGTCTTTGAGCGTGACATGAACTGGGAAGAAGGCTACTCCCAGACGCTGGAGCCGCGCGTGCAGTACCTGTACGTGCCGTATAAAGACCAGAGCAATATCAATAACTACGACTCCTCGTTGCTGCAGTCTGATTACAGCGGCCTGTTCCGTGACCGTACCTATGGCGGCCTTGACCGCATCGCGTCAGCTAACCAGGTCACGACCGGCGTCACAACTCGCGTTTATGATGCCGCTGCCGTTGAACAATTTAACGTTTCAGTAGGTCAAATCTACTATTTCACCGAGTCTCGTACCGGTGATGACAATATCAACTGGGAAAAAGACAACAAAACCGGCTCGCTGGTGTGGGCGGGCGATACTTACTGGCGCATCTCTGATCGCTGGGGTCTGCGTGGCGGCGTTCAGTACGATACCCGTCTGGACAACATTGCCAACAGCTCCGCGACCATTGAATATCGTCGTGATGAAGACCGTCTGATTCAGTTTAACTATCGCTACGCCAGCCCGGAGTATATCCAGGCGACGTTACCCAGTTCTTATTCAACACGTGAGCAGACGAAAGACGGGATTTCTCAGGTGGGCGCAGTGGCAAGCTGGCCGTTGGTTGACCGCTGGTCAATCGTTGGGGCTTACTACTTCGACACCAATTCGAACAAGCCTGCCGACCAGATGCTGGGCGTGCAGTACAACTCCTGCTGTTATGCGATCCGCGTCGGTTACGAGCGCAAACTTAACGGCTGGGATACCCAAAACAACCAGAGCAAATACGACAACGTTATTGGCTTCAACATCGAGCTCCGTGGCCTCAGTTCCAACTACGGCCTCGGCACACAGCAGATGCTGCGCTCGAATATTCTGCCGTATCGTAGTTCCTTGTAATGACATTAATTTGCAACGAAAACCGCCATTGCGGCGGGTAAAAATGGAAAAAGTATGAAGAACTGGAAAACGCTGCTTCTCGGTCTCGCTATGATAGCGAATACCAGCTTCGCGGCCCCGCAGGTTGTCGATAAAGTAGCTGCCGTCGTCAATAACGGCGTCGTGCTGGAAAGCGACGTTGATGGTTTGATGCAATCGGTGAAACTTAATGCCGGTCAGGCCGGGCAGCAGTTGCCGGATGACGCCACCTTACGCCATCAGATCCTCGAACGTCTGATCATGGACCAGATTGTTTTGCAGATGGGCCAGAAAATGGGCGTCAAGGTCACTGACGAGCAGCTCGATCAGGCGATCGCCAACATTGCTAAACAGAACAATATGTCGATGGATCAGATGCGCAGCCGTCTGGCCTACGACGGGATCAACTACAACACCTACCGCAACCAGATCCGCAAAGAGATGATCATCTCTGAAGTGCGTAACAACGAAGTGCGTCGCCGCATTACCGTGTTGCCGCAGGAAGTTGAGTCGCTGGCGAAGCAGGTGGGCAATCAGAACGACGCGAGCACAGAGCTGAATCTGAGCCATATCCTGATCGCGCTGCCGGAAAACCCGACCTCCGATCAGGTCAACGAGGCTGAAACCCAGGCGCGTTCTATTGTCGATCAGGCGCGTAACGGTGCGGATTTCGGCAAACTGGCGATCACGTACTCTGCTGACCAACAGGCGCTGAAAGGCGGACAGATGGGCTGGGGTCGTATCCAGGAACTGCCGTCTATTTTCGCACAGGCGCTGAGCACCGCGAAGAAAGGCGATGTGGTTGGTCCTGTCCGCTCCGGCGTTGGTTTCCACGTGCTGAAAGTGAATGACCTGCGCGGTCAGTCGCAAAGCATTTCAGTGACCGAAGTTCATGCCCGCCACATCCTGCTGAAACCGTCGCCGATCATGAGCGACGATCAGGCACGTGCGAAGCTTGAGCAAATCGCGGCAGATATTAAGAGCGGCAAAACCAGTTTTGCTGATGCGGCAAAAGAATTCTCCCAGGATCCCGGCTCTGCTAACCAGGGCGGTGATTTAGGCTGGGGCGCGCCAGATATGTACGATCCGGCATTCCGTGATGCGCTGACCCGGCTGAACAAAGGCCAGATGAGCGGCCCGGTTCATTCCTCTTTCGGCTGGCATCTGATTGAACTGCTGGATACCCGCAACGTTGATAAAACCGACGCGGCGCAGAAAGACCGTGCTTACCGTATGCTGATGAACCGTAAGTTTGCGGAAGAAGCCGCCACCTGGATGCAGGAACAACGCGCCAGCGCGTATGTGAAAATTCTGAGCAACTAATGACGTATCGTGTCGTAATCACTCCCGGCGAACCTGCCGGGATTGGCCCGGATCTCGTGGCTCAGCTCGCGCAACGCGACTGGCCGGTCGAGCTGGTCGTTTGTGCAGATGGCGATTTACTGATAAACCGGGCGGCAACGCTCGGTTTGCCGTTGACGCTCCTGCCTTATCACCCCGGGCAACCCGCACTCCCGCAACGCGCGGGCACGCTAACCCTTCTGCCCGTTTCCCTGCATGCTCCGACGGAGCCCGGTGTTCTCAACGTGCTTAACGGCCCCTATGTGGTTGAAACGCTGGCACGCGCCTGTGATGGTGCCGTGAGCGGCGAGTTTGCCGCACTGATCACCGGCCCGGTGCATAAAGGTATCATCAATGATGCGGGGATCGCGTTTACCGGCCACACCGAATTCTTCGAGGAGCGTTCACAGGCCAGCAAAGTGGTTATGATGCTGGCGACCGAAGAGTTGCGGGTGGCGCTGGCAACTACGCATCTGCCACTGAAGGCCATCAGCGACGCCATCACGCCGGATCTGCTGCGGGAAGTGATCACCATTTTGCACGACGATCTGCAGAACAAGTTTGGTATTGCGCATCCGCACGTGCTGGTGTGCGGTCTGAATCCGCACGCGGGTGAAGGCGGCCATATGGGAACGGAAGAGATAGACACCATTATTCCGGTACTGGAAGAGATGCGCGCGAAGGGAATGCACCTGAGCGGCCCGCTACCTGCCGATACGCTCTTTCAGCCGAAGTATCTCGACCATGCGGATGCCGTGCTCGCAATGTACCACGATCAGGGCCTGCCCGTGTTAAAATACCAGGGCTTTGGCCGTGGCGTAAACATTACACTAGGCCTGCCTTTTATTCGAACTTCCGTTGACCACGGCACCGCCCTTGATTTGGCGGGCAAAGGCGAAGCGGAAGTCGGCAGTTTTATTACGGCGCTTAATCTCGCCATCAAAATGATTGTTAACTCTCAATGAATAATCGAGTCCATCAGGGCCACTTAGCCCGTAAACGTTTCGGGCAAAACTTCCTCAACGATCAGTTTGTGATCGAAAGTATCGTCTCGGCTATCAATCCACAGAAAGGCCAGGCGATGGTCGAAATCGGCCCTGGTCTCGCAGCACTGACAGAACCCGTCGGCGAACGTCTGGATAAGCTCACTGTTATCGAGCTTGACCGCGACCTGGCGGCACGGCTGAAAACACACCCGTTCCTCGGCCCGAAGCTGACGATTTACCAGCAGGACGCCATGACCATGGACTTCGGCAAACTGTCTCAGGAGATGGGACAACCGCTGCGCGTCTTTGGTAACCTGCCTTATAACATCTCCACGCCGCTGATGTTCCACCTGTTTAGCTATACTGATGCGATTGCTGACATGCATTTCATGCTGCAAAAAGAGGTGGTTAATCGTCTGGTTGCAGGACCAAACAGTAAAGCGTATGGTCGATTAAGCGTCATGGCGCAGTACTACTGCCAGGTTATCCCGGTGCTGGAAGTGCCGCCTGGCGCGTTTACGCCGCCACCGAAGGTGGATTCCGCCGTAGTACGGCTGGTACCTCACGCCGTGATGCCGCATCCGGTGAAAGAGGTGCGTGCGTTAAGCCGCATCACCACCGAAGCGTTTAACCAGCGCCGTAAAACGATTCGCAACAGTCTGGGGAATGTCTTCAGCGTTGAGGTTCTGACAGCGCTGGGAATCGATCCGGCCATGCGCGCCGAGAATATTTCCGTCGCGCAGTATTGTCTGCTGGCAAACTGGCTGACCGACAATGCCCCCACGAAAGAGAGCTAAAGTATGAACGATAAGCCCCTTGTTTGTGTGCAGGTGCAAAGCGTTTACATCGAATCCCAGTCCTCCCCGGACGAAGAACGTTACGTTTTCGCTTATACCGTCACCATCCGCAATCTGGGGCGATCGTCCGTCCAGCTTCAGGGCCGTTACTGGTTAATCACCAACGGTCATGGTCGTGAAACTGAAGTTCAGGGCGAAGGCGTCGTTGGCGAGCAGCCGCATATCGCCCCTGGCGAAGAATTCCAGTATACCAGCGGCGCTGTCATTGAGACGCCGTTGGGCACCATGCAAGGCCATTATGAGATGGTCGATTTACACGGGAACGCCTTCCAGATAGACATTCCCGTATTCCGTCTGGCTGTACCAACTCAAATTCACTAATACAATGTCGACATACTTAATCGGTGACGTTCACGGTTGCTACGATGAACTGATTTCATTGTTGAAACAGGTAGATTTCTCACCTGAACGTGACACCCTTTGGCTGACTGGCGACCTTGTTGCTCGCGGCCCTGGTTCGTTAGAAGTTCTGCGTTTTGTTAAATCGCTTGGCGATAGCGTACGTATGGTGCTCGGCAACCACGATCTGCACCTGCTGGCTATTTTCGCCGGGATCAGCCGCAATAAACCTAAAGATCGTCTGACGCCGTTGCTGGAAGCACCAGATGCCGACGAGCTTATCAACTGGCTGCGCCGTCAGCCATTGCTGCAAATCGATGAAGAGAAGAAGCTGTTGATGGTCCATGCCGGCGTCACGCCGCAGTGGGATATCGACACGATGAAGCAATGCGCCCGCGATGTAGAAGCGGTGTTGCGCAGCGACTCCTATCCCTTCTTCCTGGATGCGATGTATGGCGACCTGCCCAACCACTGGTCGCCGGAACTGAGCGGCCTCGCCCGGCTGCGTTTCATCACCAATGCCCTGACCCGCATGCGCTACTGCTTCCCTAACGGGCAGTTAGACATGTACAGCAAAGAGTCGCCGGAAAATGTCCCGGCGCCGCTGAAACCGTGGTTTGCACTGAAAGGGCCGGTGACGGACGAATACAGCGTGGTGTTTGGTCACTGGGCGTCGCTGGAAGGCCAGGGAACCCCGGAAGGGATTTATGGTCTGGATACTGGCTGTTGCTGGGGCGGTGTATTGACCTGCCTGCGCTGGGAAGATAAAGCATACTTTATCCAGCCATCAAATCGCCAGATGGATCTGGGTGAAGACGACGAGGCCGTTGCTTCATAATTGCCCCTCTCCCGGCAGGGAGAGGGCGTTTCATCAACGGCGTTCCAGGATTTCAAAACAGTAACTGTGCGAGTTCTGTCCATCGGCGTCGTGGAATTCGCTAAAAACCGATTCCCATTCATCCGGATCGTAATCCGGGAAATGGGTATCGCCTTCCACTTCCGCGTCAATATGCGTCAGATAAAGACGCTGGGCTTTCGGCAGGAACTGCGCGTAGATACGCCCGCCGCCAATCACCATGATCTCTTCAACGTCACCGCAGGCAGCGATGGCTTCATCCACCGATTTCACCCACTGCACGCGATCATCAGTGCCCGGCTGGCTGCTGATGACGATATTCTTCCGCCCTGGCAGAGGACGACCGATGGATTCCCACGTCAGGCGTCCCATCACCACCGGCTTGTTTAACGTATTGCGTTTGAACCAGGCGAGATCGGCTGGCAAATTCCACGGCATGGCGTTTTCCATGCCAATTACGCGATCTACCGCTAACGCCGCAATCAGACTGATCATTGAAAGTTTCCCGGATACAAAAAATTGCCGCCACTATACGGAAAGCAAAATCTTTCGTCGACTGGCGTCAGAGTAAAGAAAGCGAAAAATTCTCGATTTGCTGGCGAGTCCACGTCCCGGAAATGGACCGCCAGCATTACAGTAGTTAAGAAACAAAACGTTAGCCGTAAAGTGTGCGTAACATCACATTTTTACGTTACGCCGTCGGTCGACTTTCCGGTTCGTCCTCAGCGTTACCGGTGTGTTTCCCCTCTTCCGTCCCCTGCCAGCCATGACGCTGAATAATCGACAGATGATTACGGTCTTCATTGATGATGCCGGTCAGCATCGCGCTGGTGCGCTTATACACCGCAGCAAAGGAAGCCTCGTCCTCTTCCGCCATGTCCACCATCTCTTCCACCATCCGCTCGTTAAAGCGGCGGAACAGGTCAGCACGCTCGCGCGCTTCGTACGGGCCAAGCCCCAGCGCTTCCAGCGTCATGCGACCGGACTTGAGCGCCCCTTCGAAAGTTTCACGCTCAGGCGCTTCAACGCCTGCCTGGCGCAACTGAATGTAATGATCCACATCGCGGGCACGGGAGACGATTTTCAGCGTCGGGAAGTGCTCTTTCACCAGCATCGTCAGTTGCAGACTGGTCTGCGGATCATCAATAGCATTGATGAGGACTTCGGCTTTCGCCGCCCCCGCCGATTCGAGTAAATCGACCCGCGTCGCGTCGCCGTAAAAAACTTTCATATCGAATTTACGCAGAGTATCCACGTGGTCGGGATCGTGATCGAGAATAACCATTTTCACGCCGCTGGAGAGCAGCAAACGACCGGCAATCTGCCCATAGCGCCCGAATCCGGCGATGATCACGCGCGGCTGCTCTTCGTCGATCTCATCGGCCTCACGCTCCTCGCCGCCGCCGGATTTTTCTAAACGAGTCAACAGTACCAGCAGGACAGGCGTCGCCGCCATCGACAGCGCCACCGCCAGCGTCAGCGCTTTGGCCCACTCGGGATCCAGTACATCCGCCATTTGCGCCGCGCCAAACACCACAAAGGCGAACTCACTGCCCTGCCCTAACAGCACGGCAAACCAGCGACGTTGCGCCTTCGGTACGCCCAACGGACGCGCCACCAGCCACAGCATCAGCAGCTTAATCAACAGGAAACCGGCGAGCAGAATGAGGATACGCAGCGGGTGCGTCACCAGGGTACCGAAATCAACGGACATACCGACGCCGATAAAGAACAGTCCCAGCAGCAACCCTTTAAACGGTTCGATGTCGCTTTCCAGCGCGTGGCGGTATTCCGAGCTGGCTAACAGCACCCCGGCCAGAAACGCCCCCATCGCCATCGACAGCCCGACCTCTTCCAGCAACAGTCCGAAACCAAACACCAGAAACAGCGCCACGGCGCTGAACACTTCCCGCAGACCAGAGCGGGCGACAAAGCGCAGCACCGGACGGGTCACGTAGCGGCCCAGCAGAACCACCAGCACCAACGCCGCCGCCACTTTCAGCGCCGATAGCGCGAAAGCGCCAAGGGTCGTTGCCGCGCCACTGGTTGCCAGTAGTGGGATCATCGCCACCAGAGGGATCGCGGCGATATCCTGAAACAGCAGCACGGCAAAGGCACCGCGCCCCATGGGTGTCAGGGTCAGGTTGCGTTCATTCATCGCCTGCATAGCGATCGCCGTGGAGGAGAGCGCCAGTGTCATGCCGATCAGTTCCGCTACTTTCCAGTCGAGGCCCAGCAGCATACAGAAACCGCCGATCAGCACGCCACAGGCGACCATCTGTAACGCGCCGCCGCCAAATACCGAGGCGCGCAACTTCCACAGCCGCTGCGGATCAAGTTCGAGACCGATGACGAACAGCATCAGCACCACGCCAATTTCCGCAAAGTGGAGAATCGACTCCGCGTCAGTTACCAGACGCAACCCCCACGGGCCGATAATACAACCGGCAATCAAATACCCGAGTACCGATCCCAGTCCCAGGCGAACGGCAATCGGTACAATCAGCGCCGCCGACCCCAGATAAATCAGCGCCTGTATCAACGTATGACTATCCATGCATCGCCTCCTGCCAGTCGATGAGCCGCTGTCTGAAGTGTCGCGCCTGCGCCTGCAGCGTTTCATCGTCGCAAACAAAGGTGCAGTGCATGGCAAATGGCGGCAACCATTTCAGGCCGCAGTAAAGCGCCGTCGCCTGTAGCGGCTGCGCCAGTACGTCAAAGCCGGGATGGGAACCGATATCGAAATGGCTTTCGCCGCCGCCGGTAGTGACCGCCCACATCAGGCTTTTACCGTGCAGCGCCTTGCCACCGTGACCGTAGGCCCAGCCGTGTGAGAGGACTTTGTCGATCCACAGTTTGAGAAGCGGAGGAATGCTGTACCACTGCATCGGATGTTGCCAGACGATCAGGTCGGCGCGGGAAATCGCCTCCTGCTCGGCAGCAACATCGATATTAAAATCGGGGTAAAGATGATAAAGCGAACGGATTTCGACGCCGTCGAGTTCCCTGACCTGCTCAATCATCCGTTTATTCGCATGCGAATGATGCGGATAAGGATGGGCATAAATAATTAGAATCATGACTTTCTCAGCTGGCTTTAACGCGTGATGTTAATCATAAGCGATTGCCGCTGAAAACGACATGAAAGCGCGTCGTCAGTGATATTTCTGCATAATGGTCATTTGTGCGGTTTTAGTTAACGACAGCCCGCGCGTCTCCGGCGCAAACATGACGGAAACCACCAGCCCCACCAGCGAAATTAACGCCCCCATCAGCATGACGGCATTAATGCCATATTCAGTAATAAACACCGGCAGCGCCCAGGTGGAAATGACCGTCCCGATACGGCTAATGGACATGATAACGCCCACCGCCGAAGCACGAATTTCCGTCGGAAAGAGCTCATTGGGATACAGCCACTGCAAAATACCGGGGCCGCCAGAAAAAAAGGCATAAACCGCAAAAGCAACGACCACCAGCCAAATACCCAGATTGCTCACCAGCCCTAAAACGGCCAGCGCCAGCGTCATCATCGCGAAACTGCCAATCAATAACGGACGACGACCTATTTTATTCAGCCAGTACATCGCCGGAATACAGCCCAGCATAAAAAACAGGCTGATGACCACATTCCCTAATGCCGCATCTCGCCCGTGATCCCAGCCTAATAAGCCAACGATTTGTGGGCCAAACGTATAGATGGCAAACATCGGGATCACCTGGCAGGTCCAGATCACCGCCACGAACAACACGAACGGAAAATGGCGTTTATTGAACAGCTGCATAAACCGCGTTTCCTGCTGTGTCTCTTCGTCAAACACCACCGGTTCGCCAAACAGCTTCAGCATCATCTGCTCGCACTCTTTGATTTTCCCTTTACGCAGCAACCAGCGCGGTGACTCAGGCAAATCAAAGCGGCCAATCAGGATCAGGACGCAGGGAATAAAGGCGCTGCCCAGCATCCAGCGCCAGCCGCCTTCGACGTCGTGCAGCCAGAAACCCACCAGATCAGCGCAGGTGGCGCCGACATACCACATCGCAGCAATAAACCCGACCGCGAACGCACGCTGCCGTGTATTGGAGAATTCGGTAATCATCGATGTTGCAATGGGATAATCCGCCCCGATGACAATGCCAATGAGCACACGCATCACCAGCAATTCCGCCGGCGACGACACAAACATGGTGGCGACAGAAATAAGGCCGATGGCGATAATATCGATAAGAAACATCTTACGGCGACCCACACGGTCGCAAATATAACCAAACAGCGACGTACCAACGAATAATCCGGCCAGTGTTCCTGCGCCGAGTAAGCCAATCCATTCGGCATCCAGATTTAATTCTGGCGTCAGTTGCCCCAGCGCCACCCCAATAATCACCAGCACGTAGCCATCAAGAAACGGGCCGCCGCTTCCCCACAACATGATCCGCCGGTGTATTGAGGTAAAATGAATGTCGTCGAAATTCCTGGGTTGCATTGCTGCCTCCAGTCTCACTGACAAAAAAAGAAATTCCCGCCGCCGATGCTGGCGGGAAAACTAAGAAGACGTTTTATCCGTAACGATATTCCACACCGAACGTGCCGCGCGGGTATTCCCATTTCTCCAGCGCGCTGTCCAGTCCAAGAATTCGGCAGGTGCCGCATTCCAGACAACCGGCATAATCAAAACGAACTGAACCGTCGTCCTGCTTTTTATACAAACCTGCCGGGCAGGCTTTGGTTAATATTTCCATCACCTGCATATCAGGTTGCGATTTCACGATGATGTGAGGATTTTCTTCATCGACGTTGAATTTATTGATGCCCAGTTTGACGTCGACATTCACAGGCGTACTCATATCGCAGTCACTCCCTTAATGCCGTCCTTAATCAGATTCATAAAGCCCACGCGTTTCGCATGCTGGAGGACGGTTTTACGCAACGGCACAGGCGCTTTGCCGGTCACGGTGAATAATTCTTTCGCAATACCAACGGCCATTTCCGGGTAGGCGGTGAACATTCTCGGGTTATCCAGAAACGCGGGCATACGCTGGTACATTTTCATGTCCCGCAACGGTCCCTCTTCGAGGTGGCGAAGATAAGCGCCAAGCCCTTGCTTGCTGAAATCCCCTTTCGCCATCGCCGACAACACCGTTTTCGCCGCCGCTTCACCTGACGCGATGGCTAAATCCATACCGCGAATGGTAAAGCCGAGATTCATACACATGCCCGCGGCATCCCCGGCGATCAGCACACCGTCGCGTACCAGTTCCGACTGCATGCGCAACCCGGCTTCCGGCACCACATGCGCGGCATATTCAAGCATCTTGCCACCGGCAATCAGCGGGGCGACCGCCGGGTGCTGTTTAAAATCTTCCAGCATCTGCGGAACGGATTTTTTCGCATCCTTGATATGGTGCAGGCCGCAGACCAGCCCGAGAGAAATCGTGGATTCGTTGGTATAGAGGAAACCGCCGCCCATCAGGCCATCGGTCGGCGAACCGGCAAACAGCCAGGCTACGCCTTCGTTATTCTGTAAGTTAAAGCGATTCTCCAGCACCTCTTTCGGCAGCTCGATCAGCTCCTTGACCCCGACCGCCACGTTTTCCGCTGCGACCCGTTTTGTCATCCCGAGCTGTTCGGCAAGCAGGGAATTCACCCCGTCCGCCAGAATCACCACTTTCGCTTCCAGCACATCGCCATCGGCTTCAACGCCGACGACTTTGCCGTCTTTTTCCACCAGCCGATCAACGCGAATACCGGTAATGCATTGCGCGCCGGCATTCTCGGCCTGCTCCATCAGCCAGGCGTCAAACTTCCCGCGCAGCACCGACCAGGACACCTCGCCCGGCTGACGCTCGCCGCCGTTGAAGTAGTCGACGGTCAGGGCGCCGGTCTGCGTCATAAAAGAGAGTTTTTCCCGGGCGATCACCCGTTCCACCGGGGCGTGTTCGGCAAACCCCGGAATGATGCGTTCCAGGCTGTGAGCGTACATGCGCCCACCAGTTACGTTTTTCCCACCAGCGACATTTCCGCGCTCTATCAGCAGAACCTGCGCTCCTTCCCTGGCGAGCATCAGCGCGGCAACGGAACCTGCCAGTCCCGCGCCAACGATAATGGCATCGAAGATATCTTCGGACATAACGACTCCAGTACAGACAGTACACGGCAGAGCGCGTGCGCCACTCTGCCGTTCAGGATCAATTCGCCAGCTGGCGGGTCAGGGCCGGGAGGATCTTAAAGAGATCGCCCACGATGCCGTAATCCGCATACTGGAAGATCGGCGCATTTTTATCTTTATTGATGGCAACGATAGTCTGTGCGCCACTCGCCCCCACCATGTGCTGGATCTGACCGGAAATGCCGATTGCCAGATACAGCTCTGGTTTGAGGATCAGATTCGAAATGCCGACATAGCGCTCGTGCTCCATCCATTTCTCGTTTTCCGCCACCGGGCGGGAGCAGGCCAGTTCGGCGCTTATGGCATCGCACAGCGCCGCGGCGATAGCAATGTTTTCTTTACTGCCAATGCCGCGACCGACGCTGACCACCAGCCGGGCTTTGTCCAGATCCACGGAATTGCTTTCCCGGACGCGGGTAGCCGTACGGATAACGGCGGTTGACGGTGCAATCCACTGTACAGGTTGTGCTGCTCCGCTGCGCGCGGTGTCTGGCTGGGCGGCGTCAAAAGCGCCGGTGCCGAGCGTCACCACCTGGAAGGAAGACTGTAACGTCTCTTCGCCAAACGCCAGACCGCCAAACACCATATGTCGGGTGGTGACGGTGCCGCCATCGGCATGCATACTGGCGACGTCGTTCGAAACCGCAGCGCCAAGGCGCGCGCCCAGTCTGGCTGCCAGCAGTTTACCGCGACGGGAGTTCGGCAGCAGGATCAACCCGCCATTCCCCTCGCCTTGCATTTTTTCCGCCATCGCACCGGCATAATCTTCCACAATGCGATCGTCCGGTTTGCCGGTCAGTTGCCACACCTGGGTAGCCCCCAACTGGAACGCACTGACGCTTTGTTCTTCATTTAACGTGAAAACCTGAACGGCTTCGCCCAGAGCGCTTGCGCCGCCCATCAGTTCCGGCAGGCGGGAAAGGGTGTCGCTGAAAACCCAAACACTGGAAAACTTACTCATAACACCCCCTCTTATTTGATGAGCTTGCGCAGATGATCGGCAAAAGCCGCGATGTTGTCGTCACCATCACCTTCAATGATGATGTGCTGACGGGCTTTCTGTTTCGGCGCAGTCACCTGCTGTGCGGAAAGCGCAGTAATCTGCCCGATGCCTGTATCCGCCGCGCTCCATGCCTGTACCGGTTTTTTCGCCGCGCCAAGAATGGCCTTCATAGACGGAATTTGCGGGGCGTTGATATCGGTGGAAACCGCCAGCACTGCCGGTAACGGTACCGTCAGCGTTTCGGTTTCTTCTTCCAGCTCGCGCATCACCACGACCGCGTCCTGCGTTAACGAGACAATCTGACTGATGCCATTGAGCGCCGGAACCTGCAGCGCTTCGCCAAGTAGCAGGCTCACCTGCTGGGCGTAGAGATCGGCAGAACCGTCGCCGCAGAGGATCAGATCAAAACCCAGTTTTTTCGCCGCTGCCGCCAGTCCGGCCGCGGTCTGGTGAGGTAACGCATGTTCAAACTGAGCATCCACCACGACCACCAGTTCATCGGGGCCGCGAGAAAGGACATCTTTGCGCCCTTTGGCGTTGTTCAGCGCTTCTCCGCCTACACTCAGCGCAATCACCTGCGCCTCCGGCATCTGCTGTTTCAGCTGATTCGCCGCTTCAATGGCGTTCAGATCGTACTGGCTGATTTTGACGGCGGCGCGGGAAAAATCCAGAGAACCGTCGCTGCTATTTACCGTAATATCCTGTTCATCGGCAACGCACTTATAGCATGTAATAATCTTCATTACATCTCCTGATATATTCATCTTCTGTCTTCAATGGCGGCAATGAAAATACAAGTATCATGAAGCCATACATAAAAATAAAACCTCAGTCACCAATATTGAACAGATCATTATTTTTTATGGTTAACGTTCAATAGTGTTATACCTCTCACCAATATTGAAAGAGAGGTAAACTAAACAGCAACATTTAAAAATCTAACTCGCTGTTTTTATTTAAAAAATATCATATACCCCAAAGAGAGTAGACGACCTGTTTTCACCGCCCGCCAGAATGTGACCGTCATAACAGAATCAGCGACTTTTAATACCCATCATAATCTCAGGAATGTTGTGATTTATGTTAATAAATATTTAAAACCTCGTTATTTCCCAGGTAAAAACCAGCTGGATAATGTATTGCGTCTTAATTACGTCATCCACAAAATGAAACTGGAATCTATTTATGAACAAAGAAAAGAAAAAAGTGGGAATAGAGCCAAAAGTATTTTTCCCACCCTTAATTATCGTTGGCATATTATGTTGGTTAACCGTCCGCGATCTCGACGCAGCAAATAACGTGATTAACGCGGTCTTCAGTTATGTCACCAATGTCTGGGGATGGGCATTTGAGTGGTATATGGTCGTGATGTTTGGTGGCTGGTTCTGGCTAATTTTTGGTCGTTATGCCAAAAAACGTCTCGGCGATGAGCCGCCAGAGTTCAGCACCGCCAGCTGGATTTTCATGATGTTCGCCTCCTGTACGTCAGCCGCCGTGCTGTTCTGGGGATCGATTGAAATCTACTACTACATCTCCTCGCCGCCGTTCGGGTTCGCGCCCTACTCCGTACAGGCGAAAGAGATGGGTCTGGCCTACAGTCTGCTTCACTGGGGACCGCTGCCGTGGGCAACCTACAGCTTCCTGTCAGTGGCATTTGCCTACTTCTTCTTCGTACGCAAAATGGATGTGATTCGCCCCAGCAGCACCTTAATCCCGCTGATCGGCGAAAAACACTCCACCGGCTTAGTCGGCACCATTATCGACAACTTCTACCTCGTCGCGCTGATCTTCGCGATGGGCACCAGCCTCGGGCTGGCGACGCCGCTGGTCACCGAGTGTATTCAGTTCCTGTTCGGCGTTCCGCATACGCTGCAACTGGACGCCATCATCATCTTCTGCTGGATCGTGCTGAACGCGATTTGCGTGGCCTGCGGTCTGCAGAAAGGGGTGAAAATCGCCAGTGACGTGCGTAGCTACCTGAGTTTCCTGATGCTGGGTTGGGTGTTCATCGTCGCGGGCGCCAGTTTCACCATGAACTACTTCACGGACTCCGTGGGGACGTTGATGATGTATCTGCCGCGCATGCTGTTCTATACCGACCCGATCGCTAAGAGCGGCTTCCCGCAGGGCTGGACCGTCTTCTACTGGGCCTGGTGGGTTATCTACGCCATTCAGATGAGCATCTTCCTCGCACGTATCTCGAAAGGCCGTACCGTACGTGAACTGTGCCTCGGGATGGTCGCCGGTCTGACCGCCGCGACCTGGCTGCTGTGGACCATTCTCGGCAGTAACACGCTGCTGCTGATTGACCACAACATCATCAACATTCCGCAACTGATTGAACAACACGGCGTTCCGCGCGCCATTATCGAAACCTGGGCGGCGCTGCCGTTACGGACCGCCACCATCTGGGGCTTCTTCATTCTGTGCTTTATCGCCACGGTGACGCTGATCAACGCCTGCTCCTATACGCTGGCGATGTCGACCTGTCGTGCGGTGAAAGACGGTGACGAGCCGCCTCTGCTGGTGCGTATTGGCTGGTCCATTCTGGTCGGCGTTATCGGTATCGTTCTGCTGGCGCTGGGCGGGTTAAAACCGATTCAGACCGCCATTATCGCCGGGGGCTGCCCGCTGTTTTTCGTCAACATCATGGTCACGCTCTCTTTTATCAAAGACGCCAAAGTGCACTGGAAAGACTGATTCTCTCCACGGAAAAAACGACACATTAAGAGGTTATCGAGATGGATTTTAGACTGAATGACGAGCAGGAACTGTTTGTCGCCGGTATTCGCGAGCTGATGGCCAGTGAAAACTGGGAAGCGTATTTCGCCGAATGCGATCGTGACAGCATTTACCCGGAGCGTTTCGTCAAAGCGCTGGCGGATATGGGCATCGACAGTCTGCTCATCCCGGAAGAGCACGGCGGACTGGAGGCCGGATTCGTCACCGTTGCGGCGGTGTGGATGGAACTGGGCCGTCTCGGTGCCCCGACCTATGTGCTGTATCAGTTGCCCGGTGGGTTTAACACGGTGCTGCGCGAAGGGACGCAGGCGCAGATCGACAAGATCATGGCATTCCGCGGCACGGGTAAACAGATGTGGAACTCAGCGATCACCGAGCCGAGCGCGGGTTCCGATGTGGGAAGTCTGCAAAGCCATTATACCCGCAAGAATGGCAAGGTTTATCTCAATGGCAGCAAGTGCTTCATCACCAGTAGTGCGTACACTCCGTACCTGGTGGTAATGGCGCGAGATGCCGCGTCACCGGATAAACCCATCTTCACCGAGTGGTTCGTCGACATGACGAAGCCTGGCGTTAAGGTCAACAAGCTGGACAAGCTGGGCCTGCGCATGGACAGTTGCTGCGAAATTACGTTTGACAACGTCGAGCTGGACGAAACGGACATGTTTGGCCGCGAAGGCAACGGCTTTAACCGTGTGAAAGAAGAGTTTGATCATGAGCGCTTCCTCGTGGCGCTCACCAACTACGGTACGGCGATGTGCGCGTTTGAAGATGCGGCGCGCTATGCCAACCAGCGTGTGCAGTTCGGCGAGACCATTGGTCGCTTCCAGCTGATTCAGGAGAAGTTCGCGCACATGGCTATCAAGCTGAACTCGATGAAAAACATGCTGTACGAAGCGGCATGGAAAAGTGATGAAGGCACCATCACCTCGGGCGACGCGGCAATGTGCAAATACTTCTGCGCCAACGCGGCGTTTGAGGTAGTCGATACCGCGATGCAGGTGCTGGGCGGCGTCGGGATCGCCGGTAATCATCGCATTACCCGTTTCTGGCGCGACCTGCGCGTCGATCGCGTCTCCGGTGGGTCGGACGAAATGCAGATCCTGACGCTCGGTCGTTCCGTGTTGAAACAGTACCGTTAACCGGATCCTCCGGGACAGTGTTCCGGAGATCTCAGGGAACTCATTAACGAGGAGACATTATGACAACGCATTTACCGATGCCCGAATTTGGCCCTCTGGCCGGGCTTCGCGTGGTCTTTTCCGGTATCGAAATCGCCGGGCCGTTTGCCGGGCAGATGTTTGCCGAATGGGGCGCAGAAGTCATCTGGATAGAAAACGTCGCATGGGCTGACACTATCCGCGTCCAGCCGAATTACCCTCAGCTTTCGCGCCGCAACCTGCGCGCGTTGTCGCTGAACATCTTCAAAGACGAAGGTCGTGAGGCGTTCCTCAAACTGATGGAAACCACCGATATCTTCGTTGAGGCCAGTAAAGGCCCGGCGTTTGCCCGCCGTGGCATTACCGACGACGTGCTGTGGGAGCACAATCCGGCGCTGGTTATCGCCCACCTGTCCGGTTTCGGGCAGTATGGCGACCCGCAGTACACCAATCTTCCGGCTTATAACACTATCGCGCAGGCATTCAGCGGTTATCTGATCCAAAACGGCGATAAAGACCAGCCGATGCCCGCCTTCCCCTACACCGCCGACTATTTCTCCGGCATGACGGCAACGACCGCCGCGCTGGCCGCACTGTATAAAGCGAAAGCCACCGGCAAAGGGGAAAGCATTGATATCGCCATGTACGAAGTCATGCTGCGCATGGGTCAGTACTTCATGATGGACTACTTCAATGGCGGTGAAATTTGCCCGCGGATGACCAAAGGCAAAGATCCGTACTACGCCGGTTGCGGTCTCTACACCTGCAAAGATGGTTATATCGTCATGGAACTGGTGGGGATCACGCAGATTGAAGAGTCGTTCAAAGATATCGGTCTGGCGCATCTGCTCGGCACGCCGGAAATTCCGCCGGGAACGCAACTGATCCACCGTGTCGAGTGCCCGTACGGGCCGCTGGTGGAAGAGAAGCTGGATGCCTGGCTTGGCGCGCACACCATTGCAGAGGTGCAAAGCCGCTTCGCAGAGCTGAACATCGCCTGCGCGAAAGTGCTGACCATTCCTGAGCTTGAGCACAACCCGCAGTACGTGGCTCGCGAATCTATCACCCAGTGGAAAACCATTAATGGCGAGACCTGTCGCGGCCCGAACGTGATGCCGAAATTCAAAAATAACCCGGGCCAGATCTGGCGTGGCATGCCGGACCACGGCATGGATACCGCCGCCATCCTGCAGAACATCGGCTATAGCGATGCGGACATTCAGGGGCTGGTGGCGAAAGGGCTGGCAAAAGTCACAGAGTAACCGTCTGTTGCCGCCAGGCCGGGGGTCTGGCGGCACAACAATAAAAGCGTGGAAACAGAGCGAATGGATGTGATTGGCGAACAGAATTTGCGGCAGATGTGGGACGATCTGGCGGAAGTTTATGACGATAAAACGGCGTTGATCTTTGAGTCAGCCCGTGGAGAAGTGCGGCAATTCAGTTACCGCAGTCTGAATGAAGACATCAACCGTACCGCGAATCTCTTCCACGCTCTCGGTATTCAAAAGGGCGATAAAGTTGCCCTGCATCTGGATAACTGCCCGGAATTTCTCTTTTGCTGGTTCGGGCTGGCAAAAATCGGCGCCATTATGGTGCCAATTAACGCGCGCCTGCTGTGTGACGAGAGTACCTGGCTGATTCAGAACTGCCAGCCGCGCATGGTGGTCACGACTGAGAATTTCTGCGCCATGTATCAGAGCATACTGGCGCAGAAACAGACCTCGCTGGAAAATGTGCTGCTGATTACGGAAAACGAAGCGCCCACCGGTACGCTGGATTTCCTGCGGCTGCACGCGCAGCAACCCGCCACACTGCAATATGACGTGCCGCTGTCGACCAGCGACACCGCTGAGATCCTGTTTACGTCCGGCACCACGTCACAACCGAAAGGGGTGATCATCACCCACTACAATCTGCGTTTTGCCGGTTACTACACCGCCTGGCAGACCGCGTTACGGCAGGACGATGTTTACCTGACCGTGATGCCCGCGTTTCACATTGACTGCCAGTGTACGGCGGCAATGGCGGCCTTCTCCGCCGGGGCTACCTTCGTCCTGCTGGAAAAATACAGTGCCCGCGCCTTCTGGGGGCAAATCATCAGACATCAGGCCACCGTTACCGAATGCATCCCGATGATGATCCGCACGCTGATGGCGCAACCGCAGGCGAGCAACGAAAAACAGCACCGTCTGCGCGACGTGCTGTTCTATCTCCACCTTTCCGTGGAAGAGAAAGACGCGTTTGTCTCCCGTTTCGGTGTCCGGCTGCTGACCTCGTATGGTATGACGGAAACCATTGTCGGTCTGATTGGCGATCGCCCCGGCGACAAGCGGCGCTGGCCCTCCATCGGCCGCCCCGGTTTTTGCTACGAAGCGGAGATCCGCGACGGCAACAACCAGGTACTTCCCGACGGGCAGACGGGCGAGATTTGCGTCAAAGGCGAGCCGGGAAAAACCCTGTTCAAAGCTTATTACAACCGCCCCGACGCCACCGCAAAAGCCTATGACAACGGCTGGCTGCATACCGGCGATTACGGCTACCGCGATGCCGAAGGCTTTTTCTACTTCGTTGATCGCAGCAGCAACATGATTAAGCGCGGCGGTGAAAACGTCTCGTGCAGTGAAATCGAAAATATTCTCTCGTCGCATCCGCAGATTATGGAAGCGGTGGTGATCGGCGTTGCCGACAGCATTCGCGATCAGGGAATTAAAGCCTTCATCGTGCTCAATGAGGGAGAAACGCTGAACGAAAGCGAGTTCTTCTGCTGGTGCGAGAAAAAAATGGCGAAATTCAAGGTGCCGTCATTACTGGAAATTCGTCAGGATTTGCCGCGCAACTGCTCGGGAAAGGTAATCAAAAAACACCTGAAATAAATGACCGAAAGGAATGAAAACATGAGCGATTCATTACATCTGACTCGCAATGGCGGGATTCTGGAAATTGTGCTCGACAGACCGAAAGCCAACGCCATTGACGCCAGAACCAGTTATGAAATGGGCGACGTCTTTCTGCAGTTTCGCGACGATCCTGAACTGCGCGTCGCCATCATCACCGGCGCCGGTGAACGGTTCTTCTCCGCTGGCTGGGATCTGAAATCCGCTGCGGAAGGCGAAGCGCCGGATGCCGACTTTGGTCGCGGTGGTTTTGCCGGGCTGACCGAAATTTTCAACCTCGATAAACCCGTCATCGCCGCCGTTAACGGCTACGCGTTCGGCGGCGGTTTCGAGCTGGCGCTGGCGGCGGATATGATCGTCTGTGCGGAAAACGCCAGTTTTGCCCTTCCCGAAGCCAAACTGGGCATCGTGCCGGACAGCGGCGGCGTGCTGCGTCTGCCGAAATTTCTGCCGCCGTCCATCGTCAATGAAATGGTAATGACCGGGCGGCGAATGGATGCCCAGGAAGCACTGCGCTGGGGGATCGTCAACCGCGTGGTCAGTGCCGGTGCGCTGATGGAGAGCGCTCGCGAGCTGGCCGCACAAATCACCACCAGCGCGCCACTGGCGGTCGCAGCGCTGAAAGAGATCTACCGCGCCACCAGCGAACTGCCTGTTGAAGAGGGCTACCGGCTGATGCGCAGCGGCGTGCTGAAGCATTATCCCGGCGTGCTGCACTCCGAAGACGCCACCGAAGGCCCGCTGGCGTTCGCCGAAAAACGCGAGCCACAGTGGAAAGGCAGATAAACTCGCCCTGCTCCGGCTCGCCCGGAGCAGGCCCTCGCAGGAGTCAGTCGTGAGTTATTATGTGTTTGAAGGTCTGGTGCCGGTGGTTCACCCCACCGCCTGGGTGCACCCCACGGCAGTTATTATCGGTGACGTGATAGTTGGCGAAGGGGTGTACATCGGCCCGCTGGCCTCGCTACGCGGCGACTACGGGCGGCTGATTATCGAGCGCGGCGCGAACATCCAGGACAGTTGCATCATGCACGGCTATTGCGACACCGATACCATCGTGCGCGAAAACGGGCATATCGGGCACGGCGCGATCCTCCACGGCTGCGTTATTGGCCGCGATGCGCTGGTCGGCATGAACAGCGTGATCATGGATGGCGTCATTATTGGCGAGGAGAGCATTGTCGCGGCCATGAGTTTCGTCAAAGCCGGGTTCAGCGGCGCACCCCGGCAGATGCTGGTGGGCACTCCGGCCCGCTATCTGCGTGACGTCACTGATGAAGAATTGCGCTGGAAGCAGCTTAATACGCAGGAATATCAGGATCTGGCACCGCGTTGTCGGAAAGGGTTACGCGAAACAGTACCGCTGAACGAGCCGGAAGCGCATCGCCCCCGCTTACAGGGCACCACGGCAGTAAAACCAAAGCATCAATAACAACAGGCGCACGCGGCGCCTGTTGGGTATGGCCTTAGCGGCGCATGGATTTTGACAACATCCACTGCCACTTCTGCTCGCGGTTAAGCTCACCTGGCGGCACAACGCTTAAACGCGTCGCGCTATTACAGACCACCTCTTTTGTCAGACGGGTGGTTCTCAGCCGGGAATAGAGCGCGGGGCTGATTTTCTTCACTTTGACCAGACGCTGGCACTGACAGCCGCGACCGGCAAGTTTATTGGGGATCATTTTAGTTTCACATTCGATTTCGCCCACTTCGGCGAGAATGTAGGAAAGGGTATTAATTGCTTTGCTATGTTCGATGTCGAATTCGATAGAGATTTCTCTGGCAGTAATCCAACGATTTTGCGCCATCATCCAGTCGGCAATTAACAAATACAGCGGTTTATCGATATATTCTTCACACATAGATACTCCATTCTATCAAGCCAACAATTTCTCTGGCGGGGCTGATGTCACGGTAGTATACCGCGTCAAAGCCATGCTAAAAGTAAGGTTATTGGAAAGATAATAACGAAGCAACACGGTGATTAGTGTGAACCACGACGTGCCTGGAACAATATTGAAAATTAGTGTGGTTAAACGACAGAATGCAGTGGCAAATGCCACTGCACAGGGTTAATTGTCCAGTTCACCCATCGTTTTAACCTGATCGCGGTTAATTTGTTCGGTTTGGCCCGTTTCTGCATTTTTGTAGGAGACCAGGCCGGTATCCTCATCCACCTGCGGTTTGCCATCAGTCACAATCGTACGGCCATCGGTGGTTTTCATCGCCTGATTTGACGAACACCCCGCCACTGTAAACAGCGTCGCAGCCGCCAGAACCGAACTGATCAAAAGTGTATTACGCATGGTGTTTCCCCCTGCTTTTCCGTTAAGAATAATGATCTGTCTAATCATTTTAGGCTAACTGACGGGGTTAAGCGGGAAAACCAGAACACTCTGAAGAGAGGATATCGGGGAAACCCCGGCGAACAAATGCCCGCCGGGGGTATGACTTACTTGCTAATTTGCGCGTGCATTTCCTGAACGGAAATCACCTTTTCGGTGGCGTCGGAGTTCAGCGCCATGGCGGTGGCGAAACCGCCGTTCAGCGTGGTGTCATAATGCACTTTGTACTGCAGCGCGCTGCGGCGAATCAGCTTGGAGTCTTCAATCGCCTGACGTCCTGCAGTGGTGTTGATGATGTAGGTATATTCGCCATTCTTGATACGATCCTGAATGTGCGGACGCCCTTCATGCACCTTGTTCACCAGACGCGGGTTGATACCCGCTTCACCGAGGACAATCGCGGTGCCGTGGGTCGCATCCAGCTCAAAGCCCTGTTTCAGCAGCTTGGCGGCAAGATCCACCACACGTTCTTTGTCACCTTCGCGAACAGAGAGCAGCGCGCGACCGTTTTTCTTCATCGTCGAGTTGCTGCCAAGCTGTGCTTTAGCGAACGCTTCGGCGAAGGTACGGCCCACACCCATCACCTCCCCGGTAGAGCGCATTTCCGGCCCTAACAGCGGGTCAACGCCCGGGAATTTGTTGAACGGCAGCACCACTTCTTTCACCGAGTAGTACGGCGGGATAACCTCTTTGGTCACGCCCTGCTGCGCCAGCGTCTTGCCGGTCATCACACGCGCCGCCACTTTCGCCAGCTGAACGCCGGTGGCTTTGGAAACGAACGGCACGGTACGCGCCGCACGTGGGTTGACTTCAATCAGATACACTTCGTTGTCTTTCACCGCAAACTGCACGTTCATCAGACCACGCACCTGCAGTTCGAAAGCCAGCTTCTGCACCTGCTGGCGCATCACATTCTGAATTTCCTGGCTCAGGGTATAGGCTGGCAGCGAACACGCGGAGTCGCCGGAGTGCACGCCCGCCTGCTCAATGTGCTCCATGATACCGCCAATCAGCACCATTTCGCCGTCGCAGATGGCGTCAACATCCACTTCCACTGCGTCGTCGAGGAAGCGGTCCAGCAGCACGGGCGCGTCGTTGGAAACGCTGACTGCCGTCAGGAAGTAGCGGCGCAGATCGGCTTCGTCGTAGACGATTTCCATCGCGCGGCCACCGAGTACGTAAGACGGGCGCACCACCAGCGGATAGCCAATCTCTTTCGCCTTCTCAACAGCCATTTCAATGGCGGTGACGGTGGCGTTAGCCGGTTGTTTCAGCTTCAGACGGTCAACCGCCTGCTGGAAACGCTCGCGGTCTTCGGCTCGGTCAATGGCATCCGGGCTGGTACCGATCACCGGGACGCCCGCGGCTTCCAGCGCACGCGCCAGTTTCAGCGGCGTCTGACCGCCGTACTGAACGATAACGCCTTTCGGCTTCTCGATGCGGACGATTTCCAGCACATCTTCCAGCGTCACCGGCTCGAAGTACAGGCGGTCGGACGTGTCGTAATCGGTGGAAACCGTTTCCGGGTTACAGTTGACCATGATAGTCTCGTAACCGTCTTCGCGCAGCGCCAGCGAGGCGTGTACGCAGCAATAATCGAATTCAATGCCCTGGCCGATACGGTTTGGACCGCCGCCGAGGACCATGATTTTTTCGCGGTCAACAGACGGGTTCGCTTCGCACTCATCTTCATAGGTGGAGTACATGTACGCGGTGTCGGTGGCGAACTCCGCCGCACAGGTATCGACGCGTTTATAGACCGGATGCAGGTCGTACTGGTCACGCAGCTTGCGGATTTCCGCTTCGCGTACGCCCGCCAGTTTTGCCAGACGCGCGTCAGCAAAGCCTTTGCGCTTCAGCACGCGCAGGAAGTCAGCGTCGAGGCCATTGATGCCGACATCCGCCACTTTCTCTTCCAGACGCACCAGCTCTTCAATCTGCACCAGGAACCAGCGGTCAATGTTGGTCAGGTTGAACACACCATCGACGGACAGCCCTGCACGGAACGCATCGGCGATGTACCAGATACGCTCAGCGCCCGCGTCTTTCAGTTCACGGCGAATTTTGGTCAGCGCTTCCGGATCATCAAGGCTCACTTTCGGGTCGAAACCGGTGGCGCCCACTTCCAGACCGCGCAGCGCTTTCTGCATTGATTCCTGCTGCGTGCGGCCTATCGCCATCACTTCCCCGACCGATTTCATCTGGGTGGTCAGGCGGTCGTTAGCACCGGCAAACTTTTCGAAGTTGAAGCGCGGAATCTTAGTCACGACGTAGTCGATGGACGGCTCAAACGACGCCGGAGTGCGACCGCCGGTGATGTCGTTCATCAGTTCATCGAGGGTGTAACCCACCGCCAGTTTCGCCGCCACTTTGGCAATCGGGAAGCCGGTCGCTTTCGAGGCCAGCGCCGAAGAGCGGGAGACGCGCGGGTTCATTTCAATCACAATCAGGCGACCGTTTTTCGGATTCACCGCGAACTGAACGTTCGAACCGCCGGTTTCAACGCCAATCTCACGCAGTACCGCCATCGAGGCGTTACGCATGATTTGGTATTCTTTGTCGGTCAGGGTTTGTGCCGGGGCAACGGTGATGGAGTCACCGGTGTGAATGCCCATCGCATCGAAGTTTTCAATGGAGCAGACGATGATGCAGTTGTCGTTCTTATCGCGCACCACTTCCATTTCATACTCTTTCCAGCCAATCAGCGACTCATCAATCAGCAGTTCGTTGGTCGGGGAAAGGTCGAGACCGCGTTCGCAAATCTCTTCAAATTCTTCACGGTTATAAGCGATACCGCCACCAGTGCCGCCCATGGTGAAGGACGGACGAATGATGCACGGATAACCGACGTCAGCCGCCACTGCCAGCGCTTCTTCCATGGTGTGGGCGATGCCGGAGCGCGCGGTGTCGAGGCCGATTTTCTTCATCGCGACATCGAAACGGCGGCGGTCTTCAGCTTTGTCGATGGCGTCAGCGGTGGCGCCAATCATGGTCACGCCAAACTCCGCCAGCACGCCCTGACGCTCCAGCTCCAGCGCGCAGTTCAGCGCCGTCTGGCCGCCCATGGTCGGCAGCACCGCGTCCGGACGCTCTTTTTCGATGATTTTGCGTACCACTTCCCAGTGAATCGGCTCGATGTAAGTGGCATCGGCCATTTCCGGGTCGGTCATGATGGTCGCCGGGTTGGAGTTCACAAGGATGACGCGGTAACCCTCTTCGCGCAGCGCTTTACACGCCTGGGCACCGGAGTAGTCAAATTCGCAGGCCTGGCCGATAACAATCGGGCCAGCGCCAAGGATCAGGATGCTTTTAATATCTGTACGTTTTGGCATGGTTCTCTCAGCTCCTGATTATTTAGCGGTCTTACGGTAGGTCTCAATCAGTTCGATAAAGTGATCGAACAGTGGCGCCGCGTCGTGCGGGCCCGGGCTGGCTTCAGGGTGACCCTGGAAGCTGAACGCCGGTTTGTCGGTGCGATGGATCCCCTGCAGGGTACCGTCAAACAGCGATTTGTGGGTGACGCGAAGGCAGGCAGGCATTGACGCTTCGTCCACCGCAAAACCGTGGTTCTGCGCGGTGATCATAACCGTGTTGTTGTCGATATCTTTTACCGGGTGGTTGCCGCCATGGTGGCCAAACTTCATTTTGACGGTTTTGGCACCGCTCGCCAGAGCCAGTAACTGGTGGCCGAGGCAGATACCAAAGACCGGAATGTCGGTTTCAAGGAACTGTTTAATCGCCGCGATGGCGTAATCGCACGGTGCCGGGTCGCCAGGACCGTTGGAGAGGAAAATACCATCCGGGTTCATCTTCAACACCTCGTCCGCCGGGGTCTGCGCCGGAACTACCGTCAGGCGGCAGCCTCTGTCCACCAGCATACGCAGGATGTTACGTTTGGCGCCGAAGTCGTAGGCCACAACGTGGAATGGCAGTTCGTCTTCTTTTTTCGCTTCCGGCAGGTCGCCGGCCAGCGTCCAGCTGCCTTGCGTCCAGCTGTAGTTCTCGGCGGTGGTCACTTCTTTCGCCAGGTCCATGCCGTTCAGGCCAGGAAACGCGTTGGCTTTTTCCCGTGCCAGCGTGGCGTCAGGGTTATCACCAGCGATGATGCACCCATTCTGGGCGCCCTTCTCGCGCAACAAACGCGTCAGCTTACGGGTATCGATATCGGCAATCGCCACAATGTTGTGACGCTTCAGGTAAGAAGAGAGATCTTCGGTATTGCGGAAGTTGCTGGCAATCAGCGGCAGGTCGCGAATGACCAGACCTTGCGCATGTACCTGAGAGGATTCTTCATCAGCGGCGTTGGTGCCGACATTACCGATATGAGGATAAGTAAGAGTGACGATTTGGCGGGAGTAGGAAGGATCAGTGAGGATTTCTTGATAACCGGTCATTGAAGTATTGAAAACGACTTCCCCAACCGCCGTGCCCGTTGCCCCTATGGCCCGACCGTGAAACTGGGTTCCGTCTTCCAGAACCAAAAGCGCTGACTTTATCAAAACACCCTCCAAAGAATATTCACTCACTTTATCTGCATATTAATTCACAACTACAGGATGAATCAATGCAAATCTGCTGCCCGCGAATTTCTGGCAAACGGCGGCATTCTGGAGATTCGGGGGGTAAAAGTCAACTCAAAACACCAATTTTGCGTGTTATTTTGCGCCACTGGACAAGTTATCCGCTTTTAACAGGCAAAATGATCAGCAAAGTGAGTACAGAAAACGCTTGCGTGACTAAAAGAATGTCATTCACGCTGCCGGAGAGCAAAAAAGTAGACCATCTGGTCAAAATTTACAATTTATCAACACAAATGAGAAAGAAAAAGCCGACTAATAAGCATTTAGCACAGAAAGAGGAACATAACACAAAAAATAAAAGGGCAATAAAACTATTGCCCTATGCAATCAACAGCTTATGACTGCTAATACCACATCACGAACGGTAATACATCTTACAAATTATTCAAATTCAGCACGTCACGCATGTCAAAAAGGCCGCTTTTCTTACCTTTCAGCCACAATGCCGAACGAACCGCGCCGTTGGCGAAAGTCATGCGGCTGGACGCCTTATGGGTGATTTCAATTCTTTCGCCGATATCAGCAAACATCGCGGTATGTTCACCAACAATGTCACCCGCACGGACGGTCGCAAAACCGATGGTGCCAGCAACACGTTCACCGGTATGCCCTTCACGGCTGTAAACGGCACACTCTTTTAGATCTTTATCCAGCGCGTGAGCGATGGCTTCGCCCATTGCCAGCGCGGTGCCTGACGGCGCATCCACTTTATGGCGATGGTGCGCTTCAATGATTTCAATGTCGGTGTAATCGCCCATGACCTTCGCCGCCTTTTCCAGCAGCTTGAGCATCACGTTAACGCCAACGCTGAAGTTGGCGGCGAACACAATGCCGATGTCCTGTGCCGCAGCCTGAATGGCTTGTTTTCCGGCGTCGTCAAAGCCGGTGGTGCCGATGACCATCCCTTTGCCGTTTTCGCGGCAGAACGCCAGATGCGCCAGCGTGCCTTCCGGGCGGGTGAAATCGATAAAAATGTCAAAATCGTCTTTTACCGCCTGCAGACTGCTTTGCACGGTAACGCCGGTTTTGCCCATCCCCGCTAACTCGCCCGCATCACTTCCCAGCAGGGAAGAACCTTCGCGCTCCAGCGCCGCACCCAGTTGTACGCCCTCCAGCTGTGCCGCCGCCTGAATTAACTGACGCCCCATACGTCCGCCCGCGCCCGCAATAGCGACGCGGATTTGTGCATCATGCATATCTATTCTCTTGTGTTGATTTCAGGTAAACCGTTTTTCAGAGTAACCAGCCTCAGCCGGGGCCGCCATCTGAAAACGCCAGTAATTAGAATTTAACGTTAAGTGGCGGGAGATATCAGTAAAAAACATCATCCTCAGCGAAAACCGCAGGATTCCCTGATCACCAGCGCTGGTGGCAGAATAATGCGTTTCGGCGGCTCGTCATTGCCCTGAATCCGACTGAAAAGCAGCTCTCCCGCCTTGCGACCAATCTCTTTTGCCGCCACCGAGACAGTGGTCAGCGCCGGTTGTACCAGCGCGGCTTCGGTAATGTCGTCAAAGCCCACCAGCGCAAAGTCGCGCCCCACTTCCCGCCCCATTTTGCGCAGCGCCTGCATGACGCCCAGCGCGACAATGTCCTGATAACAGACGGCGGCGGTGATCTGCGGGAACTGGCTGAACAGCATTTCCGCCACTCGCGCGCCGTCGCTCTGGCTGGCCTGCGAGGTGACTATCCAGTCCTGATTGGGCGAAATACCGCTTTCCAGCAACTTACTGGTGTAACCGCCAATACGTTGCGAACGAGTGCCAGAATTGAGGCTGCCGCCAATAAACGCAATGTGCTGGTGTCCCAGTCGGAGCAAATGCGCCGTCGCCATCTGGGTGCCGAGAAAGTTATCGGTCCCGACAAAATCAAAATCAGGATCGTTCAGCGGACGCACCACCATGATGGCCGGAATATTGCGTCGCTTGAGCCCGTCGAAAAAGGCCTGTGGGGTTTCCCGGGCGGCACACAACACCATACCGCAGGCGTTATTGCGCATCAGTGAGTCAACAAACTTCTGCTGGCGCTCTTCTGACTCTTCGCTGTTCGCCAGAAACAGCAGCATCTCATGGCGCTCCATTTCATGGCTTAACCCTGCCGTCATCTCACCATAAAAAGGGTTGGTGATGTCGTGCAGCAGCAGACCGACCTGGTTGCTGCTGCGGTTGCGTAAATTGGCAGCAGTCTGGTTATAGACGTAACCGGATTCGTCCAGCGCCTTCAGCACTCGCTCCCGGGTGGCCTGCGAGATACGCCCGCGGTTGCGCAGCACCATCGATACCGTGGCGGTTGAGACCCCCGCCATCCCGGCGACCTGCGCCAGCGTTATTGTGGTCATAACGTCCTCCTTCGTTCCCTCCAGATTAATCGAATAACCTGTAAATTGCATTTTTCCTTGTGAAGCACTTCACACTCTCTGTTTCAGGAGGCCATTTCCTGCGGTTTTTGACAGGTTAATCGCGTTAACCACTCTTCCACATTGAGGTTAATCGATTAATCTTAATTTAACGCAGAGGGAGTTCGCTAATGAAAAAGACGACTTACGATAAATATCCTGAAATGACCGTGTCGGGCTACGATCAACACGCCTGCCGCGGCTGGGACGCGATTATCGCTGAACTTCGCCACCGGATCGCCGGGAAAGCGAAAACCGTGCTGGTGATCGACTGCTACCCTGGCGTCCGGCTCGAAGAACTGGAGCAGGCGTTGCAGGCTGAATTCAGTACCGCTCGCTGGATCAACGCAGAGACCGCACGCCGTGACGAACAGGCGTTACATGCCCTGCTGGCCCGCAACCTGACCGACGACCGGGTTTTTGGTGTGCTCTCCTGCCATCAGTTACCTGAGTTTTTCGAGCCAGTCGCTCTCGCTAACCTGCAAAAGCAGGTGGAGACTACCCCGGAAGCGCTGGTGATTGTCTACGGCCCGGGTGCCGCGCTGGTGCATCCCGGCGATGTGCTGGTGTATGCCGATTTGCCGCGCTGGGAGATCCAGATGCGGATGCGCAGCGGCGAACTCGGCAACTGGGGCGCGGAAAACCACAACGAAGATATCCTGCGCCGCTACAAACGCGCCTTTTTCATCGAATGGCGGGTGTTCGACCGCCATAAAACCCCGTTGCTCAAACGCGCCGATTATCTGCTGGATACCACCGTGGCGAATGCGCCGGCGATGGTCAGCGGTGAGGCGCTGCGCGCCGGGCTGGAACAGCTCACCCGTCGTCCATTCCGCGTCGTGCCGTTCTTCGACCCCGGCGTCTGGGGCGGCCAGTGGATGAAACAACAATTTGATCTCGATCCCATGAAACCCAACTACGCATGGTGTTTTGACTGCGTGCCCGAGGAAAACAGCCTGCTGATGCGGTTTGGCGACGTGCGGATCGAGATCCCCTCTCTGGATTTAGTGCTGCTGCACCCGCGCGCGCTGCTGGGCGAAAAAGTCCACGCCCGCTTCGGTGCGGAATTTCCGATCCGCTTTGATTTTCTCGACACCATTGGCGGGCAGAATCTGAGTTTTCAGGTGCATCCGCTGACGGAATACATCCAGCAGCAGTTTGGCATGCACTACACCCAGGACGAGAGTTACTACATTCTCGACGCTGAACCCGGTGCGGTGGTGTATCTCGGTGTACGTAGCGGTACTGAACCGCAGGCGATGTTTGATGATTTGCGCCAGGCGGCGCGGGGCGAAAAAGCGTTTGACGACGCGCGCTTCGTTAATCAAATCCCGGCCTGCAAACACGATCACTTTTTGATCCCGGCGGGAACCGTCCACTGTTCCGGCGCGGGCACGATGGTGCTGGAAATCAGCGCCACACCGTACATTTTCACCTTCAAGCTCTGGGACTGGGGGCGCCTCGGTCTCGACGGACTGCCGCGCCCGGTGCATCTCGATCACGGCGAGCAGGTCATCGACTGGCAGCGCGATACTGAATGGGTGCATCAGCATCTGGTGAACCGCATTGACGTGCTGGCGGAGGGCGACGGCTGGCGCGAAGAGCGAACCGGGTTGCACGAACGCGAGTTCATCGAAACGCGCCGTCACTGGTTTACCGGCCCGGTCACCCACCATACTGACGGCGGCGTGAACGTTCTCAATCTGGTGGAGGGTGCGCAAGCGCGGGTTGAAAGCCCGAACGGCGCATTTGAACCGTTCGTGGTGCATTACGCCGAGACGTTCATCATTCCGGCGAGCGTGGGCGAGTATCGCATCACGCCGTGGGGCAAAGGGGTGGGTCAGCAACTGGCGACGGTAAAAGCCTGGGTAAGGGGATAACGATGATTCATGTGATGGTGGCCTCTCACGGCCCGCTGGCAGCGGCGATGCGGGAGAGCGCTGAAATGGTGTACGGCGCATTGCCGCACGTTTTTACCGTGACGCTGACGGGCGAAACCGGCATTGAAGGCTTTAAACAGGATTTTGCCCACGTGCTGCACACCGCCAGCCGGGGCGCTGACGGCGTACTGGTACTGTGCGATATGCAAAGCGGAACGCCGTGGAACGTCGCCTGCCAGTATGCGTTTTCGCCTGCGGTGTCGCCGCCGGTAAAGGTCATTGGCGGCGTGAATCTTCCGATGCTGCTGCAGACCGACGAGGTGCTGGATTTTCAGGACGTTCACGCGGCAGCGGCGCAGTTGCTCGCCCTGACGCAACCGACGCTGGTCGTGGCCGAAGCAAACACCAGCGCCCAGTCTGACGATTTTTAAGGAGCCCATTATGAGCATTTCATTTGTACGTATCGATGACCGCGTCATTCATGGGCAGCTCGTCACACGCTGGGCCAAAGAGCTGCCCTGTGATGGCATCGTGGCGATAGATGATGCCGTCGCGGCCGATCCTCTGCTCTCTTCGGTCATGAAAGGGGCGGTGTCCGATACCAAAGTGTGGCTATTTGATACCGCCACCGCGATCGAGAAACTGCCCAAAGTTATTGCCAGTGATAAGCGCTATTTCGTCATCGGCAAGTCACCGGTCACGCTGCAAAAAATAGAACAGGCAGGCATCAGCCTCAAAAACAGCAACGGCAAAATCAACGTTGGCCCGATGAGCGCCCGCGCTGACACGGTCACCATCGGGCCCAATCAGTCAGTTAATGCCGGAGAAATCGCCGCTTTCGACTGGTTGAGCGCGCATGGCCATCATATCGAATTCCGTCTGGTACCGGATGCCAGTCATTACAGCTGGCAGGACGCCCGACAAAAAATGAAATAAGGAGCAGACGATGTTTATCGAAGCGGCATTAATTGGCGTGCTCTGCTATCTGGGCGCGCTCAGTAGTCCCTGGCTGTTTGGCCTGACGGGCGGCTGGTATCTCATCACCCGCCCGCTGGTCTCCGGCATGCTGGTGGGGGTGATCCTCGGTGATATCAAAACCGGGATCATGATTGGCGTGGCGGTGCAGGCGGTGTATATCGCCATGGTGACGCCCGGCGGCTCGATGCCCGCCGACCTGAACTTTGTGGCCTTTCCGGCCATTGCGCTGGGTATTCTTTCCGGCAAAGGGCCGGAAGTAGCGGTCGCGCTGGCCGCCACTATCGGTATTGCAGGCACCATTCTGTTCAACGCCATGATGGTGTTGAACTCCTTCTGGAATCACCGTGCCGATACGGCGCTGGAGCGCGGCGATGAGCGCGGTATTTACCTCAACAGCGCCATCTGGCCGCAGGTCACCAATTTCCTGCTGCGTTTTGTGCCGACGTTTATCGCCGTGTACTTCGGCGCGCAGTACATCAGCGAATTTATGGACAGCCTGCCGAAAGTGGTGCTTTCCATTATGAACGTGCTCGGCGGCATTCTGCCGGCAGTGGGGATTGCTATCCTGCTCAAGCAAATCATTAAGAACTACACCATGCTGATCTACTTTCTCGTTGGCTTCGTGTGCATCGTTTTCCTGAAGCTGAACATGGTCGCTCTGGTGATTGTCGGCGCGCTGCTGGCGCTGATTCACTACAACTATAAACCGGAAGCGCCTCAGGCTGCGCCTTCTGCCCCGGTGGCTGATGATGAGGATGAATTCTGATGGAAGACCGTAAACTGACCCGTAAAGATCTGCGCCGCTGCTGGCGCGCGTGGATGATGCACAACCTGTCGTCGATGAGTTTTGAGCGTCTGGAATCGTTCGGCTTTTGCCTGAGCATGCTGCCCGTCGCGCGGAAACTCTACCCGGACGCCGCCGGGCGCACCGAAATGCTGCGCCGCCACGCCTCTTTCTACAATACCGAGCCGCAAATTGGCGCCATTGTGAACGGAATGGCGTTGGGTCTTGAAGAGAAAAAGGCCAACGGCGAGCCGATCGACGGCGACACGATTAACACCCTGAAAGTCGGGTTGATGGGACCGCTCGCCGGGATCGGCGACTCGATGATCCCCGGCATGCTGATCCCGATCCTGCTCAGTATCGGGATGGCGCTGGCGGCAGGCGGGAGTGTCTTAGGTCCGCTGTTTTATATCGTCGCCTGGCTGGCGATCATCATTCCCGGCTCCTGGTATCTGTTTTTAAAAGGCTACCAGATGGGTTCCGGCTCCGTGGAAATTCTGGTGAGCAGCAAATCCGCCCGCCTGCGTGAAGCGCTCTCACTGCTCGGGGTATTCGTGATGGGCGGTGTGGCGGCGAGCTACGTGAAGCTCGGCACCGGGCTGGAATTCATCACTAAAGACGGCGTCAATATCCACGTGCAGCAGATGCTTGATGGTATCTTCCCGCAACTGCTGCCGCTGGTGGTGGTGCTGGGCACCTGGTATCTGATGGCAAAACGCGGCGTGTCGCCAGTGAAAGCGATGATTCTGTTGCTGGTACTGGCGGCGATTGGCGTCGCCAGTGGATTGTTTGCCGGGTAACCACAACAAAACCGGGGCACACGCCCCGGTCTGTCAGGGATGAAAGTTTTGCCACAGCGCGACCGCTTTATCAGGCCGCGAGATAAACTGGAAACGGGCGGGATCGTCGATAAACTGCTGATAAATCGGCGCTGATGTGATGCCAAACTCCTCATACTGCCGGGGGGCTATCACCTGTAACCGGCCTGGCACATAATGCGGATTATGCAGCCAGACGATCTGTGATTCCTGCACCAGCGGATACCACGCCAGTCCTTTATGCGCGCGTACCGCGTCATACTCAAAGCCGTATTCCCGATCACACCAGGCACCGAACGTCAGCGGCTCGTCCGGGCTCGCGGAAATCGTGGCATGGCCCCAGCCCGGCGGCACCAGCACTTTGTCTCCCGGTCCGGCGATAACGGCGAAACAGCGCCCTGGATCGTCTTCAACATATTCCTGCATGTAGATAATCGCTTTCCCCTGCCAGATCTCATACAGCTCAGGCGGCGACCAGCCGCTGTGCTGACTGATGCGATGCACATGTCCCTGGCTGCGAATCGGTTCTTCACCCAGTTGCCCGGCGGCGTAAGTGACGACACCGAACAACAGCATCCGTTTTTGCAGCTCTTCACGATCCTGGATGCGTGCCACGTCCATCGCAATGGCATACACCTCCTGCGGCCCGTCGCACTGCGGATCACGCAGCGACGGGCGGATTTGATCGAGAGTGCGGATCTCCGGCATCGGGCCGGTGACATCATCGCCATAACTGAAGCCCATCGGCTGATGGTGAATGGTCATGTCGAGGCCGTATTCAGCCATTTTGCACCTCCCTGACCTGCACCTGCCGATCGTCTTCCACTACCCGCCAGGCAAATCCGCCTGCCAGCGCGGCATAATCGTGCCCGGCGGTGGACGACCAGACCGCCAGCGCCGAGAGGATCTCCGTGCCGGTATTGATCAGGCGATGTGCGGTATACCCCGGAATGATGTGCACCGAGCCGGCAAAAACCGGTTCGAGGCGCATCGCGCCTTGTTCATCCTGAAGCAGCAGCAATCCATCACCGCGCAGGCCAAAATAGACTTCACCCTGTTCACGCAGGGCATGGAAATGACCGCGGGTCATAAAATATTCGTCGCCGACTTTTCCGGGGTGAAGATGGGTCACACCTGTAAACAGCTCGCCCGAACCGGATGGGGTATCCAGCATTTCAACGTCATAAACAATCTGTTGGGGATCGGCATGCTGCCAGCCGGAGAAATCAGCAAAGACACCGTGGAGATCGGCGAGACGAGTGGTTTTGCGTAATAGCGGGGTGCGCGAAAACACCCCCGTCAGCCAGTCGACGTGCGGCGGCTGAGACAGAACAGGTTTCATGTTTTTCTCCGGCCCGAGGAGAACAACAAAACAAGCATAGCAGATTAATCGATTAACCCTGTGACCGAATCGACGCTTTATCACAACAGTCACCACCCGGGTGACTGTTGTCTTTCAGGAGGGGAAATTACTGGATTTCGCGGACGTCCATCCGCAGCTCTTTCGGCACTTCAAAGACGATATTTTCTTCGCGGCCTTCCAGCGGAACCGCCTCACCACCGCCCAGTTCCTGCAAACGTGCAATCACGTTCTGCACCAGGATATCCGGTGCCGAGGCACCTGCCGTGACGCCAACGCAGTTCGCGCCTTTTACCCAGTTTTCCTGAATGTCGGTCGCATCGTCGATAAGAAAGGCGGTTTTGCCCATCCGCTGCGCCAGTTCGGCGAGACGGTTGGAGTTTGAGGAGTTTTTGGAGCCGACCACCAGCACCACATCGGCCTGTTCCGCCATCGCGCGCACCGCTTCCTGACGGTTGGTGGTGGCATAGCAGATGTCGTCTTTGCGCGGGCCGACGATTTTCGGGAAACGCTGACGCAGCGCGTCAATCACATCCGAGGTATCGTCAACCGACAGCGTGGTCTGAGTCATAAACGACAGTTTGGTTTCGTTTTTGACATCCAGCTTCCAGACATCATCCGGGGATTCCACCAGATACATGCCCCCTTCCGGGTTGCTGTACTGGCCCATCGTCCCTTCCACTTCCGGGTGTCCGGCGTGGCCGATGAGGATCGATTCTTCACCACGACGACTGGCGCGGGCAACTTCCATATGGACTTTGGTCACCAGCGGGCAGGTGGCATCAAACACCGTCAGATCACGGCTTTTCGCTTCATTGCGTACCGCTTGCGAGACACCGTGTGCTGAAAAAATCAGGATCGCGCCGTCCGGCACTTCGCTGATCTGCTCGATAAAAATCGCCCCGCGTTCACGCAGGCTATCGACCACGTAGCGGTTATGCACCACTTCGTGACGGACGTAAATCGGCGCGCCGTAAATCGCCAGCGCGTTTTCCACAATGCTGATAGCGCGGTCTACACCAGCGCAGAAACCGCGCGGGTTGGCCAACAGAATCTGCATTTAAACCTCCAGCGCCGGATCGATTTCCAGCACTTCGACATCAAAATGGACGGTCTGGTCTGCCAGCGGATGGTTGAAATCCACCATAATGGAATCACCGTTAATCTCGCGGATCACACCAGGCATTTCGCTGCCATCCATTGCGGTAAAGAGCATAATCGCGCCGATTTCCGGCTCGCCGGCATCCATAAATTCGCGACGGGAAAAGTACTGGATGAGATCCGGGCTGGAGACGCCAAAGGCGGCATCCGGCTCCAGCGAGAAGGATTTCTTCTCCCCCTCTTTCAGCCCCAGCAGGTGCTGTTCCAGCCCTTCTGACAGCGACGCGTCGCCCAGACGAAACAGTGCCGGTTTGCCATTGCTGCGGGTCGACTCGGCCGTTGAACCGTCGTCAAGCTTCAGCGTGAAATGCACCAGTACGGCGCTATTGCTCTGTACGGATTTAGACATTCAAATTTGCCTATGGTTTTGCCTCATCGGTTTGCCCGGTGGCGCTTCACTTACCGGGCCTACGTCAGGCCGACATTCTGTAGGCCGGGTAAGCATAGCGCCACCCGGCATTTCTGATTACGCTTGCTTCTTCGCAGCCGCATTCGGCAAAAAGCCTTCCAGCACAATCAACGCTGCGCCGATACAAATCGCGGTATCGGCAAGGTTGAAGGTCGCAAAGTGCCAGTCGCCGACGTAGAAATCGATCATGTCGACGACAAAGCCGTGCCACAGGCGGTCAAACAGGTTGCCCAGCGCCCCGCCGATGATTAACGCGTAGGCGATGTTATTCAGCTTCTGCGTCGCTTTTGAGCGGTACATCAGTACCGTCAGCACTACGCAGATACCGATAGCGATGCCGGCAAAGAACCAGCGCTGCCAGCCACCGCTGTCGGCAAGAAAGCTGAACGCCGCGCCATAGTTACGCGCATAGTGCAGATTCAGCGACGGAAACAGCGAAACCGTATCCCCCAGCGCAAAATTCTGGAGGATCAGGTACTTGCTGCCTAAATCGATAATCAGCACCGCGACGACCACCCACAGCCAGCGCAGTCCGGTAGAACAGACAGAGTTACTCATCAGGCAAACTTACGTTTTTCACCGTCACCGGCGACGTTGCTGACACAGCGTCCGCAGAGTTCTGCGTGTTCCGCCACCAGGCCGACATCAGTGGTGTAATGCCAGCAGCGCGGGCATTTATCACCTTCGGCTTTGCTCAGGGCGATTTTCAGCCCTTTCAGCAGTTCACTCTGCTGAGCGTCTGCCGTCGCCCCGGCATAATCCGCAACTTTCGCGCCGGAGGTCAACAGGACAAATCGCAATTCATCGCCCAGCGCGGTGAGCTTCGCAGAGAGTTCCGGCTCGGCAAACAGCGTCACCGCTGCTTCCAGAGAACCGCCCACTTTCTTATCAGCACGCGCCTGTTCGATCACCTTGTTCACTTCGCCACGGACTTTCAGCAAGTCATCCCAGAAAGCATCGTTCATTGGCTCGGTTGCCGCCAGGCCAAACAGCCCGTCGTACCATTCGCCAGTGAAAACATACTTCTCACGGGAGCCCGGCAGATAACCCCAGATTTCATCAGCGGTGAAGGACATGATCGGCGCCATCCAGCGCACCAGCGCTTCCGCAATGTGGAACAGCGCGGTCTGGCAACTGCGACGGGCAACGCTGTCGGCTTTCGCGGTGTACTGTCTGTCTTTGATGATGTCGAGATAGAACGAGCCCATTTCGATGGAGCAGAAACGCATCAGGCGCTGCACCACTTCGTGGAAATCGTAGGACTCATAGGCTTTAACAATGTCTTCCTGCGCCGCTTTCGCGCAACCCACCGCCCACCGGTCCAGCACCACCATCTCTTCCGGTTTCACCATGTCTTTTACCGGATCAAACCCGTTCAGGTTCGCCAGCAGGAAGCGCGCGGTGTTACGGATACGACGATAGCTGTCGGCGGCACGTTTGAGGATCTCATCGGAGACCGCCATTTCACCGGTGTAGTCCGTTGATGCCACCCACAGACGCAGAATATCCGCGCCCAGTTTGTTCATCACATCCTGCGGGCTCACGGTGTTGCCGATGGATTTGGACATTTTGCGTCCCTGACCATCCACGGTGAAGCCGTGAGTCAACACCTGGCGATACGGCGCTTTGCCTTTCATCGCCGTGGAGATCATCAGCGAGGACATGAACCAGCCGCGATGCTGGTCAGAACCTTCCAGATACATATCGGCGGCATGACCGGCAAATTCCGGGCGCACATCAACGACGGACGCGTGAGTGGATCCGGAATCAAACCACACGTCGAGCGTGTCTGGTACTTTCTCGTAGCTGTCGGCGTCATCACCCATGATGTCGCGCGGGTCGAGATCCCACCACGCCTGGATGCCGTCAACTTCCACACGTTTCGCAACGGCTTCCATCAATTCCAGCGTGCGCGGGTGCAGTTCATGCGTTTCTTTATGCACGAACAGCGACATCGGCACGCCCCAGGTACGCTGACGGGAAATACACCAGTCAGGACGGTTAGCGACCATTGATTCAATACGCGCCTGGCCCCAGTCCGGGATCCACTGCACGCCTTTGATTTCCGCCAGCGACTGCGCACGCAGGCCTTTTTGATCCATGCTCACGAACCACTGCGGCGTGGCGCGGAAGATGATCGGCGTCTTATGACGCCAGCAGCACGGGTAGCTGTGCTGGAGTTTTTCTACATGCAGCAGCGCGCCGCTGTTACGCAGAATATCGACGATAATGTCGTTCGCTTTGAAGACGTTGATGCCGTCCAGCGCCGGGTATGTACCTGGCAGGAAGGAACCGTCCGGGCCCACCGGGTTTGCGATTTCCAGACCGTATTTCAGGCTGATGCTATAGTCGTCCGGACCGTGACCGCCGGCGGTATGTACCGCACCGGTACCCGCTTCCAGCGTCACGTGATCGCCGAGGATCGCCGGGACGTCGAAATTGAGGAACGGATGCTTAAAGCGCATCAGTTCCAGCGCATCGCCTTTGACAGTACCAAGCACGGTGTAATCGGTGATATTTGCGCGTTTCAGCACGCTTTCCAGCAGATCTTTCGCTACGATCAGCGCCTGACCTTCAACCTGTACCAACGCATAGTCAAATTCCGCCGACAGGGAGATTGCACGGTTTGCCGGTAACGTCCACGGCGTGGTGGTCCAGATCACCAGTGAGATCGGGCCGCTGACACCAGGCAGGCCAAATTTGCCCTTGATGGCGTCCTGATCGACCGCCTCAAACGCCACATCAATAGACGGAGAGGTTTTGTCGTAGTACTCGACTTCCGCTTCCGCCAGCGCAGAACGGCAGTCCACGCACCAGTGCACCGGCTTCGCCCCTTTCAGCAGGTGGCCGTTGCCGATGATTTTGCCCAGCGCACGGATGATGTTGGCTTCGGTTTTGAAGTTCATCGTCAGGTACGGATGCGACCAGTCGCCCAGCACGCCAAGACGGATAAAGTCTTTTCGCTGACCATCAACCTGGCCTGCGGCGTACTCACGGCATTTAGCGCGGAACTCGGCGGCAGTGAACTTCTCGCCTGGCTTACCAAATTCCTGCTCAACTTTCAGTTCGATAGGCAGACCGTGGCAGTCCCAGCCTGGAACATAAGGCGAGTCATATCCCGCGAGTCCTTTGGACTTCACGATAATGTCTTTCAGAATCTTGTTGACCGAGTGACCAATATGAATGCTGCCATTCGCATAAGGAGGGCCATCATGCAGAATGAAGGTTTTTTTGCCTTTTTTCGCCGCACGGATGATGCCGTACAGGTCATCATCGGTCCAACGCGCCAGCATTCCCGGTTCGCGCTTAGCGAGGTCGCCGCGCATCGGGAACCCTGTTTCCGGCAAATTCAGGGTCGATTTATAGTCACTCATCAGATTCTCGGTTCCGTATTTAAAACTCGTTCAGGCATTACGCCGGGTTGGATAGCCCAAAAAAATCACGGGCGGTTAATTCATCACGCGCAATCTGCGCTTTTAGTTCATCCAGCGACGCGAATCGCTGCTCATTGCGTATTTTTTTACGCAGTATGACATCTATATGGCGACCATAGAGGTCCATTACAACATCTAACAGATGTACTTCGAGCTGTTGGCGTACGCCAGACACCGTGGGCCGGGTGCCAATATTCGCAACACCAGGCAGGAGTGTGTTACCTAATCCTGCGACTTCCACCGCATAAACCCCTTTTACCGGGGAGACCTGACGACGCAGCGGTAAGTTCGCCGTCGGGAAACCGATGGTGCGCCCAAGCTCATCGCCATGCACCACACGGCCAGAAATAATAAAAGGATGACCCAGCAATTTCTCTGCCTGCAGCAAATCGTCTTCCGCCAGCGCCTGACGCACTGCGGTGCTGCTGATACGCACGCCCCCTTCACAGAAAGTTTGCGTACTGGTGACGTTGAAACCAAACTCCGCACCCGCCTTTTGCAATAACAAGAAATCCCCCTGGCGACCCGCGCCAAAGCGGAAATCATCACCCACCGCGAGATACTGTACACCAAGACGTTTTACCAGCAGATCGCTGATAAATGTTTGCGCCGTCAGGGCGGCAAAGCGACGGTCGAAGCGGAGGCACAAGACATAGTCAACGCCGCTTTCGGCCAGATAGCGCAGTTTTTCACGCAGGCGCGTCAGACGCGCGGGGGCTTTTTCAGCCGAAAAAAGCTCAAGCGGCTGCGGTTCAAAAATCATGACCACCACCGGCACGCCACGCTCGCGGCCTTCTTCGCGTAAACGTTGCAGCAACGCCTGATGCCCACGATGTACGCCGTCAAAATTACCGATGGTCAGCACACACCCGTGCGGGGCCTGACTCAAATTATGTATGCCGCGTATCAGCTTCATGTCTGGCTCAAAACAGTGAAAATCGTTCGAGTATACCTTGTACAGCAGTCAAGGTTAACCCGCGATTACACTCCGCAGCAGAAAGAGATAAGGATTTCATCAACCTTGACGGTAATGGCGAGAAAAACTGCCGTTATGCTGCGATTTTTGTGCCAGAAAAGCTGTATTCGGCAGGCGCAAGCTGTTAGAATCCTGCGCCATCACTACGTAATCAAGTGTCGTCACATTAACGGCGCTTATTTGCACAAATCCATTGACAAAAGAAGGCTAAAAGGGCATATTCCTCGGCCTTTGAATTGTCCATATAGATCATATTTGGGAGTTGGACCTTGGCTAATATCAAATCAGCTAAGAAGCGCGCCGTTCAGTCTGAAAAGGCTCGCAAGCACAACGCTAGCCGTCGCTCTATGATGCGTACTTTCATCAAGAAAGTATACGCAGCTATCGAAGCTGGCGACAAAGCTGCTGCACAGAAAGCATTTAACGAAATGCAACCAATCGTGGACCGTCAGGCTTCTAAAGGTCTGATCCACAAAAACAAAGCGGCTCGTCATAAGGCGAACCTGGTTGCTCAGATCAACAAACTGGCTTAATCGCCCGCTTGTTATCCGCTTTGTAAAAAAGCCCGCTTAACGCGGGTTTTTTTATGTCTGTCATTCAGCGCTTCGGCAACGTAAACAGGGATTTATAGTCACGATGACAGATGCGCTGCACTGCCGGGTGCTGAATCATCCGCTCGGCAAAAATGGCGTGATACTCTTCCATCACACTGTCCAGACGTCCCACCTCCACGATGTTTTCATCGGCATAAAGATCGCTGGCATACAGCGTTGGCGCAACAAAAATGGCATTGTGCGCGGCGCCAAAAGCTTTCATCAGCGCGGCATCGTCGAACTCACCAAGGATCTCCACTTTTAACCCCTGGGTGTTGATCCAGTTCAACAGCTTGCGACCTAACATGGAACGACGACCCGGGATCAGCAGGCGTCGCTCTTCCAGGCACGCCGGAAACGGCTTTTTCGGTAGCGGGCTCATGCTCCAGAAACTGACGCTGCACTCACCGATTTTTACCGAAAACAGCCCTTCCTGTTGCGTGGAGTCGATAGGGCAATCGGAGATAATCATGTCCAGTTTGTGCTGGCTGAGCTGCTCAAGCAGCAGTTCGTGTGTGGATTCAAAACAACGCAGGTGGATCTGTTCATCTTCCACCACGGCGGCATCCAGAATACCGCTCACCAGCCGTTTCGACAGCGCATCCGCAACGCCAACATCGAACAGCAGATTCGCCTCTTTGCGATAGTTGACGACATCCAGCATCTCCTGGCTGAGCGTGAACATCTTGTCCGCGTAGCGGAACACCAGTTCCCCCAGTTCGCTTGGCTCAAGCCCCCTGCCCTTACGTTTGAACAGCCGCCCCTGCAGGCGTTCTTCGAGGGCTTTGATCTGCCCGGTGATGGTTTGCGGCGTCAGGTAGAGTACTTCCGCCGCACCTACGACAGATCCCTCTTTGTAGACATGCCAGAAATAATAAAGATGGTTGTAATTGATATGAGACATGCTTTCACTCCCTGATAAATGTCGTAAAAAGAGCCCCGCAGGGCTCTTTTTTATTCAGGCGGTTCTGACGTCGCCGCGCATCTGGAAGCGTAGCAGACAATAACCGACAACGGCCGAAGCAATGGAGCCAATCAAGATGCCCAGTTTCGCCCAGTTAATCAGCGCCGGATCCACGCCGCCAAACGCCAGGCTGGCGATGAAAATCGACATTGTGAAGCCGATTCCGCACAGGACGCCCACCGCCATGATTTGTCTGCAGGTGGTGCCCTCCGGCAACGACGCCCATTTTAGTTTTAGCGCCAGCCAGCAGAATAAACCAATGCCCAGCGGTTTCCCAATAAACAGGCCGGCAATAATGCCTAAAGGCAACAGCGACATCAGCCCTTCGGGCGTGACGCCGTCGAGGGAAACCCCGGCATTGGCAAAGGCGAACAACGGCAAAATCAAAAACGCGACCCACGGGTGCAGAACGTGCTCAAGTTGCTTTGCCGGTGATTTTCCTGCTTTTTCCTGTAAAGGGATCAGGAAACCAACAATCACCCCGGCGAGCGTCGCGTGAACGCCGGATTTCAGCACCGCCGTCCATAGGATCGCCCCCACCAGAATATAAATGCCTGTCCGACGCACGCCGCTCAGGTTCAGCGCCACCAGCACTACAATTGCCGCTGCAGCAACGCCCAGCGACAACAGTGACAAATCGTTGGTATAAAACAGTGCGATAATCACAATCGCCCCGAGATCATCGATAATCGCCAGCGCCATCAGGAAGATTTTCAGTGCTGCCGGAACGCGGCTGCCGAGCAACGCCAGCACACCCAGCGCAAAGGCGATGTCGGTCGCCGCCGGGATCGCCCAGCCTTCGCGAGCAATCGGATCCTGCGCATTAAACGCCAGATACACCAGCGCCGGCACCACCATCCCACCCAGCGCGGCGATCACCGGGAACACCGCCTGATGGCGGCTGGCGAGCGATCCCTGCAACAGTTCACGCTTGACCTCAAGACCAATCAGCAGGAAAAACACCGCCATCAGGGCATCGTTAATCCACAACAGCATGTTTTTATTGATTTCCAGCGCGCCCACCCGCAACTGCACAGGGGTTTCCAGAAACGAGTGATAAATGCCGCTGGTCGCGCCAGTATTCGCCAACAGCATCGCCAGCGCGGCGGCAAGAATAAGGATGATGCCACCGGATGCATCACTGCTAAAAAAACGGTGTAAATATTTCATGTCAAATCCCGATTCACTTCGATAAAACAGAATAATAGAAATGATACCCGGTCGATTCACTCGAAAAAAGCAGCTTATTTCTGCTTAATAACTCGTAAAAAACGAAAAAAAAGACGCTCAATGAGCGTCTTTTGCAGGAAGGAATTTGCGAGAAGTTAAATCGCCCCTAAATCCTGCCACGGCTGACCTTCACCGCAATTCAGATCAGGTTGCATGCCCTGGTTCCACCACTGAGCCTGGTAAGAATGACCGTTGTAAGTCACGATCTCACCTTCTTTACCAGCGTCAAAACCATAATAGATTTTCTCAGCATCCCAGGTCCCGCCGACAGATACCGGGGTATCGTCTTCTTCTGGTTCGTCGTCAACCGGTTCGTCATCTACTGGTTCAACATCAATCGGATCTTCATCCGGCACAACCGGTTCGTCAGTGGATGAATCCTCTTCGCCAGTGGTATTAATGCCTTTGAAGTAGAACGGCTCCATATCCACGACTTCATTTTCCATTTCATAACCCAGACCTTCACGTGCCGCATTCAGCAGTACACCGTTGTCCTGATCAATAGTCCAGGTAAACAGACCGCCCAGATTATGGCGAGCCGCATATTCACCTTTCAGTTTCACAGAACGTGGGGTGTCGAGAGACATAAAGACGCCACTGTTTGGGTTGAACAGGAAATCAGCATTTGCCACGTCATCGGTATAGACGTTGAAGCCATTACGACCTTTCTGGTTTTCCAGATCCAGATAGTTATAGATGGTGTCATACCATTCGGTGCAACCCGATTCAAAGGTCCCGGTCGTGGTACCCTGCCCCGGGTTGTACGTCCCTTTCAGCGGAGAGAAAGAGCTGATCTCTGCGTTGCGGGCGTTACGGGTATAACCGGCATAACCGATATTGATACGATCTGACGGGAAACCTTCGGCGATCAGGTAATCAACCACCGCTTCAACACTCCAGCTGCCTTCATTCAGCGGCGTCAGGTTGGTGTGGTGAGTCAGTTCTGCCGCCCACGGCGTACCAAAGAAGTCATAGGTCATGACGTTGATGCCATACAGACCGGCATCCAGCAACGCTTTCACATTGGAGTAGCCCAGCACATCAACCACGGCGGAGCTGGCGATAGACACTTTCACATCGCTGCGACCAGCTGCATTCAGCTGCGTTTTCAGCTCCTTGATAAGCATCGCGTAGTTCGCGCCATCTTCCGGACCATGCGGGTTGCCGTTACCAGCGTTGTTCGGATATTCCCAGTCAATATCCACTTCGCTGAACATCGGGAACTGTTTGAACAGTTTCACGACGCCCGCAGCAAACACTTTACGGGAAGCGTCGGTTTTCGCCATTTCGTGGAAACCGTTACTCATGGTCCAGCCACCGATACTCATGGAGAGCGCCAGTTCATGGCCCATGGTTTTGGCTTTCGCCTGCAGATCGCGCAGACCGCCCAGCAGACCATGCGTGGTAGATTCAGTAACTGTTTTCGGATCGACATCCCAGCCGCTGGTTTCCAGGTTGCAGTTGACATAAGACTGGAAATCACCCCACGGGTCGAGGAAAGTCGGCTCATTCGTGACTTTGCCGGTCTGAGAAGCGGCGTTATTGATGGTGGACTGCTTTTCGCCCTGATCGCCAACGATGCCCAGGAAACCAAAAATGATTTTGTCGTAAGCGGTAGGCGCAACATTCGCCAGGTCATATCCACGACCGCGGCTTTCCGGCGTATCCTGGCCCTGCAGACGACCGTCATACTGAGACCAGTCGGTGTAGTAACCAAATACTTTCGGCTTATTGGCTTTCTTATAACGGTTATATACCGGCGTCGCGACGCGAGCCGAAGTATAGCTATATTTTTCAGTTTCAGTCGCAGGTTTAAAACCATCTACGGCATTACTTTGCTCAGTACGGCTGTCGCCCTTAATTAATTTAGACATTCTGATTACCTCGTGAATTTTCGTTTAAAATGCACAGCGATGTGCTGTGGACATACCCTCCCACGATTGCAGAAAATAAGGTAATCACGAATAACAACAATAAAACACGGACAGGCAGGATGATAAAATCAATTTACATCATTGGAATGACACCTCTAAATAATAATAGCCACCGCGTATACCCCCTTCAACTTAAAGCAAATAAAATCCTTTAATATCAATGATATATAATGTTATTTATATATTATATATCTCTCTATTTCCAAAAATGGACAATGTCGCCCATGAAAGAGTAAGAGTTATTCATTAGCTGTGCCAATATTTAACACGTCACTTATTGATTAAGGTATCGCTATGAGCCGCTATATACTCAACGAGAATTTTATTTTTAGCGAAGAAAGTTTAGAAATAGAAAACCGGGACAACGCCAGAAAAATAAAAATGACGCCAATGCGCGCACGTTGCCTGAGCTTACTGATTGAAAAACGTGCAGAAAAAGTGATTGATAAAGGAACTATCACCGCTGAACTGTGGGGAGTGCGTGGTCAGTTTGTCAGTGATGCTAATCTGACTCAACTGTTATATCTGCTGCGCAAAGATCTGCGTGATGTGGGCATCAATGATTTTATTATTACGGTTCCGCGCATTGGCCTGCGGGTGAATCAGGAGACGCGCATCACTGCGGTTGCAGCGCCACTGTATCTGACGAAAGAGAAGAAAATCAAACCAGAGACAGTGCTTATTTCCACGTTGCTTTGTCTTCTTTCACTGCTGGCAACAGTGGGGTTATTTCAGGCTATCTCAGCGAGTTAATAAACAAAAAACCCGAAAGGATCGCACCTTTCGGGTTTTATTCACCATGCTCTGCGCTTAGCGCGTCAAATCATCGAAGAATTTTTTTACGCCGTCGAAGAAGCTTTTGGAGCGCGGGCTGTTTTTCTCACCCGTCGGGCCGCCAAAACTTTCCTGCAGATCTTTCAGCAACTGTTTTTGCTTCTCGTTAAGACCGACCGGGGTTTCCACCACCACACGACACAGCAGATCGCCCTGGGCGCCGCCGCGGACGGATTTTACACCTTTACCGCGCATGCGGAACAGTTTGCCGGTCTGCGTTTCATGCGGCACTTTCAGCATCACGCGACCATCCAGCGTCGGCACTTCGATTTCCCCTCCGAGGGCAGCCATGGCGAAGTTAATCGGCACTTCGCAGTACAGATTATTACCTTCGCGCTCGAAAATCGGGTGCTGTTTTACCTGTACCTGAACGTACAAATCGCCTGCTGGTGCGCCATGCTCACCAGCTTCGCCCTCACCTGCCAGGCGGATACGATCGCCAGTATCCACGCCTGCCGGGATTTTCACCGACAGCGTTTTGGATTTCTCAACGCGACCATGACCGTGGCACTTGGTGCACGGATCTTTAATTAGCGTACCGCGGCCCTGACAGTGCGGACAGGTCTGCTGCACCGCAAAGAAGCCCTGGCGCATTTGTACCTGGCCGGAACCATGACAGGTCGGACAGGTCTGCGGTTGGGTGCCGGGTTTCGCGCCATTGCCGTGGCAGACGTCGCACTCTTCCAGCGTCGGGATACGGATCTCTTTCGTGACGCCGCGCACCGCTTCTTCCAGCGTCAGCTCCATGTTGTAGCGTAAATCCGCCCCGCGTGCGGCGCGCTGACGACCACGACCGCCGCCAAAAATGTCGCCAAACACGTCGCCGAAGATGTCACTGAAATCAGCGCCACCGCCAAAGCCGCCGCCGAATCCGCCACCACCCATACCGCCCTGTTCGAATGCGGCATGGCCGTACTGATCATACGCAGCGCGTTTCTGATCGTCGGTCAGGATCTCGTAAGCTTCCTTGATCTCTTTAAATTTGGCTTCAGCGTCTTTATCACCCTGGTTACGGTCCGGGTGAAATTTCATGGCAAGGCGTTTGTACGCCTTTTTGATTTCACGCTCTTCCGCGGTTTTGGAAACGCCTAAAACCTCGTAGTAGTCTCTTTTAGCCATCTCTTTTCATTGCCCTTAACATGCGAGCACGGGCGGAGAGGAAACCTCTTCGCCCGTGCCAGTCTTTACCCGTTCAAAGGGCGATTATTTTTTGTCTTTCACTTCTTCGAACTCAGCGTCGACAACGTCGTCGTCTTTCGCGTTGTTCTCAGAAGCATCAGCGGAACCCGCCTGCTGCTGGGCGTGCTGCTGTTGAGCAATTTCCAGCAGTTTCTGGGAAGCCTGCGCCAGCGCCTGCATTTTCGCTTCGATATCCGCTTTATCTTCACCTTTCAGCGCGGTTTCCAGCGCGGTCAGTGCAGACTCGATAGCGGTTTTATCGTCTGCCGGCAGCTTGTCGCCCGCTTCTTCAACCTGCTTACGGGTGCTGTGCAGCAGATGGTCACCCTGGTTGCGGGTCTGAACCAGTTCTTCGAATTTACGGTCAGACTCAGCGTTAGCTTCCGCTTCGCGAACCATTTTTTCGATTTCATCTTCGTTCAGGCCAGAAGAAGCCTTGATGGTGATCTTCTGCTCTTTACCGCTGTTCTTATCTTTCGCGGAAACGTGCAGGATACCGTCAGCATCGATGTCAAAGGTAACTTCGATCTGCGGCATGCCGCGCGGTGCCGGGTTAATTCCATCCAGGTTGAACTGACCCAGAGACTTGTTATCGCCAGCGCGTTTACGCTCACCCTGCAGCACATGGATGGTTACCGCAGACTGGTTGTCTTCCGCAGTCGAGAACACCTGGCTGTGTTTGGTCGGGATGGTAGTGTTTTTGTTGATGAGCGAAGTCATCACGCCGCCCATGGTTTCGATACCCAGCGACAGCGGGGTAACGTCCAGCAGCAGTACGTCTTTCACATCACCAGTCAGTACACCGCCCTGAACCGCAGCGCCGATAGCGACAGCTTCGTCCGGGTTAACGTCTTTACGCGGCTCTTTACCGAAGAACTCAGCCACTTTCTTCTGAACCATCGGCATACGCGTCTGACCACCGACCAGGATCACGTCCTGCACGTCAGAAACGGACAGGCCAGCATCCTGCAGCGCCACTTTCAGCGGCTCGATGGAACGGTTCACCAGGTCTTCTACCAGGCTTTCCAGTTTCGCGCGCGTCACTTTAATGTTCATGTGTTTCGGACCGGTCGCATCTGCTGTGATGTACGGCAGGTTAACGTCGGTCTGCTGAGCAGAAGAAAGCTCGATTTTCGCTTTCTCAGCCGCTTCTTTCAGACGCTGCATCGCCAGCGGATCGTTACGCAGGTCAATGCCCTGATCTTTCTTGAATTCGTCGACCAGATAGTTGATCAGACGGGTATCGAAGTCTTCACCACCCAGGTGGGTATCACCGTTGGTTGCCAGAACTTCAAAGGTTTTTTCGCCGTCAACTTCGTCGATTTCGATAATAGAGATATCGAAGGTACCACCACCGAGGTCGTAAACCGCGATAGTACGGTTGCCAACTTCTTTATCCAGACCGTAAGCCAGTGCGGCAGCGGTCGGTTCGTTGATGATACGTTTGACTTCCAGACCTGCGATACGGCCAGCATCTTTGGTTGCCTGACGCTGAGCATCGTTAAAGTACGCCGGTACAGTGATAACCGCTTCAGTTACCGGCTCACCCAAGTAATCTTCCGCCGTTTTCTTCATTTTTTTCAGCACTTCTGCAGAGATCTGCGGCGGTGCCATTTTCTGACCTTTCACATCAAGCCATGCGTCGCCGTTGTCAGCGCCGATGATTTTGTACGGCATGATAGAAACGTCACGCTGAACTTCTTCATCCTGGAAGCGACGGCCAATCAGGCGTTTGATCGCGAACAGCGTATTTTGCGGGTTCGTCACTGCCTGACGTTTAGCCGGCTGACCAACCAGAGTTTCACCATCGTTGGTATAAGCAATGATAGAAGGCGTGGTGCGATCGCCTTCGGCGTTCTCAAGCACACGTGCCGTCGTGCCGTCCATAATCGCTACACAAGAGTTGGTTGTACCCAGGTCGATACCAATAATTTTACCCATCTAAACGTCTCCACTAAAAATTCGTCAACATGTGGTTGTGAACCTGTAATAAGGGCGAAACGTGCGGTTTCAAGCTCCCTGAATCGTTTTTTTTCAGGTTCACCACTGCGGTTGACTACTAGATGGGGTCGCATCGCCGGGCATCAAGGGGTCAGGCAAAAATATTTTCATTACCCGCAGTGAGATCATGGACACACTTTGTGGGCCTGATTATGATGCCGCGCCCCGCAACCAGAGGAATCGCGCGGGGTATCGATATTTCACCATTTTATGATGATTTTTGAGGAATTATGGGCAACACAACGTTGGCTAATCCGGCTCCGCTGGGTCTGATGGGTTTCGGCATGACTACGGTTCTGCTGAACCTGCACAACATCGGGCTTTTCCCGCTTGATGGCATTATCCTGGCAATGGGCATCTTTTACGGCGGTATCGCGCAAATCTTCGCGGGACTGCTGGAGTATAAAAAAGGCAATACCTTTGGCTTAACGGCGTTCACTTCTTATGGTTCGTTCTGGCTGACGCTGGTCGCGATCCTGTTGATGCCGAAAATGGGCCTGACTGATGCAGCAAACTCACATTTCCTCGGCGTTTACCTGGGGCTGTGGGGCGTGTTCACGCTGTTTATGTTCTTTGGAACGCTGACCGGCGCGCGAATGCTGCAGTTCGTTTTCCTGAGCCTGACGGTGCTGTTTGCATTGCTGGCGATAGGTCATCTGGCGGATAACGAGAGCATTGTGCATGTTGCCGGTTGGGTGGGCATCGTCTGTGGGGCGAGCGCGATTTATCTGGCGATGGGTGAAGTGTTGAACGCGCAGTACGGCCGCACCGTACTGCCGATTGGTGAGAAACACTAATTAGCCGTTTGTGCCCGGCGGCGCCTCGCTTGCCGGGCCTGGCAGACGGTAACTATCCCGTCGCAGCCAGAATCCAATTCCCATTCCCATGAGCGACAACGCCAGCACATACCACGCAGGCGCCAGCGGCGACACAACCATCAGCATGGTGACCGCAATCGGCGTCAGACCGCCAAAAATCGCATAAGATACGTTGTAGGAAAACGAGATGCCGGTGAAACGCACTTCCGCCGGGAACGACCGCACCATCACATAAGGCACCGACCCCACCACGCCAACGCACAGCCCCACGAGACCATACAGCGGCATCAGCAATTCAGGATGCGTACCAACCCCGTGATAAAACGCCCAGCTCGCGCCTGTCAGGAATAATGACCCGATGATAAGCGTAAGCCCCGAGCCGAAGCGATCCGCCGCGAAGCCCGCGATCAGACAACCGAAACAGAGCATAATGGTGGCGATACTGTTGGCCTGCAGCGTTAACGCCGGGGCAAAACCGTACTGTTTCTGCAGCCAGACCGGTGACATCAAAATTACCACCACAATTCCAGCGGACAACAGCCAGGTGAGCAGCATGGAGATCACTACCGCCTGCCGGTGTTTCGTCACCACCGTTTTCACTGGCATCTCTTCCGCCAGCGCTTGACGTTCCTGCAGCTCGATAAAAATGGGAGTTTCCTGCAACCAGCGGCGCAGATACATCGCCACCAGGCCAAATGCACCGCCAAGCAGGAAAGGAATACGCCAGCCGCCGTCATGTATGGCCTGCTGGGTCATCGAAGTATTAATCAGCGTCGCCACCACCGAACCAAGCAGGATCCCCACAGTCAGCCCGGCGGTCAGCGTGCCGCAGGCAATGCCAATGCGGCGCGTCGGTACATGTTCAGCCACAAACACCCACGCGCCAGGCACTTCGCCGCCGATAGCCGCGCCCTGCAGAATACGCATCAGCAGCAGTAATAACGGTGCGACAAGCCCTACCGTGGCATAGGTTGGCAGCAGGCCGATCGCCAGCGTCGGGATCGCCATCAGCAGGATGCTGAGCGTGAACATCTTCTTGCGCCCGACCAGATCGCCGAAATGCGCCATAATGATGCCGCCCAGCGGACGGGCCAGATAACCAGCGGCAAAAATGCCGAAGGTTTGCACCTGACGCAGCCACTCAGGGATATCCGCCGGGAAGAACAGTTCACCGATAACCGCAGCGAAGAAGACGAAAATAATGAAGTCATAAAACTCCAGCGCACCGCCGAGGGCGGCCAGCGTCAGGGTTTTATAATCCTGTCGATTCAGAGGGCGTGCGTGCAGTGTCATAGCGGACCGTTTGTTCAGCCAGAGTTACCGGTAGTGTAAATAAAATGTGAATATACCGTAACATCGTTAATGCGCTATGACATGCACAGGTTATGTCACAAAAAATCAGTATTCAGGAGATTGTTTCGCGACGCGCGCTTTTCGGGCGAAATGCTGCTACCACTTGCGGATCGGTTTCCACGTAAGGCCCGTCCAGTAGTTGTATGCAATACGGGACGCTGGCAAAAATCCCCGCCACCACTACCGTACCGTCCGCCGCTTTCACCCCTTCGAGCGTCTCCTGAATCGACTTCGGCTGCCCGGGAAGATTGAGGATCAGCGCCTGCTTGCGGATCACCCCTACCTGACGGGAAAGGATCGCCGTCGGCACGAAATGCAGGCTGATCTGGCGCATCTGCTCGCCGAAGCCTGGCATTTCACGATCGGCTATCGCCAGCGTCGCGTCAGGCGTCACATCGCGACGCGCCGGGCCGGTCCCACCGGTGGTGAGCACCAGATGGCAGCTCATTTCGTCCACCAGCTCACACAGCGTCTGCTCGATGATCGCCTGCTCGTCAGGGATAAGTCGTGTCTGCACCTCAAACGGCGTCGTCAGTGCGCTTTCCAGCCATGCTTCAAGCGCCGGAAGGCCTTTGTCCTGGTATACGCCACTGGAGGCGCGGTCAGAGATGGAAACTAAGCCAATGCGTAAGGTGTTCATATTCGTTCCGTTAACAATAAAACCGTTATGCGGAATGATACACGTTGAGGGGGGAGACAGACAGATTTGCAAAGAGGTAGCGTGACCGGGAACCGGTCACGCCAGTAATGATTACAGCAGATCGCCGATCATTTTTTCCAGTTTGCCCTGGTCAACGGCAAACTTACGGATACCATCCGCCAGTTTGTCGACAGCCATCGGATCCTGGTTGTGCTGCCACAGGAATTCAGATTCCGTGATGCGCGCCGGACGGGCCTTCACTTCACCTTTGAAGGTCAGTTTCGGTTCAATCGCGCCTTCGCTTTCCGCCAGCTCTTTCAGCAGCGCCGGGGCGATAGTCAGGCGATCACAACCCGCCAGTTCGAGGATCTCGCCGACGTTACGGAAGCTTGCGCCCATGACCACGGTTTCATAACCGTGCTGTTTGTAGTACTCATAGATTTCCGTCACGGAAACCACGCCCGGATCTTCTGCCGGTGCGTACTCTTTCTTGTCAGTGTTAGCTTTGTACCAGTCGAGGATACGGCCAACGAAAGGAGAGATCAGGAAAACACCGGCTTCTGCACAAGCACGCGCCTGCGCAAAGGAGAACAGCAGCGTCAGGTTACAGTTGATGCCGTCTTTTTCCAGTTGCTCAGCGGCACGGATGCCCTGCCAGGTGGAAGCCAGTTTGATCAGAATGCGGTCGTTGCCAATGCCCGCGTCGTTGTACAGTTTGATCAAACGCTTCGCTTTGGCGATAGAGGCGTCGGTGTCATAAGAAAGACGCGCGTCAACTTCGGTGGAGATGCGGCCTGGGATCAGCTTAAGAATTTCCAGACCAATATTCACGGCCAGTTTGTCGGTAGCATCTACTACCTGCTGAGCGCGGTCGCTGCTCTGGCTTTTCGCCCAGTTAACGGCGTCGTCGATCAGTTTGCGATATTCAGGGATCTGCGCCGCATTGAGGATCAGAGAAGGGTTCGTTGTCGCATCCTGAGGCTGGTAAAGCTTCATTGCGGCAATATCTCCGGTGTCAGCGACTACGGTGGTGTACTGACGCAGGGAGGTCAATTTATCCGTCATATTGTGTATCTCTTTAAACAGCGTGTTAGGGGGATGTAATCGGTCTTTCTTGATGATAACACGACGTGGGGTCAGCGCAACCTGGACCGTGAAAGACCGCAGAGTATGATAAACTAGGACAATTAATCTTATGAGAGATAAAGGATTATCCCTAAAATGGTAGCACTTACATCAGTAAGTCGGCATGTACAAGAGGACGTCTAATGCCTGATTTTCTTTCTTTTATCAACGACATGCTCTGGGGCTCGGTAATGATTTACCTGTTGCTCGGCGCGGGCGTGTGGTTCACATGGCGGACTGGTTATATTCAGTTCCGTTATGTCCGACAATTCGGGAAAAGTCTGAAAGGCAGTTTCAGGCCTCAGGAGGGTGGTCTGACCTCGTTTCAGGCCCTCTGCACCAGTCTGGCCGCGCGCGTGGGGAGCGGAAACCTCGCGGGCGTGGCGCTCGCCATCACCGCTGGCGGGCCGGGTGCGGTCTTCTGGATGTGGGTCTCCGCTATCATCGGTATGGCCACCAGCTTTGCGGAGTGTTCGCTGGCACAACTTTATAAAGAGCGCGATAGCCAGGGGCAGTTCCGGGGCGGGCCGGCGTGGTATATGGCGCGCGGCCTCGGTATGCGCTGGATGGGCGTCCTCTTTTCTATATTCCTGTTGCTGGCCTACGGGCTGATTTTCAATACTGTGCAGGCCAATTCGGTCGCGCTGGCGGTCAGCTACGCCTTTGAGCTTCCGACCTTTGCAACGGGCCTCGGACTGGTCGCATTAACCCTATTGTGCATCGTACGTGGTCTGCGCGGCGTCGCGCGGCTGTTGCAGTGGGTGGTGCCGTTTATGGCGCTGATCTGGGTTATCGCCAGCGTGGTCATCAGCCTGTGGCATGTCGAGCAACTGCCCACTATCCTGGTGCGTATCATTCGCAGCGCCTTTGGCTGGCAGGAAGCGGCGGCGGGCGCGGTCGGTTATACCCTCAGCCAGGCACTGACCAGCGGTATCCAGCGCGGTATGTTCTCTAACGAAGCCGGGCTGGGTTCCACCCCGAATGCGGCCGCCACGGCAGCGTCTTTCCCACCCCACCCGGCGGCACAAGGGATCGTGCAGATGATCGGCGTCTTCGTCGACACGATGGTGATCTGTACGGCCAGCGCGATGGTCGTTCTGCTGGCAGGCCATGAAACGTCACTGAGCGGCATTGCCGGGATCACCCTCGTGCAGCATGCCATGGAGGATCTGATCGGGAGCTGGGGCGCCAGTTTCGTCGCCTTTGTGGTGCTGCTGTTCGCCTTTACGTCCATCATTGCCAATTATCTGTATGCCGAAAACAATCTCTTCTTTTTGCAGTTGCATACGCCACGAAACATCTGGTTGCTGCGGGCGGTCACGCTGTTGATGGTGATGGCGGGAACGCTGCTCAGCCTGCCGGTCGTCTGGCAACTGGCCGACGTGATCATGGCGCTGATGGCGATCACCAACCTGACGGCGATCCTGCTGCTGTCGCCGGTGGTGAAAATCATCGCCAGCGATTACCTGCGCCAGCGCAAGCTGAGCGTGCGGCCGGTGTTCGATCCCACGCGCTATCCCGATATCCAACAACAACTGGCGCCTGAAAGCTGGGACGATACGCCACGCCAATAGCTGTCATTGATCACTTCGCAGGCGTTTTTTGTTAAAATCGCCGAAAAATGCCTGCAAGGACTGGATATGCTGATTCTTATTTCACCTGCTAAAACGCTCGATTACCAAAGCCCGCTGGCGACCGATCGCTATACCCAGCCAGAACTGCTGGATCACTCTCAGCAGTTGATCCGTGAAGCGCGGAAGCTTTCTGCGCCGCAGATTGCGAAGCTGATGGGCATCAGCGACAAGCTCGCCGATCTCAACGCCACCCGTTTCCATGACTGGCACCCGGATTTCACGCCGCAGAATGCGCGCCAGGCGATCCTCGCGTTTAAAGGCGATGTGTATACCGGCCTGCAGGCGGAAGAATTCAGTGATGCCGATTTTGATTTCGCTCAGCAGCATCTGCGGATGCTTTCCGGCCTGTACGGCGTGCTGCGCCCTCTGGATTTGATGCAGCCCTACCGTCTGGAAATGGGCATTCGCCTGGAAAACGCTAAGGGAAAAGATCTCTACCAGTTCTGGGGCGATACCATCACCAGCAAACTCAACGAGGCGCTGAAGGCGCAGGGTGATGACATTGTCATTAATCTCGCCTCTGATGAGTATTTTAAATCCGTGAAGCCGAAGCAGCTGAAGGGTGACATCATCAAGCCCGTGTTCCTTGATGAGAAGAACGGCAAATTCAAAGTGATCAGCTTCTACGCCAAGAAAGCGCGTGGCCTGATGAGCCGCTACATCATTGAAAACCGTCTGACGACGCCAGAGCAGTTAACCGGCTTTAACAGCGAAGGGTATTTCTTTGACAGGGAAGCGTCCGGAAACGGCGAGCTGGTGTTTAAACGCCACGAACAGCAGTAAAAAACGCCCCGACAGCATACTGACTGCCGGGGACGGTATTACGCTTTGCTCATCAGCAACTGACGCAGCGCCGCGAAATCGGCTGGCAGGTTGTGCGAGAGCAGCGGTAAATCAGCACGTTCGGCCAGTTCTTTCGGCAGCGCCAGCGGCTCACCCAGAATCGCCTCAACACTTTCTTTGAATTTCGCCGGATGCGCCGTACCGAGGAACAGCCCGTACTCGCCGGGGTTCAGTTGATCACGCAGTGCGCGCCAGGCCACTGCCGCATGTGGCTCTGAAACGTAGCCCAGCGCCTTAAGCTCACGCATCGTCGCTTTGGTGGTTTCGTCGTCCACCGTGGCGTAACCCAGCTCTTTCAGACGCCAGATTTTACGGCGGAACAGCTCTTCCACGCGCGGCCAGTTATTCGGCTGGCTGACGTCCATCGCGTTGGAGAGCGTGGCCTGCGTCGCGTTGGGTTTCCACTCGCCGTCTTTCAGGAAGCGCGGCACGGTGTCGTTAACGTTGGTGGCGGCGATAAAACGCTTCACCGGCAGCCCCAGCGCTTTCGCCAGCAGACCGGCGGTCAGATCGCCAAAGTTTCCGCTCGGCACGGAGACCACCAGCTGATTGCGCGCTTCCTGCGGCAGTTGCGCCACCGCTTCAAAGTAGTAGCAAATCTGTGCCAGCAGACGGCTGATGTTGATCGAATTTGCCGAGTTCAGCCCCAGTGCCTTTTTCAGCGCTTCATCATCAAACGCCTGTTTCACCAGCGCCTGGCAGGCATCGAAATCACCGTCGATAGCCACTGTTTCAATGTTGCCGCCCAGCGTGCAGAACAGTTTTTCCTGTAACGGACTAATTTTGCCGCGCGGATAGAGGATCACCACGCGCACATTTTTCATGCCATAAAAGGCATGAGCAACCGCTGCGCCGGTGTCGCCGGAGGTCGCCGTCAGAATAGTGACCGGCTTGTCACCGCTGATGTGGCCCAGCATCTGCGCCATAAAGCGCCCGCCGAAATCCTTGAACGCCAGCGTCGGGCCATGGAACAATTCAAGGCAGCCAACATCTTCCTGCACTTTTTTCACTGGCGCCGGGAAAGCGAACGCCGCGCGTACGCGCTCTTCCAGCAGCTCCTGCGGGATCTCATCACCGATAAACGCGGCGAGGATTTTGGCACTGCGGGTGATGAAATTTTGCTTCAGCATCTCATCAATTTCCGTCAGGCTAAATTCCGGCAGGTCGTGCGGAAAGAATAACCCCTGATTTCTGCCCAGCCCCTGCGTCACGGCCTGTGCGAAACTGACCTGCTCGTTATGATCTTTTAAGTTATAGAGTTTCATTAGTTTTCCACCACGCGTGCGCCCGCTGTATCCAGCCGACAAATATGAACAAAGCCTTCCTGATTTTGCAGATAGTGTTTGCTGAGCCAGTCAGCCACCCGCTGCGCGGTCTCCGGTTTATCACAGAGCGCAAACAGCGTCGGCCCGGAACCGGAAATCCCGCAGGCCAGCGCGCCGATTTCCGCGACGCCCTGTCGCGCGGCATCGAAGCCGGGCAACAGTTTGGTGCGATACGGCTCGGCGATCACGTCCTTCATCAACGCCGCCGCCAGTCGCGGCTGGCGGGAGTAGCAGGCGTGAATGAAACCCGCCAGATGTCGCCCGTGGGCGATACAATCCTGACGGCGATACTGCGCCGGTAAAATCGCCCGCGCTTCGGCGGTCGACACTTTAATGCCCGGATAAGCCAGCACCCACAACCACTCATCAAAGCCTGGCACCTGCTGGCTGATAATGCCGCTCTCTTCGAGAATCAACTGCATACCGCCCAGATAGCACGGCGCGACGTTGTCGTAATGAATACTGCCGGAGATGCGCCCTTCCAGCTCGCCCATCAACGCCAGCATACGATGTTCATTCAGCGGCTTACCGCAGTATTCGTTCATCGCCACCAGCGCCGCCACCACCGAGCAGGCACTGGAGCCAAGACCAGAACCGATCGGCATATTTTTTTCCAGCGTCATGGTCACTGGCACTGTTTTGCCAATCTCCTGACAGAAACGCTCCCAGCACTGCCAGACAATATTTTCCTGCGGATTGGCCGGCAGCTTGCTGGCAAAGTGGCCCGCATTGATCAGACTGAAATGGTCCGCGGCTTCGACGGAAACATTATCGCCCAGCAACGTACCGTCGACCGGTGTCACCGCCGCGCCAAGCACATCAAACCCCACGCTCATATTGGCACTGGAGGCCGGGGCATAGACTTTCACCATCTTAAACTCCTAACTTCCATGATAAGGTGCGCAGCAGATCAGCAAACACACCGGCCGCCGTCACGTCATTGCCCGCGCCATAGCCGCGCAGGATCAACGGCAGCGGCTGATAATAGTGGCTGTAGAAGGCCAGCGCGTTTTCGCCGTTTTTGACTTTATACAGCGGATCGTTACCGTCGACTTCTGCGATTTTCACCCGGCAGACGCCATCTTCTTCAATGTTGCCAACATAACGCAGGACGTTCCCTGCCTCACGCGCTTTTTCAATGCGGGCTGCAAAGGCGGCATCCAGTGACGGCAGGCGCGACATAAAACTGTCGACATCGCCTGCCACGTCAAACCCTTGCGGTAAAACAGGTTCCACCACAATATCGCTGAGTTCGAGACTGCGACCGGTTTCACGGGCGAGGATCAATAGCTTACGCGCCACATCCATGCCGGAAAGATCGTCCCGCGGATCCGGCTCGGTATAACCCATTTCACGCGCCAGTGTTGTGGCCGCGGAGAGGCTCATTCCCTCGTCCAGCTTGCCAAAAATAAACGACAGCGATCCTGACAGAATGCCGGAGAAACGCTGCAACTCATCGCCCGCGTTGAGCAGATTTTGCAGGTTTTCAATGACCGGCAACCCGGCACCAACGTTAGTATCGTAGAGGAATTTACGCCGCGAGCCTGCCGCCGCCTGGCGCAGCTCATGGTAATAATTCATGGAAGAGGTGTTGGCCTTTTTGTTCGGCGTCACCACGTGGAAACCTTCACGCAGGAAATCCGCGTATTGATCCGCGACCGCCTGGCTGGAAGTACAGTCGACGATCACCGGGTTCAGCAAATGGTACTCTTTCACCAGCCGAATCAGTCGTCCGAGGTTGAACGGCTCTTTCGCCTCCGCCAGCGCTTCTTTCCAGTTTTCCAGATTCAGGCCATGCACGCTGGTCAGCAGCGCTTTTGAATTCGCCACGCCGCAGACACGCAGATCGATATGTTTGTTCTTGAGCCAGGTTTGCTGACGTTTAAGCTGCTCCAGCAGCGCGCCGCCGACACCGCCGACGCCAATCACAAACACTTCAATCACCTGATCGGTATTGAACAGCATCTGGTGGGTGACGCGAACGCCCGTTGTGGCATCGTCGTTGTTGACCACCACGGAGATAGACCGCTCCGATGAACCCTGCGCAATAGCAACGATATTGATATTGGCACGGGCCAGCGCGGCGAAGAATTTGGCAGAGATCCCGCGCAGGGTACGCATACCGTCGCCCACGACGGAGATGATCGCCAGACGCTCCATAATTGACAGCGGCTCCAGCACGCCCTCTTTCAGTTCAAGGTAGAACTCATCTTCCATCGCCTTTTTCGCCCGACCGCAATCGGCCTGCGGCACGCAAAAGCTGATGCTGTATTCCGAGGAAGACTGCGTGATCAACACAACGGAGATCCGCGCGCGCGACATGGTGGCAAACACCCGCGCCGCCATTCCGACCATGCCCTTCATGCCAGGCCCGGAGACGTTGAACATCGCCATATTGTTGAGGTTCGAAATCCCCTTCACTGGTAAGCCATCTTCGTCGCGGCTGGCACCAATAAGCGTTCCCGGCGCCTGAGGATTGCCGGTATTTTTAATCAGACAGGGGATCTGAAACTGGGCAATTGGCGCGATAGTCCGGGGATGCAGCACTTTGGCGCCAAAATAGGAGAGCTCCATCGCTTCCTGGTAAGACATTGATTTCAGCAGACGCGCATCCGGCACCTGGCGCGGGTCGCAGGTATACACACCATCGACGTCCGTCCAGATTTCACAACAGTCGGCGCGCAAGCACGCTGCCAGCACCGCTGCAGAGTAGTCGGAGCCGTTACGCCCCAGCACCACCAGCTCGCCCTTCTCATTGCCTGCCGTGAAACCCGCCATCAGCACCATATGATCTGCGGGGATCTGGCTTGCGGCGATACGGCGGGTGGATTCCGCGATATCAACCGTCGATTCAAGGTAATGCCCGACTGCCAGCAGTTTCTCCACCGGATCGATCACCGTCACATTGTGACCGCGCGCTTCCAGCAGGCCCGCCATAATCGCGATAGAGAGTTTTTCGCCACGGCAGATGATTGCCGCGTTGACGCTGTCCGGGCACTGCCCGAGCAGGCTGATACCATGCAAAACGTGTTTAATCTGAGCGAATTCTTGTTCGACAAAGAGTTTCAGTTGTGTCAGCGGGAATCCTGGCTGGGCATCGGCAAGGCCCTGAAGAAGCTCGGCAAAAATGCGTTCGGCGTCACTGATATTCGTAAGAGCGTCCTGGCCACCAATGGTTTTTTCAATCATCGCCACCAGGTGGTTGGTGATTTTGGCCGGGGCAGAGAGCACGGTCGCTACCTGCCCCTGCCTGGCGTTGCTCTCAAGAATATCGGCAACCCGCAGAAAACGCTCCGCATTCGCCACTGATGTACCGCCGAACTTCAACACTCGCATGGTCATACCCCTTGATCTTTAGTCGAAAAAAAAGCCCGCACTGTTCAGGTGCGGGCTTTTTTCTTTATTTCCTGTACGCGTCAGCCCGCACCGTTACCTGTGGTAATGGTGGTGGTGATAATGGTGGTCATCATGCTGATGCGAATCATGTTGTTGTGTGCTCTGTATCGTTATCTGTCTGTGCAGTACCTATATTGGTTAAAGTATCTGCCAGCTCAAGTCAACGAATTTTTAGATTTGTCACGTTCCGTAATCACTTCAGGTTTCGCTAAGTCTTTCCTGATATTTAACCGCATTGCCCGAAATACAGGATTGCAAACAGACCATACCGCTATAACGAGACGGCTAACCAACATTTTACTCTGCGAGATTTTTTTCAATATCATGGAGCAAACGATGCAACATTGCCGTGTCGCGGTGTTCAAGTAGCCCCAGACGTTGCTGCAACCAGTCGGCCAGTTTGACGTCATCCGCTACGTTAAGACGATCGAGCAACGCCATACAACGCGACCGTAATGCCTGGAGCTGATTTTCATCGCCAGACGTTACCGACGCTGATGAATTATGCGTCAATGCAGAAAGCTGATAGCAATACACCATCACCGCCTGACCCAAATTTAACGACGGGTAATCGGCCACCATTGGCACGCCGGTAAGTACGTCTGCAAGCGCCAGTTCGTCGTTGGTCAGGCCGGAATCTTCGCGCCCGAAGACCAGCGCTGCATGGCCCATCCACTGCGATTTTTCCTGCAAAAGCGGGACAAGTTCCTGTGGCGACGCGTAATAGTGAAAGCGCGCCCGGCTGCGTGCCGTGGTGGCAATGGTGAAATCCACGCCCTGCAACGCGTCGGCGAGGGTGGCATAAGTGGTTATATTTTCTAGGATATCGCCAGAACCGTGTGCGACCCACTGCGCGGCAGGTTCGAGATGCGCCTGGCTGTCGACGATGCGGAGATCGTGGAAGCCCATGGTTTTCATCGCTCTTGCCGCCGCGCCAATATTTTCTGCTCTTGCTGGAGCCACCAGCACGATGGATAAATGCATTTTTCCGTTCTCTGCGTTTTTTTCACGGCGCTTAAAATGTGATGCAGCTCAACATATTGCGCAGCGCGAATTTACAAAATTGCAACAAAAATCACTGAAATAGCGTTTCTTAACATATAAAAAACGCTAAACTATTATCTCATAATGATCCGGGATATAATGTTAACAGAAGCGATATATCCCTATGTTTAGTAATGACATTGTCAGAAATTCCGAAAACGGCGGATCAGTGTTGTCCGCTTAATTAGTTAGCCGGTGCAACTAATTAAAATGTTGAAAAATTGTGATAACCGATAGCATTTTGCTGCAGGGATTTCACTAGAGTGTTAACGTGCTACAATTGAACTTGATATATGTCAACGAAGCGTAGTTTTATTGGGTGTCCTGTGTCTCTTAGCCTGTTATGTTGCTGTTAAAATGGTTAGGATGACAACCGTTTTTGACACTGTCGGGTCCAGAGGGAAACTACCCACGACCAAGCTAATGATGTTGTTGACGTTGATGGAAAGTGCATCAAGAACGCAATTACGTACTTTAGTCATGTTACGCCGTTCATGTTAATTTGCGACATGTACCAGGCAGGTCAGGGACTTTGGTACTTCCTGTTTCGATTTAGTTGGCAATTTAGGTAGCAAACATGCAGACCCCGCACATTCTTATCGTTGAAGACGAGTTGGTAACACGCAACACGTTAAAGAGTATTTTCGAAGCAGAAGGCTACGATGTTTTCGAAGCGACCGATGGCGCGGAAATGCATCAGATCCTATCTGAAAATGACGTCAACCTGGTGATCATGGATATCAACCTCCCAGGGAAAAATGGCCTTCTGCTGGCGCGTGAATTGCGCGAGCAGGCGAATGTCGCGCTGATGTTCCTCACCGGTCGTGACAACGAAGTCGATAAGATCCTCGGCCTTGAAATTGGTGCCGACGATTACATCACTAAGCCGTTTAACCCGCGTGAACTGACTATCCGTGCCCGCAACCTGCTTTCCCGTACCATGAATCTCGGTACCGTGAGCGAAGAGCGCCGCAGCGTTGAAAGCTACAAGTTCAATGGCTGGGAGCTGGATATCAACAGCCGTTCGCTGATTAGCCCTAACGGCGACCAGTACAAACTGCCGCGTAGCGAATTCCGCGCGATGCTGCACTTCTGTGAAAACCCGGGCAAGATTCAGTCACGTGCTGAACTGCTGAAGAAAATGACCGGCCGTGAGCTGAAGCCGCACGACCGTACCGTTGATGTCACCATCCGCCGTATTCGTAAGCACTTCGAATCCACGCCGGACACCCCGGAAATCATCGCCACCATTCACGGCGAAGGTTATCGTTTCTGCGGTGACTTACAGGAATAATCCTGCATTTATAGAAGAAAGGCGCCTGATGGCGCCTTTTTTTATTTCCACACGCGTAACTCATCGCCTTCCGGCACGATGGGTTTCGCTTTTGGTTTCGACAGCGAATACCAGTCGAAATGACGCGTCAGGAACATCACCGCACTCAGCGCCACCAGCAGAACGCCAGTGCCCAACAGCAGCGCGCTGTCCTCGGAACGCAACAGTACCCACATCACGCCATCCAGCGCCAGCAGCGCAACGGTGAACAACAAACTGTTACGCCACCCTTTCAGTACCGCCTGCAGGTAAATACCGTTGATGAACGCCCCGGTCAGGCTGGCGGCGATCCACGCGGGAGTAAAGCCAATGTGCTCAGACAACGCCAGCAGCACCAGGTAAAACATAACCAGCGACAGCCCCACCAGCAAATACTGCATCGGGTGCAGACGCAGCGCCGTCAGGGTTTCGAACACAAAGAACGCCATAAACGTCAGCGCAATCAGCAAAATCGCGTATTTGGTAGCCCGGTCCGTCAGTTGATACTGATCCGCCGGGGTGGCGACTGAGACCTTAAACGCGGGCAGTTCGTCCCAGGCGACCCGGTAGCCGCGGTTAAACTGGCTGCCAAGGTCCGTGGCGAACCAGCTGCTCTGCCAGCGGGCGCTGAACCCTTTGTCAGTGATCTCACGCTGAACAGGAAGGAAATCGCCGAGAAACCCCGGATGTGGCCAGTTGCTGGTCAGCGCCAGTTCGCTGTTGCGCCCGACCGGAACAACAGAAAAACTCCCCGTCCCGTTCAGATTTAACGTCATCGACAGCGACAGCGTTCTGGCGTCGAGCATTGCGGTGGAAAGTGGAATATGCAGCCCCGGTAAATCACCGTGGATCCCGCTGCCCGGCTCAACGGTCGCGGGTATTCCGTTCAGCTCTGGTGCTTCAACCACGCCAATCCCGCGTGAATCACCTACCGACATCACCAGAAACGGTTCGCCCAGCGTCACATTCTCTTCCGCTTTCATCAGCGCATCCAGCTTGCTGCGATCAAACTGCGCGTTTACTGTCAGCGTGGTATGCCAGATTTGCCCTTCATAGATGCCAATCTCCCGGGATTCGACGTTTTGCTGCCCCTCAACCGTCAGTGATTCCGGCAGCCAGTAGCGAAAATACATGCGCTTACGCAGCACATTTTTATCGTCCTCAACCACGGTGTAAATTTCGGTCGTCGGAACGGCAATCATCGGGCCAATCAGTTTTTGTGGTCCGCTGGTGCTTTGACGCAAGCTGTCTTCCACCAGAGAACGATAACTGGCGCGTTCCGCCACCAGATCGCTGACCATCATCAATGGCACCAGCAACAGACCGACGCACCCAATCAGGGTGGCAATTTTGAAAAACAGGGGGGATTTAAACATAGCCTTCTCCTTTTTTGATGCTGGCAGGATATCGGGGCTATGTGGGGAGAATTTGAAGTTATGTGAAGGGACGGTGAAGCCGCAACGTCGCCCTGACGCCGCCTTCGGCCAGGTTGATTAACCGGATGTCGCCCTGATGCAGACGCGCCACTTCCTGTACAAATGCCAGCCCAAGCCCACTGCTCTTCTGACCATTTTCCCGCGGCAAGGAATAGAAGCGTTCAAAAATGCGCCCGAGGGCATAATCCGGGATCCCGCTGCCAGTGTCGGTGACACTGAGCCAGGCCTCTTCACCCTGCCTTTCGGCACGCAGGGTAATGGTTCCCCCAACTGGCGTAAAGTCGATGGCATTATCCAGCAGATTCCCCAGCGCCTGCTCCAGCAGATCTTCATCGGCGGTCACTTCACTCGCGGCTGCATCACACTGCAGCGTTATCCCCTTCGCTTCCAGCGCGACGCTGCGCGACTGCGCAAGGCGCGCAAACAGGGGGTCGACAGCGACGGTAAGTTGCGGGATATCGGCACGATTCTCCAGCCGCGCCTGCGCCAGCAGCTTTTCTACCAGCGACTGCATGCGCGCATTCTGTACCAGAATGTTTTCGCTAAACCGGTTGATGACCTCCGGCGGCGGCAATTCTTTGAGGATCTCCGCGGCCCCGCGAATGGCGGCCAGCGGGCTTTTCAGCTCATGGGTCAGAGCGTAGACATACTGCTCAATGTAATTCTTGCCCTCCAACCGCAGCCGCATACTCTCCAGCGCCAGCGCCAGCTTACGCAGCTCGCTGCTGCCCACGTCCGGCAACGGTAGCGCGTTATTTTGCGTAACCGAATCGGCATAACGCGAGAGTTTGCCAATGGAGCGGTTGATCCACCATACCATGCCCGCGCCGACCAGCAGCGCGATGCCCAGCAACGCGCCGCCCGCCCACAACATGCGTCGCTCGCTGCGTTTGATCACCGGTGCCACCGCGCTGTTCGGTTTTCCGACTGAAAGGACGCCTATGATACGGCGGTTTTCCAGCACCGGCGCGGCAACATACATCACCGAACTGTCGGGGTCGGCGGGATCACGCGCGGTGCTGCGGGCACCATATTTCCCTCGCAGCGTCAGCCAGACGTCATTCCAGCGGGAATAATCCTTTCCGACGGCCTTACCTGCGGAATCAAATACCACAATGCCGTTTTCATCGGTCATGTAGACGTGATATTCATTGCGAACTTTATTGATACCGCCAATATTTGCGCGGAACGGGCGGTTCTGTAACTCGTTGAATGCCTGCGCCAGCCTGCCGTGCGCCGGCTCGCCGGATTGCAGATCCTCCCGCGCCAGCGCTGCCAGCAAAGTCGCGGTGTCGATGAGCGTGCCTTCCGTGGCTCGCCGTACGCCCGGTTTGATCTCCTCAACGAAAATGAACAGCACAAACCAGGCGGCAATCGCCACGATCAGGAAATATCCCAGCAACAGCCGCATCCCGATCCGCATCAGTGTAACCCCAGGCTATAACCGAGACCGCGGTGGGTGCTGATCGGCGAGAGATCCGGGTTGATCGCGCGGAGCTTGGCGCGCAGCGTTTTGATGTGGGTATCCACGGTACGATCAAAACTCTCCTGCTCATCGCCCCAGACTCTGTCCATTAGTTGCTGGCGGGAGAAAACGCGCCCTGGCGACTGCAACAGCGTTTTCAGCAGCAGGAATTCGTAGCGCGTCAGTTGCAGCGGCTGACCGCACCAGTCGATATGCGCCGCGGCCTCATTCAACGCAAACTGGCCGATACGCACCACCGGCAGCGGCGTCGCGAATTTTTGCAGACGACGCAGAATGGAACGCACTCTGGCGCACACCTCCCGCGGCGAAAAGGGTTTCGCGACGTAGTCATCGGCACCAATTTCCAGCCCCAGCAGCTTATCAACCTCGTCACTGCGCGCAGTCAGAAACAGTACCGGCAGACCGGGCGCCTGCGCCAGCAATCGCCGACACAGCTCAAATCCGCTGATATCCGGCAGCCCTACATCGAGGATCGCCAGGTCCGGCAGCGACTGTCGCGCCGCGTCCAGCACGGGTAAGCCGCGTTCGAATGCTTTTACCCGAAAACCTTCCTGCTGGAGCATATACATCAGCGTATCAGCGATACCGATTTCATCCTCAACCAGCCAGATCAGAGGGTGTTCCATACACTATTCCGTTATCGGGACCACGGCATAATCGGCACGGCGCTGAGCGCGTTTTTCGGTGAGCCGTCGACGATCCTGTCTGAGTAGGTGAGGTAAACCAGCGCGTTACGTTTGGCGTCAAAGAAACGCACCACCTGCAGCTTTTTAAACACCAGGGAAGTCCGTTTCTGGAAAACCACATCTCCCTGCGCTTTGCCGTTTTTAATCTTTTCACTGACTTCGATGGGCCCAACCTGTTGGCAGGAAATCGCCGCATCTGACGTATCTTCCGCCAGCCCTAAGCCCCCTTTGATGCCGCCGGTTTTAGCGCGGCTCAGGTAACAGGTGACGTTTTTAACGTCAGGATCATCAAACGCTTCGACGATAATCTTATGATCCGGTCCAAACATCTTAAAGACGGTGTCCACGGAACCAATCTGTTCTGCCTGCGCGGTCTGGCCCATAACGCAAAGAACTATTGCTACGATCAAACTCTTATATTTCATATTGTTACCATTTCTAAAAATTCAGTTGCGCAACTATTCAACATTTCAGCAGAAAATATATAGAGATCACAGTGTTAGGATAATTATGCCTGAATTGTGTTCATAATCGCACTTAAGAACAAAAAAAACACTGAATGCTAAAACTTCAAACAATGTTATTATCCGCTACCTTATTATCAGGTATCTGCGATTAAGGACGAGGAATTTATATGGATCAGGCAGGAATTATTCGCGATCTCCTTTCCTGGCTGGAGGGCCACCTGGATCAGCCTTTGTCACTGGATAATGTGTCAGCCAAGGCGGGATATTCCAAGTGGCATTTGCAGCGGATGTTCAAGGACGTGACCGGCCATGCCATTGGCGCCTATATCCGCGCGCGCCGACTGTCCAAATCTGCCGTTGCCCTGCGCCTGACGGCACGTCCAATCCTTGATATCGCCTTACAGTATCGCTTCGATTCGCAACAAACCTTTACCCGTGCCTTTAAAAAGCAGTTCAACCTGACGCCCGCGCTGTATCGCCGCTCGCCGGACTGGAGCGCGTTCGGGATACGCCCGCCGCTGCGTCTTGGCGAATTCGCGATGCCGAAATATGAATTTTTGACCCTGCCGGAGATGCATCTCGTCGGTGTCACCCAGAGCTACACCTGCAAACTGGAAGAGATCTCCGATTTCCGTCATCAGATGCGCATTCAGTTCTGGCGTGAATTCCTCAGCAATACGCCGTCTGTTCCGCCAATGTTATACGGTTTACATGAACCGCGTCCTAGTCAGGAAAAAGACGACGAGCAGGAGGTGTTCTACACCACCGCGCTGACGCCGGAGATGGCAAACGGGCACGTACAGAATACTCACCCGGTCACGCTGGAAGGCGGTGAATATGTGATGTTCACCTACGACGGACTGGGAACCGGGCTGCAGGAATTTATCCTGACGGTCTACGGCAGCTGTATGCCGATGCTTAACCTGACGCGTCGCCGGGGTCTGGATATCGAACGTTTCTATCCTGAAGACGACGTAAAGGGACAGGAAGCGCCGATTCATCTGCGCTGCGAGTACCTGATCCCTGTACGCCGCTAATCGGTCTTAACGTTGTAGCTCATCTAATGCAGGGGCATCGAGATGCGAGACATCCCCTGCGGTCTCCACCACCCATCCAGACGCCAGCCACGGGCTCTGCTGATAATCCACACGGGAAATCGAACAGTTACGTAAACGTAAACGCCGCTCGGCATAAGCCGGAAGCCCGAGGATAGTGCTGACCAGGCAGCCCAGCGCCATGCCGTGGCTGACCAGCAGCGGGCGGCTCCCTTCTGGCAACTCAAGGCAGGAAAGCAGCGCCGCCTGCATGCGGTCGCCGAGCTCCTGCATCGACTCACCATCAGGAATGCGACCGTCCGGCGTCCCGTTGACCAGCTGACGACGCCAGCCCTCTTCCTCTTCGGTCAGCGATTCAATTCTGCGTTTTTCCAGCACGCCCATGTCCAGCTCGCGCAGGCGGGCATCCAGCGTAACACCACATCCGCAGGCGTCGGCGATGATCTCGGCCGTGCGGCGCGTACGCCCTAAATCGCTGGAAATGATATGAGTGATGCCTAATGTTCTGGCGCGTTCACCCACCTGCCAGGCCTGTTGCTCACCTTTCTCGGTCAGCGGACTGTCGGACTGGCCCTGAATGCGTCGCTCGGCGTTCCACTGCGTTTCACCGTGGCGAACAAGGTATACCTGTAACATGCTTTTTATCCGTTATACTGCGATGACAATTTCTTTGTAATGATATCTTGATTATGCACTATGTTGTCTCAGCAACCACCAATCCCGCCAAAATTCAGGCGATTCTTGCCGCTTTTTCCGAGATTTTCGGCGAAGGATCCTGCCATATTGAGGCTATCTCCGTCGAGAGTGGCGTACCGGAACAGCCGCTTGGAAGTGATGAAACGCGCGCTGGCGCACGCAATCGTGTCGATAATGCCCGTCTTGCGCGCCCGGAAGCTGACTTCTGGGTGGCTATTGAAGCCGGTATCGACGAAGGCAGCACCTTCAGTTGGGTGGTGATTGAAAACCGCGAGCAGCGCGGCGAAGCGCGTTCCGCCACGCTTCCGTTGCCGCAGGTCATTCTGGAGAAAGTGCTCGCCGGCGAGGCGCTGGGGCCGGTGATGTCACACTACACCGGCATTGATGAGATTGGCCGCAAAGAAGGCGCCATTGGCGTGTTTACCGCAGGCGCGCTGACCCGCAGCAGCGTTTACCATCAGGCCGTGGTTCTGGCGCTCAGCCCGTTCCACAACGCGGTTTATCGCTGAGTGTGCGGCAACGTCTGTTCGAGCCATTGACGCAGCTCTGCCGGCGCGGATTTCAGGCTGTTCGACCCGCGGGTGATGGTAGCAATGCCCGCGCCAAGCTCGCTTTTCAGTTCGCGCTGGCTCATTTCGCCACGCAAAAGCTCCTCGATAATACGCACGCGGGTGCCCAGCGCTTCGCGTTCATCAGGCGTCATCATCAGGCTGAGCAGCGGAAGGTGCAGATCAGCGCTGTACGCCTGGCGAAGCAGTTCCACAAAACGAAGCCATTCCTGATTACGCTGTTCGGTCACCGCCGCTGAATAAGGGGATTGCTGATTCATGTCAGGCCACCATGTCAGGGTGGGCAGCGAGAGTGCCGCCCACTATTTGTACTCTTCAACGAGTACAAAGCATAACATACTCCCTTCGAATCAGTAACGCTGGCGCCATTCTGAATCGCTCAAAATCACCGGTTTATCGCCCATGAAGTAGCGATAGTAGGCGTCATAAGCCAGCACGTTCTTCACGTAGCTGCGAGTTTCTGAGAATGGAATGCTCTCGACAAACGCCACCGCATCAAGGCGCCCTGCGCTGTTACCGCGCCACGTCCGTACGCGACCGGGACCTGCGTTGTACGCAGCAGAGGCGTAGATGCGATTATTCCCAAACTGCTGATAGACGTATTGCAGATAGCGGGTACCGATATTGATATTGGTTTCCGGATCGAGCAACTGGCTCTGGCTGCTATAACCGGGGATGTTAAACATTTTCACCGTGTGGGCTGCTGTCGCTGGCATCAGTTGCATCAGGCCCGTCGCGCCAACCGGCGAACGCACTTTCGGGTTCCAGGCGCTCTCCTGACGCGAAATGGCCATCGCATAACTTTGTGAGATGTCCTTGCCGCTGGTGTAGCGAGCATACAAATCTCTGTACGCCAGCGGGAAGCGCTCCTGGAGGTTATCCCACAGTTTTCCGGCGATGGTTGCCTGGACGCTGAGATCCCACCAGTCCCGGTCAAAGGCATAACGCGCCAACTGTGCCTGTTCGTTCTTCGTCCGGCTGCTGACCAGATTGGCCCATTCGCTGCGGGCGGTGTTATCCAGCCCCCAGTACATCAGTTCGCGCACCCGCGCCATTTCCTGACCGTTGACCAGCAGCGGCGCGATGGTGCCCTCCGCCTTTTCCACGCGAAGCGGATAATCTTCACCGAGGCGCTGTGCGGCGACCATCGGGTAGAAACCCCGTTGCTGCATCAGCGAGCGCAAAATCTCTTTGGCTTCGGCGTCGCGTCCGCGCTCCATCAGCAGATCCGCCTGCCAGTAGCGCCATTCGTCTTTTTCTTTCGCATCCATTGGCAGCCGCGACAACCAGGTATTGAGGCCGTGACGATCGCCAGTGCCAATCGCCATACGCACGCGGCGCTCCAGCAACGAGGTGGATTGCGTTCGCATGATGGCGTCGTCACGCCAGCGCGCCTGCTCGCTGGTGACGTCATTCCCCATCAGACGCCACGCCACAATGTCGCGCAACTCCTGCGTCTGTTCTTCATTGAGCTGTTGCGCCTGCACCAGCGACGGGATCATCAGACGCGCGTTTTCCGCATCTTGTCGTGCCACGCTGGCAAAAGCGACTGCCGCCATCTGGCGGGTGAAATCCGTCGCACCGGTCGTGCGGGCGAAGGTCAACACATTCTGCGGATTGTTCGCCAGATCAGTCACTGCCGCCGCCATCGTGAGATAGTCGCCCGGCATCTGTGCCGCCAGCGCTTTCACCAGCCCGGTATTGCCCGCTTTCATTGCCAGGCGAATGCGTTCCAGATACGCGAGCGGATCCTGGGTTCCTGACGCGCGCCAGGCGCTGAACAGTTTGTCGCAGGCGTTCGGCTGGCTCTTGCCAGTCAGCCACAGATCTTTCGCTCCGCTCCAGGCCTCCTGCGTCAGCCCGGTGCTGTATTTGGCATAGTAGTAATTACATTGCGCTTCCGTGGTACCTGGTTTTTCCGGGCTGAATGCCAGCAGCCCACGCCAGTCTTCGCGGCGTGCGAGCTCGTTCACAAAGCGGTTTTGCAGCGTACGCGCCGGGGGTAACGTCGGGTTGGCGCGGACAAAATTGGTTACGGTGATCGCCGGTTCGTTCATCAGATCGTCGGTGAGCTGACGGTATTCGAGATAGGGATACAACGGATAGTCTTTCAGCGTGGGCATCAGTTGTGCAACCACATCCATTTGCCGGTTATCCCACGCCTGTTTGACCTGAAGATAGCGGCTACGCTGTTCATCCAGTGAATCAGCATGCGCCAGGCTGTTTACCGTCAGCAGACAGACGCTGGCAGCCAGTAAACGCCAGATCAGGGTTTTCGCTTTTTCCACAAGCTCTTCCTCAATATAAAAATGCAGCATCGTGCCGCTCAGGGCCTCTTTTATGCTAATAAGACATTACCGAATCCGCCATGTTCCGGACACTTTTTTACCTTGCTGGGCTTAGCCAGCGAAAAAGGCTACACTTCGCCTTTGAAAACTTCCGATCAAAATAAAAGAGGCGAAGTCCAACGTGGCTCAATTCGTTTATACCATGCATCGTGTCGGCAAAGTGGTTCCGCCGAAACGTCATATTTTGAAAAATATCTCGCTGAGCTTCTTCCCTGGCGCAAAAATCGGTGTCCTTGGCCTGAACGGCGCCGGTAAATCTACCCTGCTGCGCATTATGGCGGGCATTGATACCGATATCGAGGGCGAAGCCCGTCCGCAGCCTGGCATTAAAATCGGCTACCTGCCGCAGGAGCCTCAGCTGAATCCCGAACATACCGTGCGTGAATCCGTTGAAGAGGCGGTGAGCGAAGTGGTGAATGCGCTGAAGGGGCTGGACGAAGTGTATGCCAAATACGCTGAACCGGACGCCGATTTCGACAAGCTTGCCGCACAGCAAGGTAAGTTTGAAGAAATTATCCAGGCGCACGACGGCCATAACCTGAACGTACAACTGGAGCGCGCCGCGGATGCACTGCGTCTGCCAGAGTGGGAGGCGAAAATCGCCAACCTGTCCGGTGGTGAGCGCCGCCGCGTAGCGCTGTGCCGCCTGCTGCTGGAAAAACCAGACATGCTGCTGCTCGACGAACCGACCAACCACCTGGACGCCGAGTCCGTGGCCTGGCTGGAACGCTTCCTGCACGATTTCGAAGGCACCGTGGTGGCAATCACCCACGACCGTTACTTCCTGGATAACGTCGCCGGCTGGATCCTCGAACTCGACCGTGGCGAAGGCATTCCGTGGGAAGGCAACTACTCGTCCTGGCTGGAGCAGAAAGACCAGCGTCTGGCGCAGGAAGCCTCTGCGGAAGCGGCTCGCCGTAAATCCATCGAGAAAGAACTGGAGTGGGTGCGTCAGGGTGCGAAAGGCCGTCAGTCGAAAGGCAAGGCGCGTCTGGCTCGCTTTGAAGAACTCAACAACACCGAATATCAGAAACGCAACGAAACCAACGAACTGTTTATTCCACCGGGAACCCGTCTGGGCGATAAAGTCGTTGAAGTCAGCAACCTGCGTAAATCCTACGGCGATCGCGTGTTGATTGACGATCTGAGCTTCTCGGTACCGAAAGGCGCGATTGTCGGCATCATCGGTCCGAACGGCGCGGGCAAATCCACCCTGTTCCGCATGATGTCAGGTCAGGAACAGCCGGACAGCGGCAGCATCACCCTCGGTGAAACGGTGAAACTGGCCTCGGTTGATCAGTTCCGTGACAGCATGGATAACAGCAAAACCGTGTGGGAAGAGGTTTCCGGCGGTCTGGATATCATGAAGATCGGCAACACCGAAATGCCGAGCCGCGCCTACGTCGGTCGCTTTAACTTCAAAGGTACGGACCAGGGCAAACGCGTAGGTGAGCTGTCCGGTGGTGAACGTGGTCGTCTGCACCTGGCAAAACTGCTGCAGGTAGGCGGTAACGTGCTGCTGCTCGATGAACCAACTAACGACCTGGATATCGAAACCCTGCGCGCGCTGGAAAACGCCCTGCTGGAGTTCCCGGGCTGCGCGATGGTTATCTCGCACGACCGTTGGTTCCTCGACCGTATCGCAACCCACATTCTGGATTACCAGGACGAAGGTAAGGTCGAATTCTTTGAAGGTAACTTTACCGAGTACGAAGAGTACAAGAAACGCACCCTCGGCGCCGATGCGCTGGAGCCGAAGCGTATCAAGTACAAACGTATCGCGAAGTAATTAACGCTGAATGCCGGATGAGCGTAGCGCCATCCGGCATTTCAGTCTCAGTCCTGCTCGCCCATCATCTCTTTCACCAGCTCCACGCAGCGCAGGAATCGTCCGTCGTAATCCGGCTCTTTCACATGCACAAACTCAATGTTGTTGGCGTTGAGCATTTCGACCAGTAGCGTCTGAAACTCTTTACGAGCAACCGAACTGCCGAGGCTGCGCAGACCGTCCGCTACCCATGGCGTGTTGTTTTCCAGCAGGATCACCAGGTGGAAACGGTATTCATCAATCAGCGCCTGCACAAACGGGTGTTCGCGGCCTTCGTATTTTTTACAGAACGCCTGCGTGGTGACGAAATCGGTATCGACAAACGCGACTTTGTTTGCATATTTTACTGCAAAATCAATATATTGCGCATGGCCAAGCGCTATTTTGTCGTAATCAGAATACTGCAACGCCATCTCATCGCCGCCGAGATGCGAAAAAACATAGTCGCGACCATATTCCCAGGCGCTGGTGGTGTTGAAGATATTGGCAAGCTTGTTCACCAGCGTCGATTTACCGCTCGACTCGCCCCCCAGCACCGCCACCGTGCGCACGAAGAACGGTTTCACTTCCGTCGGGATGTATTCCCAGTAGCGGAACGGGTTCTCACGGATCTGCGCACCGCTGATGTTCATGAAGGTACGCTTCGGATCGATGAGTACCGTTTCAACACCCAGATGCTTCAGATATTGCGGTGCATCCGCTTCTTCAGAGGTGTAGATCCAGTTCGGTTCGATCCCTTTCTCCTCCATGAAGGCGTGAATGCCCCGGCTCCAGACGTCCCAGCCGTGCGGATAGGGCTCCATTCCCTCTTCATTGAAAGCATGAATGCGGATGTTCTTCTGGTACTTAAAAGTTTGCAGCAGCCAGCGCAGGCGATCCGGCACCGTTGGTTGCTGGGACATGGCGCTGTCTTCGAACAGCTCACGATCACGCGTGTCGTCATAACCCATGATGATATGCAGTTCATCCACCTGGCTACAGGCACGCTGGATCAGGTAGATATGACCGGTATGCAGCGGATAAAACTTACCAAACACCACGCCGATGTTTTTCTCACGGCGCGGAAACTCAAGCCCCAGAAAACGGTGCAGGGCTTCCAGCTTTTGCGCGCTGGGGCTTTTGATTTTGGCATTCAGCAACTGGCTTAAATAGCCTTTGGTCATGCCGCTGGCATCCGCCACCTGCTGCAGGGTGCAGCCTTTCTGACGGATGGCGGTTTTCAGATAGTCAAATGACGACATGAATGCCCCTGTGAATTGAAGTTGTGCTTTGTATTATAAGTCGTCAAAGACACTTAACGCATCAGAGAGTTTTTTCACACCAAAGACTTGCATCCCTTCCGGGACTTTTTTCGGCACGTTGGCGGCAGGCACAATCGCCCGACGGAAACCGTGTTTTGCCGCTTCGGAAATACGCTCCTGGCCGCTCGGCACCGGACGAATTTCGCCCGCCAGACCGACTTCGCCAAAGACGACTAAATCCTGCGGCAATGGTCTGTCGCGCAGGCTGGAGACCATCGCCAGCAATAATGCCAGGTCAGCGCTGGTTTCAGTGACTTTTACGCCGCCAACCACGTTGACGAAAACGTCCTGATCAGCCATTTGCAGGCCGCCGTGACGGTGCAGCACCGCCAGCAGGATAGCCAGCCGGTTTTGCTCCAGCCCCACCGCCACACGGCGCGGGTTCGCCATCATGGAGTGATCCACCAGCGCCTGAATCTCGACCAGCAGCGGACGCGTGCCTTCCCACACCACCATCACCGAACTGCCAGAGGTGACTTCATCGCCCCGGCTTAAGAAAATCGCCGACGGGTTGCTGACTTCCCGCAGCCCCTGTTCAGTCATAGCAAATACACCCAGCTCGTTGACCGCGCCAAAGCGGTTCTTATGGCTGCGCAACGTACGGAAGCGGGAATCGGCGTCACCGTCGAGCAATACAGAACAGTCGATACAGTGCTCAAGCACTTTTGGCCCGGCCAGCGAGCCGTCTTTGGTTACATGGCCGACCATCACGATCGCCACACCGCGGGTTTTGGCGAACCGCGTCAGATAAGCGGCGGTTTCACGCACCTGCGCCACGCTGCCGGGCGATGACTGGATATCCGCCATGTGCATCACCTGAATGGAGTCGATGACCATCAGGCGCGGCTGTTCTTCGTCGGCGATCAGGCAGATTTGTTCAATGCTGGTTTCAGACAGCATATTCAGGTTTGCCGTTGGCAGACCGAGACGATGCGCGCGCATCGCTACCTGTTGCAGCGACTCTTCGCCGGTGACATACAGGGTTTTCATCTGCTCTGCGAGGCGACACAGCGTCTGCAGCAACAGCGTGGATTTCCCCGCGCCGGGGTTGCCGCCAATCAGGATCGCACTGCCTGGCACAACGCCGCCGCCCAGCACGCGGTCAAACTCTTTAAACCCGGTGGAGAAACGCGGGAGCGCTTCCAGGCTGATGTCTGACAGCTTCTGGACTTTCGACGGGCCAGCGCTGCCCGCATAGCCGCTCAGACGCTCGTTACGCGCTACCGTGGGCGAAGCGGCAATACGCACTTCGGTGATCGTGTTCCAGGCATGGCAGGCGCTACACTGCCCCTGCCAGCGCGGATAATCCGCACCACACTCGTTACAGACAAATGCGCGTTTCGGTGCTTTCGCCACAGAGACCTCTTACTTTTGATTCAGGCTGCCGGAGAGAATGCAGAAGATCCCCATCAGGTCAGCGTGACGGATAGACACTTCCGTCTGTTCATTAACTTTTGGTTTTGCATGATAAGCAATGCCAAGACTGGCGGCTTTGATCATCGGCAGATCGTTGGCGCCATCGCCCACGGCGACCGTTTGCCCATCCGGAATTTCAAATTTTGCCGCCAGACGCTTCAGGGTATTGGCTTTATACTTCGCATCGACGATATCACCGATCACGTGACCGGTGAGTTTGCCGTCGATGATTTCCAGTTCGTTGGCGACCACGCTGCTGAGGTGCAGTTTATCGCGCAGGTATTCAGCAAAAAAGGTGAAGCCGCCGGAGGCGATCGCCACATGCCAGCCCAGCGCATGGAGCTTCAGCACTAGTTGCGTCAGCCCAGGCATTAACGGCAAACCGTCACGAACCTGGCGTAGAATAGCGGCGTCGGCCCCTTTCAGCGTCGCCACGCGGCTGCGCAGGCTGGCGGTAAAATCCAGCTCGCCGCGCATGGCGCGCTCGGTGACTTCCGCGACCATGTCGCCGGTGCCGGCCAGTTTTGCGATTTCGTCGATGCATTCAATCTGAATGGCGGTCGAATCCATGTCCATCACCAGCAGACCAGGGCTTTTAAGGTGCGGAATTTTACCCAGCGGCGCGACATCCAGCCCGGCATCGTGAGCCAGACGCGTGGCGCGTGGCGTCAGCGAACCGGCCAGGCGGATGACCTGGTAATCTTCCACACACCAGGCGGAGACGATGACCATCGCCGCGCCCAGCGTGCGCTGATAGGTCGTCAGACGTTTTTTATCCAGGCCGCGGCCGTACAACAGCCAGCCGCTGCGGCCAGCATGATAATCGAGCGGCATCACTTCATCGCCGCTTAATGAAAGCGGCAATCCGGGCCACAGAGAGACGTCTTCAGAAAGATCGCACCAGGTCAGACTGTTCGGCATTACAGCTCCACGCATCAACAAACAGGTAAGGAAAATAACGCATGAGGCTACCTTGTAACCAGCGCTTCTGGCAACATTAAGCTGCAAATTTTCAAAGGTGGAATATGGTTCGCGCAAAACTGAAATTTCGGCTGCATCGCGCCGTGATCGTTCTGATATGTCTCGCCCTGCTGGTTGCCCTGATGCAGGGGGCCTCCTGGTTCAGCCAGAACCACCAGCGGCAGCGTAATCCGCAGCTGGAAGAACTGGCGCGGACGCTGGCCCGCCAGGTGACGCAGAACCTGGCGCCGCTGATGCGTACAGATAATCCGGATGAAAAAAAGATCACCCATTTGCTGACGCAACTGACGACGGAGAGCCGCATTCTTGATGCGGGCGTCTACGACGGACAGGGCGATCTCGTTGCCCGCGCCGGGGAAGGCGTCAACGTGCGCGACCGGCTGGCGCTGGATGGCAAAAAAGCGGGCGGCTATTTTAACCAGCAAATCGTCGAACCGGTGCAGGGAAAAAACGGCCCGCTCGGCTATCTGCGCCTGACGCTGGATACCCACACGCTGCCAACGGAAGCCAGGCAGGTGGATAACACCACCAATATTCTGCGGCTGATGCTGCTGTTGTCGCTGGCGATTGGCGTGGTGCTGGCGCGAACACTGCTGCGCGGCAAACGCACCCGCTGGCAGCAGTCCCCTTTCCTGCTCACCGCTAACAAGTCGGTGCCGGAAGAGGATGAGAGCGAGAAGAAAGAAGGATGATAGAATCAGGGCTCGTTTCAGAAAGGAAATCTGCCATGTCGACGCTCCGTCTGCTTATTTCAGACTCTTACGATCCCTGGTTTAACCTCGCGGTGGAAGAGTGTATTTTCCGCCAGATGCCTGCCACTCAACGCGTGCTGTTCCTGTGGCGCAACGCCGACACGGTAGTGATTGGCCGTGCGCAGAACCCGTGGAAAGAGTGCAACACGCGGCGCATGGAAGAAGACAACGTGCGCCTGGCGCGTCGCAGCAGTGGCGGCGGTGCGGTCTTCCACGATCTGGGCAACACCTGCTTTACCTTTATGGCAGGGAAACCGGAATACGATAAAACCATTTCCACTGCCATCGTGCTGAAAGCGCTCAACGCGCTTGGCGTGACGGCGGAAGCCTCCGGGCGTAACGATTTGGTGGTCAAAACGCCGGAAGGCGATCGCAAAGTTTCCGGCTCCGCTTACCGGGAAACCAAAGACCGCGGCTTCCACCACGGCACGCTGTTGCTGAACGCCGATCTCAGCCGCCTGGCTAACTACCTGAATCCTGATAAGAAAAAGCTCCAGGCGAAGGGGATAACCTCCGTGCGCGGTCGCGTGGCGAATCTTATCGAACTGCTGCCGGGGATCACCCACGAGCAGGTTTGCCAGGCAGTCACCGCCGCCTTTTTTGCTCATTACGGCGAGCGGGTAGATGCGGAAATCATCTCCCCGGACAAAACGCCGGACCTGCCTAATTTCGCCGAAACCTTTGTCCGCCAGAGCAGTTGGGAATGGAACTTCGGCCAGGCGCCTGCGTTCTCGCATCTGCTGGATGAGCGTTTTACCTGGGGTGGTGTCGAGCTGCATTTTGATGTCGAAAAAGGTCATATCACCCGTACGCAGGTGTTTACCGATAGCCTTAACCCGGCGCCGTTAGAAGCGCTGGCGGCACGGTTGCAGGGCTGTCTTTACCGGGCGGATATGTTGCAACAGGAGTGCGATGCGCTGTTAGGGGATTTTCCGGAGCAGGAAAAAGAGTTGCGGGAGCTGTCGGCATGGATTGCCGGGGCCGTGCGGTGACAAAAATAGGCCGGGTAAGGCGAAGCCGCCACCCGGCACTCACACTGAAACTACTCTTTATCGCCCAGCAGAACGGATTCCAGCGCGATTTTAATCATGTCGTTGAACGTGGTCTGACGCTCAGCCGCCGTGGTCTGTTCGTGCGTACGGATATGGTCAGACACGGTGCAGATGGTCAGCGCTTTCGCACCGAATTCCGCCGCCACGCCGTAAATACCCGCCGCTTCCATTTCCACACCCAGAATGCCGTATTTTTCCATGACGTCGAACATGGACGGGTCCGGCGTGTAGAACAGATCAGCCGAGAAGATGTTGCCGACGCGGGCATCAACACCCAGCGCTTTCGCTGCATCGACCGCGTTACGCACCATGCCAAAATCCGCGATAGCGGCGAAGTCATGATCTTTGAAACGCAGGCGGTTCACTTTGGAGTCGGTGCAGGCACCCATGCCAATCACCACGTCACGCAGTTTCACGTCCGGACGCACCGCGCCGCAGGAACCCACGCGAATGATTTTCTTCACGCCGAAATCGGTGATCAGCTCTTTGGTGTAGATGGAGCAGGACGGAATACCCATGCCGTGGCCCATCACGGAGATTTTGCGGCCTTTGTAAGTACCGGTGTAGCCCAGCATGCCGCGAACATTGTTCACTTCGCGGAAGTCTTCGAGGAAAGTTTCTGCAATATGCTTCGCACGCAGCGGATCGCCCGGCATCAGTACGACGTCTGCGAAATCACCCATTTCTGCGTTAATGTGGGGGGTAGCCATTCTTAATTCCCTTATTAGTATGTTGTTTATGCCGGGTGGCGGCTACGCCTTACCCGGCCTACAAAATCGCAGGCCCGGCAAGCAAAGCGCCGCCGGGCAATGATCTTAAAACATGGCCTTGCCATATTCCATCGGCGATGTGCCAAAGTAGGTTGCCAGCGTCTGACCGATATCGGCAAACGTCTCGCGATGACCCAGAGAACCGGCTTTCACTTTTGGCCCGTAAACCAGCACCGGAATGTGCTCACGGGTATGGTCGGTGCCTTTCCAGGTCGGATCGCAGCCGTGGTCCGCAGTGAGGATCAGCAGGTCATCTTCACCGACCAACGCCATCAGTTCCGGCAGACGACGGTCGAACAGTTCCAGACCAGCAGCATAACCCGCGACGTCGCGACGATGACCCCAGGAGGAGTCGAAATCGACGAAATTGGTGAAGACAATGGTCTTGTCGCCCGCCTCTTTCATCTCTTTGATCGTGGCGTCAAACAGCGCGTCCAGCCCGGTGGCTTTCACTTTTTTAGTGATGCCGCAGTTGGCGTAGATGTCGGCGATTTTACCTACCGAAACCACCTGGCCGTCTTTTTCATCGACCAGTTTCTGCAACACAGTCGGTGCAGGCGGTTCGACTGCCAGATCGTGACGGTTGCCAGTACGCTGGAAATTGCCCGGTTTGTCGCCGATAAACGGACGCGCGATCACGCGGCCAATGTTATAGCCGCCTTCAGTCAGCTCTTCGCGGGCGATTTCGCACAGCTCATACAACCGGTCGAGGCCAAAGGTCTCTTCGTGGCAGGCTATCTGGAAAACCGAGTCTGCGGAAGTATAGAAAATCGGTTTCCCGGTTTTCATGTGCTCTTCGCCGAGCTGGTCCAGGATCACCGTCCCGGAAGAGTGGCAGTTCCCGAGGTAACCCGGCAGATTCGCGCGTTTCACCAGTTTATCCAGCAATTCCTGCGGGAAGCTGTTTTCGTGATCGGAGAAGTATCCCCAGTCAAACAGTACCGGCACACCAGCGATTTCCCAGTGGCCTGACGGGGTATCTTTCCCGGATGAGAGCTCGTGCGCCCAGGCGTACGCGCCAATGACGTCCGCATTGCCATCCAGACCCGCAGCGATTTTACCGGTTGAGCCTTCGTGGGCTTTCGCCAGGCCCAGACGGGTCAGGTTCGGCAGATTCAGCGGACCTTTACGACCATTGTCAGCGTCCCCTTTGGCGCAGGCTTCCGCGATATGGCCGAGGGTGTCTGAACCCACGTCGCCAAAGCGGTCGGCATCTTCAGTAGCACCGATGCCGAAGGAGTCCAGCACCATAATAAATGCACGTTTCATCAATCTTTCTCCGTACTCTATGCGCTGCAAAAAAGCGATCAGATCAGTATATCGTTACTCGGTAATGCGGCGATAGACTGTTGGTGTCTCTTTTGGTGCTTTTTCACCGACGCTAATTGCCGCTTTAACGGCTTTCGCCGCGTCCTGCCAGCGGGTTTCGTCTGCCGCGTGGATCACCGCCAGCGGGCGCTGTCCGTCAATACGGTCACCCAGACGTACCATCTCCGTGAAGCCGACGCTGTAGTCGATGGTGTCAGACGCCTGACGACGACCACCCCCCATCGACACGACAGCCATGCCCAGCGCGCGGGTATCCATCTGGCTGACGAAGCCTTCAGTATCAGCGTAGACTGCTTTGCTCAGCGTTGCCGTCGGCAAGTAGCTACCATAATTTTCCACAAAATCAGTCGGCCCCTTCTGCGCCGCCACCATGCGACCGAAGGTTTCTGCCGCTTTGCCGTTGTCGAGTACCGCCTGCAGTTTTGCACGCGCGTCGGCGTCATCTTTCGCCAGCTTGCCTGAGATCAGCATCTCGACGCACAGCGCCATGGTGACGTCAAACAGGCGCGGATTACGGTATTCGCCCGTCAGAAACTGCACCGCTTCACGCACTTCGACCGCGTTACCGGCGCTGGAGGCCAGCACCTGGTTCATGTCGGTCAGCAGCGCCGTGGTGCGCACGCCTGCACCATTGGCTACGCCAACGATCGCTTCGGCAAGCGCTTCTGAAAGTTCATAGGTCGGCATAAACGCGCCGCTACCGACTTTCACGTCCATCACCAGCGCGTCCAGCCCTTCCGCCAGTTTTTTGGCGAGGATCGACCCGGTGATCAGCGGGATGGAATCCACCGTCGCGGTAATATCGCGGGTGGCATAAAAACGTTTGTCCGCCGGCGCGAGGGAACTGGTCTGGCCGATAATCGCGACGCCGACATCTTTAATAATTTCGCGGAAACGGTTGTCGTCCGGGAAGATGTCAAACCCCGGGATCGCTTCCAGTTTATCGAGCGTACCGCCCGTGTGCCCCAGGCCGCGCCCGGAGATCATCGGCACATAGCCGCCACAGGCCGCGACCATCGGGCCGAGCATTAACGAGGTGACGTCACCCACGCCGCCGGTGGAGTGTTTGTCTACAATCGGACCGTTGAGATTCAGGCTCTTCCAGTCCAGCACGGTTCCTGAATCCCGCATCGCCATGGTCAGCGAGACACGTTCCGGCATGGTCATGTCGTGGAAGAAGATGGTCATTGCCAGCGCGGCAATTTGCCCTTCCGAAATGGTGTTATCGCGAATGCCGTTGATGAAAAAGCGAATTTCTTCATCGCTGAGTGCGTGACCATCACGCTTTTTACGAATTATTTCTTGTGCGAGAAACAAGGTAACCCCCAGGGGAAAAGAGTAGAAGGCTATTCCAGGCCGGGCAAGCAACGCGCCACCCGGCCATTAAGGCTTAATAAGCGCTTGCGCTCTTGCCGTCGCCGTGACCCAGCGCCTTCAGCAGGCTTGCCAGCAAGCTGGATGCGCCAAAACGGTAGTGGCGGGAATCCGCCCAGTCGGCACCGAACAGTTCGTCGGCAATCGCCAGGAATTGCTGTGCGTCTTCTGCGGTACGTACGCCGCCCGCTGGTTTGAAACCGACGGTTTTCTGCACACCCATATCACGGATAACTTCCATCATGATGCGCGCGCTTTCCGGGGTGGCGTTCACCGGCACTTTACCGGTCGAGGTTTTGATAAAGTCCGCACCGGCTTTGATCGCGATTTCAGATGCTTTACGAATCAGTCGCGCTTCTTTCAGTTCGCCGGTTTCGATGATCACTTTCAGCAGCACGTTTGCCGCCGCACAGGCGTCTTTGCAGGCTTTCACCAGATCAAAACCAACCTGCTCATTGCCCGCAATCAGCGCGCGATACGGGAAAACCACATCCACTTCGTCTGCGCCGTAAGCGATGGCCGCGCGGGTTTCCGCCAGCGCAATGTCGATGTCGTCGTTACCGTGCGGGAAGTTAGTGACGGTTGCGATACGCACATCCGGCGTGCCCTGCGCGTTTAAGGTTTTACGCGCAACAGGGATAAAACGCGGGTAAATGCAGACAGCCGCGGTGTTGCCCACCGGTGTTTTTGCCTGATGACACAGGGCGATGACTTTTGCATCGGTATCGTCTTCGTTCAGGGTGGTCAGGTCCATCAATTTCAACGCGCGCAGGCTGCTTGCGGTTAAATCGGTCATGTTTATCTCCGGATTTCAATTTTCACCATGCGGGTCTGTGATAATTCTAACACTGACCCACGATTACACATCGATCTTCATCACAGTTAGTGAAACTTACATTCATCATTGCATTTTCATAACGCGATGCAGATCACTATTTATTGCCTTTGGAGCGGAACTGGATCAAAAGTCCCACCCGGTGTTTTTCCTACAATGCCCCTCATGCCCATGCGCCTGAGGAACCGCTATGTCTGACTCTTTTGAGCAACGATGCCAGCAGATTGTGACCAGCTTACGTTTATCTCCTGAACAAAAACGCCATTTTTTAGCGCTGGAGGCAGAAAATGCGCTTCCCTGTCCTGCCCTTCCGGCAGAGGCCCGTGCGGCGCTGGATGACGGGGTGATCTGCGATATGTTTGAAGGCCACGCGCCGTTTAAACCGCGCTATGTTCTGCCTGATTACGAACGCTTTCTGGCGAACGGTTCAGAATGGCTGGAGCTGGAAGGCGCGAAAGATCTGGATGACGCGTTGTCGCTTCTGACGATCCTCTACCACCACGTTCCTTCCGTCACCTCGTTGCCGGTCTATCTCGGTCATCTTGATGCGTTGCTGCAACCATATGTTATAATTCTAACACAAGAGGCGATCGATATTCGAATAAAACGTTTCTGGCGCTACCTCGACAGAACCCTGCCGGATGCCTTTACACATGTGAACATCGGCCCTGCCGACACGCCGGTGACGCGCGCCATTCTGCGTGCGGACGCAGAGTTGAAGCAGACGGCGCCAAATCTGACCTTTATTTATGATCCACAAATTACGCCGGACGATCTGCTGTTACAGGTGGCGAAAAATATCTGCGAGTGCAGCAAACCGCACATTTCCAACGGCCCACAAAATGATAAAATTTTCACAAAAGGCCAGTATGGCGTGGTCAGCTGTTACAACTCGCTACCGCTGGCGGGCGGTGGCAGCACACTGGTACGGCTGAATCTGCAACAAGTTGCACTGCGCAGCGACTCCATCGACGATTTCTTCACCCGCGTTTTGCCCTGGTACTGCCAGCAGCAAATCGCCGTGATTGACGCCCGCTGCGAATTTCTTTATCAGCAATCACACTTCTTTGAGCATAGCTTCCTGGTTCATGAAGGGCTGATCGATCCGGGTCGTTTTGTGCCGATGTTTGGCATCTATTCACTGGCAGAAGCGGTCAACGTGTTGTGTGAAAAAGAGGGGCTTGCCGGGCGCTACGGTAAAGACGAGGCAGCCAATGCGCTGGGTTACCGCATCAGCGCACAGCTGGCGGCGTTTGTTGAAAATACACCGGTCAAATATGGCTGGCGGCAGCGCGCCCTGCTCCATGCGCAGTCCGGGATCAGTTCTGACGTCGGCACCACGCCGGGCGCGCGATTGCCTTATGGCGATGAGCCGGATCCGGTAACGCATCTGCGTACCGTTGCGCCGCATCACGCCTGGTATCCGGCTGGGATCAGCGACATTCTGACGCTGGATGAAACCGTCAAACGCAATCCTCAGGCGGTGGTACAACTGTGTCTCGGGGCATTCAAATGCGGTATGCGCGAATTTACGGCAAACGTCAGCGGTAACGATCTGGTGCGCGTCACTGGCTATATGGTGCGCCTGTCAGACCTCGAGAAATACCGCGCCGAAGGTTCCCGCAGCAATACCACCTGGCTCGGTGAAGAAGCGGCGCGCAATACGCGGATCCTGGAACGACAACCGCGAGTGGTCAGCCATGAGCAGCAGATGCGCTTTAGTCAGTAAAATCATCCCCTTTTCCTGTGTTGACGGGCCGGGGAGCCGTCTGGCGCTGTTCCTGCAGGGCTGTAATTTGCGCTGCCGGAACTGCCACAACCCGTGGACCATTGGCCGCTGCGATCACTGCGGAGAATGTGTGGCGCATTGCCCGCACGAGGCGCTGACCCTGCAAGCGAGCCGGGTGGTCTGGCAGGAATCACGCTGTCAGCAGTGCGACACCTGCCTGCAATGTTGCCCGCAACAGGCCACGCCGATGGCGCAAACCCTGGATGAGGAAACCGTCATCAACCACATCGCTGCCGCCGAACCGTTTATTGAGGGGATCACCATCAGCGGCGGCGAGGCGACAACCCAGTTGCCGTTTGTGGCAGCCCTGTTCCGGCGCGTGAAGCAAACGCCAGCCCTGCGCCATCTGACCTGTCTTATCGACAGCAACGGTGAACTGGGGCTTTCCGGGTGGGAAAAACTGCACCCGGTGTGCGATGGCGTGATGGTGGATCTCAAAGCCTGGGGCGACGAACACCACCGCTGGCTGACCGGGCGCGACAACGCGCGAATCAAAGCCAGTATTCGCTGGCTCGCGCAGCATCAGCGGCTGAGCGAACTGCGTTTGCTGGTGATCCCGGAACACAGTGACTATCTGACTTCGATTGAACCGCTGAGCGCGTTTATTGCTGCGCTGGGCGACGTGCCCGTGCGTCTTAACGCGTTTCATGCGCATGGGGTGTATGGCGAGGCGAAAAACTGGCGTAGCGCCCGGCCAGACGACATTCAGGCGCTGGCCGACGCGCTACAGGCCAGGGGGATAACGCAGCTTATCCACCCGGCCCTGTACTTATAGTGCGAGGAATACCCCGGCGATGGTGGCGCTCATCAGGTTAGAGAGCGTTCCCGCCGCCACGGCTTTCAGCCCCAGTTGGGCAATATCATGGCGACGGTTTGGCGCCATGCTGCCCAGGCCACCAATCAGAATGGCGATGGACGACAGGTTAGCAAAACCACACAGGGCAAAAGAGATGATGGCCTTGGTGTGAGCGGAAATCACCTGCAGACCCGCCGCCGCGACGGCCGCATCCTCTTTCAGATATTCACCAAAGTTCATGTAAGCCACAAACTCGTTGATGATCAGCTTCTGACCGATGAATGACCCGGCAACGGTCGCTTCATGCCATGGCACGCCGATGAGCCAGGCGATCGGCGCGAACACCCAGCCAAGCAGCAGTTGCATGGAGAGCTGCGGATAGTCAAACCAGCCGCCAATCCCGGAGAGGATCCCGTTCAGCAGGGCAATCAGCGCAACAAACGCCAGCAGCATCGCGCCCACGTTGAGCGCCAGTTGCATACCGGACGCCGCCCCGGAGGCAGCCGCGTCCAGCACGTTAGACGGACGATCACTATTGTTGCCCTGTGCCTCGAGGTCTGGCGCATCGTTCGGGGTTTCAGTTTCCGGCAGCATGATTTTGGCAAAAAGCAGACCACCTGGCGCCGCCATAAACGACGCGGCAATCAGGTATTCCAGCGGTACACCCATCTGCGCATACCCGGCAAGCACCGAGCCCGCGACGGACGCCAGCCCGCCGCACATCACCGCGAACAGCTCAGAGCGGGTCATGGTCGCAATATACGGACGCACCACCAGCGGCGCTTCCGTCTGCCCGACGAAGATATTCGCGGTGGCGGACAGCGATTCGGTGCGCGACGTTTTCAGCACCGCACGCAGCGCGCCGCCGAGAATGCGGATCACCAGTTGCATAATGCCGAGGTAATAGAGCACGGCAATAAGCGAGGAAAAGAACACAATGACCGGCAGCACACGCAGGGCAAAAATGAAGCCGCCGCCACCAAAGAGTTCGAACATTTTGTCAGAAACCAGACCGCCAAACAGGAAGCCGATCCCTTCATTGCCGTAAGCGATGACGTTAGCCACGCCTTCAGACATCGCCAGCAGCACACGGCGCCCGGCAGGTACATAGAGGATCAGCGCACCGATGCCAACCTGAATTAACCATGCGCCCAGCACGGTACGCAGATTAATGGCCTTTCGGTTACTGGAGAGGAGCACAGCGATAGCAAGAAGCGCCACCATGCCAATGAGTCCCATGAGGATTTGCATACAGAGTCCCTGTAAAATGGATAGTGTTATCAGCGAACCCGCCGATTATAACGATCCGTTACAATTCTGCTTGCCTGATCTCACAATTTTGGCGCAACAATAAGCGATCAATACCTGAGAATGGGATCTACATCACTTTAACAAAGCATTCATAGACCATCGAATAACATTTCCGTGTTACGAATCAATGTATTAGCAATAACTTGCGGCGATTCGGGGCGCAGTTCACACAGGGTGGTAAACACCCGAGCCGCTTGTTCGGGACGGTTCGGCATCCCCTGGAAGCCGTTCAACGGCATGTCGGGCGCATCGGTTTCCAGCAGTAGCGCGCTGAGCGGCAGCCGGGCGATCACATCACGGGTTTTGCTGGCGCGTGGGTAAGTAATCGTACCGCCAACGCCAATTTTATAACCGAGATCGACAAACCGCTCAGCCTGTTGCAGGCTCCCGGAAAACCCGTGCACTACGCCGGTTCGCGGCACGTTGTGGCGCTTAAGGTGCAGCGCCAGCTTGTCGTGCGTACGGCGCGAATGAAGAATGACCGGCAAATCAAAACGCTTCGCCAGTTTCAGTTGTTCATCCAGCAACGCCTGCTGCTTTGCGAATTGCGGATCCTCGCGGTAGAGGTCGAGACCAATTTCACCCACCGCCACCAGTTTTTTCGGCCGCGAAGCCAGCAGGGATTCCAGCGACGCCAGGCAGGCGTCCGTATGCTGTTCTATGACGATCGGATGCAGCCCCAGCGCGGCATACACTGGCTCATGCTGTTCCGCCAGTTGCAGCACCCCGGCAAAGCGGGAGGATTCCGTCGCCGGCACGATAATTTTACCGACGCCCGATTCCGCCGCGCGCCGCAGGCTACGCGCTTCGTCACCGGTAAACGGTGGAAAATCGAAATGGCAATGGGTGTCGATAAAACGGTAAGTCACGCCAGATCCTCGTTATCAAAGCTCGCATCGTTGGCCTGCGGGATGTCCAGCAACGGCGGAACAGTCAGTGCTTCATTCGCCACCGGCGCAGGAACCACAATGCGCGGTTTGTGGCGGTGCAGCGGCGGTTGCTCTGCCAGCAGTTTGCCGACTGTCGCCAGGAAATAACGCCCGCACAAGCGGCCCGTTTTGTAGTCCATGCGCAGCGCCGGAAGGCGGCTTCCCAGCGCCATGCTGTTCAGCGGTTTCGGCGGATAAATTTCGAAAATCCGCAACTTACCCGGCGGCTTCTCAATGAATTTCTGCATGGCGAGATAGGAGGTTTCATGTTGCTGCACCAGATTGACCAGCGGTTGCAGGCTGCTGTCGCCCAGCCAGCGCTCCATTCGTTTGAACCATTGTGGCGTGTAGTACATTTGCGACGGTACGGTGCGGATCACAACGATGGTTTTCGCGCCGCGCCGTGCGGCTTCCTGCACCGGGACGGCATCGCTGATGCCGCCATCCAGATAACTGACGCCATCCAGCAGTACGCCGCTGCGGTAAAACCCGGGGATCGCACTGGAGGCGCGGATCAGATCCAGCCAGGTTTTACTGGTCGGGGAAAAATAGTTGGCAGTGTAATCATCGCCGCGGCAGGCGCACATATAAAATGCTTTGCCAAGTTCAAACTGCCCGGCCGCGTAGTCCATCGCCAGCGGCATTTTGCTGGCGGTCTCGGCCACCAGCCAGTCGAGATCAATAAGATTGCCGCCACGCACAAAGCGCATCGGGTTAAAAAATTCGCGGGAGGTAGTATAGCGGGTGATCACCTTGCGGGCGTAACCCGGCTGATTGCACAAATAAGCGGAAAGGTTTTGTGCACCAGCGGAGGTGCCAAAGTAGAGGTTGAAGGGGTTAAACTGAGCGCGCATAAACTCATCCAGCACCCCGGCCGTAAAAATACCGCGTTGACCACCGCCTTCACACACCAGCGCCAGTGGCCCCGGTTGAAAGGACTTCACGGTTAATGGCGCAATTGTGCCAAGCGTTACGGGAATTCGCTGCCCCACTCTGCTTTCCTGTTTGATGTTGTTATTCCTTCACCATAACGCAGTTTTTTCTCGCCTTAAACCAGTAAAGCCAGTCACGAGGACTGGCTTTTGTTACAACAGATTAACGTGCGCTATGGACGCCGGCGTCCCATAAACAGACTGACCAGGAACAGGATGATACCGACGATAAAGACGATTTTTGCCGCACCTGCCGCTGTACCGGCCAGACCACCAAAGCCCAGCGCGGCGGCAATTAACGCGATAACCAGGAAGATAATGCCCCAACGAAACATACGATTCTCCTTTACCATAGTAAGTGTCATACGTGGCTATGAGTGCTCAGGCGACTCACAGTAGATCGCTTTCTTGTGGTACATGCGCCCCACACACCTGTCCGGGACGCATATTCTGAGAACTGATTACTGCACTTTGAGATCGTTCTTGACGCTTTTCACGCCATCGATCGCTTTGGCGATGCTTTCCGCGCGCTCACTTTGCGCCTGGGACTCCACCGTCCCGGACAGTTGCACCACCCCATCGGTGGTTTCAACTTTCACTTTGCGCGACGGAACGACATCATCAGCCAGCAGTTTGGCCTTGATTTCACTGGTGGTCGCCGCATCACCCGCATAGCCTTTCACCGATTGTGATTTGCTGTCGCGGACGTGCAGTTTGTCGCTGACGGAAGCAACGCCTTCAACACCTTTGGCGACGCTCACCGCCTGTTCGGCCTGAGACTGGCTTTCAACGAACCCGCTCAGGGTGACGACGCTCTTCTCAGTCTTAACGGAGATATCGGTACTCTTAATCGATTCATGATCGACCAGCGCGGCTTTCACCTTCGCCGTGATTGCGCTGTCATCCATGAAATTTCCGACCTTATTCATCGAACTGTCGATTTTTTGCCCTGCGTTATCCGCAGCGGATCCCGCTTTGCTGGTCGTTGATTCAGCCAGCACGGAACCGCTCATCACGGCAGTACCCAGCATCACTGCCAGCAGAGTTTTCGAATTTTTCAGTTTTATCATTATGATCGCTCCTGTCCTGTGGTTTGCTCGCAATCAGCAAGGCTATTGCTGAGCCGCAAAAATTGCGCCTCTGGTCAGCTGTTAATGTCGCGATGATAAAATTCGATGGTTTAACAAGCTACTAAACACGATTTGATTAGGGTATTAAACCAGTGAATTTGTCATCACAATGTTAAATATAGATCACAATTGCGTAATGCGAGGGGATTTAAGAACAATCCGCAAGAGGTTAATAAAACTGGAAATAAACAGGCACGGCGGATGCCGTGCCTGGCGGGAAGGATTAATGTTCGCGTGTTTTGCGGAACTGCACGTCAGGGTAACGCTCCTGCGTGAGGTTCAGGTTGACCATCGTCGGCGCGATGTACGTCAGGTTGTCGCCACCATCGAGCGCCAGCTGGATTTCGTTCTTACGCTTAAACTCTTCGAATTTCTTCACGTCGGTGGATTCCACCCAGCGAGCGGTCGCCACGTTGACAGATTCGTAAATCGCTTCAACGTTGTATTCGCTCTTCAGACGCGCAACCACCACGTCAAACTGCAGCACACCGACCGCGCCGACGATCAGATCGTTGTTGGCAATCGGGCGGAACACCTGTACCGCACCTTCTTCAGACAACTGAACCAGCCCTTTCAGCAGTTGTTTCTGCTTTAACGGATCTTTCAGGCGAATACGGCGGAACAGCTCCGGCGCGAAGTTCGGGATCCCGGTGAACTTCATCATTTCACCCTGAGTGAAGGTATCGCCAATCTGAATGGTGCCGTGGTTGTGCAGACCGATGATGTCGCCCGGATACGCCTCTTCAACGTGCGAACGGTCACCCGCCATAAAGGTCAGCGCATCGGAGATCACCACGTCTTTGCCAATGCGCACCTGGCGCAGCTTCATGCCCTTTTCGTATTTACCGGACACCACACGCATAAACGCCACGCGGTCGCGGTGTTTCGGGTCCATGTTGGCCTGAATTTTAAAGACGAAGCCGGTGAATTTCTCTTCTTTGGCTTCCACTTCACGGGTATCAGTTTTACGCGGCATTGGCGCAGGCGCCCACTCCACCAGACCGTCAAGCATATGGTCGACGCCAAAGTTACCCAGCGCAGTCCCAAAGAAGACCGGCGTGATTTCCCCGGCAAGAAACAGCTCTTTGTCAAATTCGTTAGACGCACCCTGTACCAGTTCCAGTTCATCACGCAGTTGCTGCGCCAGATCGTCACCGACGGCGCTGTCGAGATCCGGGTTGTTCAGCCCTTTGACAATACGCACTTCCTGAATGGTGTGGCCTTTACCGGTCTGGTACAGGTAGGTTTCATCTTTATAGAGATGATAAACGCCTTTAAACAGCTTGCCGCAGCCGATAGGCCAGGTGATTGGCGCGCAGCCAATCTTCAGCTCGTTTTCCACTTCATCCAGCAGTTCCATGGGATCACGGATGTCGCGGTCGAGTTTGTTCATGAAGGTCAGGATCGGCGTATCGCGCAGACGGGTGACTTCCATTAGCTTACGGGTCCGGTCTTCAACGCCTTTCGCCGCGTCGATGACCATCAGACAGCAGTCAACCGCCGTCAGCGTACGATAGGTATCTTCAGAGAAGTCTTCGTGCCCCGGGGTGTCGAGCAGGTTGACCAGGCAGTCGTGATACGGAAACTGCATCACAGACGTGGTGATAGAAATACCACGCTGTTTTTCCATCTCCATCCAGTCGGACTTCGCATGCTGGTTTGAGCCACGGCCTTTAACCGTACCGGCCGTCTGAATGGCCTGTCCGAACAGTAATACTTTTTCGGTGATGGTCGTTTTACCGGCATCCGGGTGGGAGATGATGGCAAAAGTGCGGCGTTTCGCCACCTCTTGCAAATAAGGAGACAACGTCATAGTTAAAGTCTTCTGTGTAAGCGCACGGCGTCAGGCCGTGCACGAGAATCGAAAAATGCGGCTATTTTACTCAAGACCGAAGGTCAGACAATCATTGTTTACACAGGAGTTGCTCCAGTTCATTTAAGGTGCTGACCGTCCACGTCGGCTGGATACCTTCCGGCTGCTCGCGATGGTGCGCATTCAGCCAGCAGGTCGCGAGACCGGAATTGATGCCGCCGAGAATGTCTGACGCGGCGGTATCGCCCACCATCAGCACCCGCGAACGGTCGGGATGACCCGCTTTTTCCAGCGCGTAATCAAAGATGCGCGGATCCGGTTTCGCGACGCCCACCTCTTCGGAAATAATCAGTAAATCAAAATGATCGCGAAGCCCGGTACGCTCCAGGCGAATTTGCTGCAGCGAGGTGAAACCGTTGGTGATGATCCCCATTTTCACCTTGCCCTGCAGGGCATTGAGTAGCGAAACCGCGCCCGGCAGCGGTGCGCAAATCTCCGCCATGGCGTTCATAAACGCATCATTGAGATCGCCCGGCGGCACGTTCAGACGCGCAGACCAGTCCTGAAAGCGCTGGTGTTGCAACTGCAGCGACGTGATCGCGCCGTTCTGATAATCGACCCACAGCGGTTTATTGACGGCCTGGTAGTCCTGGAAATCTTCGGCGGTAAAAGTCACGCTATAGTCGAGAAACATCCGCTGTAAGCCGGTAAAAGAGTCAAACGTAAACAGCGTTTCATCGGCATCAAAGAAAATCCAGTCCCACTTCATCGTATCACCTTGTGTCTTACATACTTATTGGCAGAGCCATAATAATGGCGTCTTCGCGTCCCTCTGCGGTGGGGTAATAGTTCTTGCGAATGGTCGCCTCGTTGAAGCCTAAGCTTTCATAGAGTGCGATGGCGGCGACGTTAGACGCACGAACCTCCAGCCACAGCGTGACGACGCCGTGTTTTTCCAGCGCGTCGATCAGATGTTCCAGCAGCGCCCGTCCCAGCCCGTGGCGCTGGTAAGCGGGATCCACCGCGATATTAAACAGGGTCGCTTCATCCAGCACGACCTGAGTGATCGCAAATGCCGCTATCTCGTTTTCCGTTTCCAGTTTGAGGTTGAAATAACGGTCGCCCTGATTGCTGGCAAAGGTTTTTTCGCTCCACGGAAAGGCGTGAGCGCGTTTTTCAATCTGCCACGCGCGGGGCAAATCAGCCGTGCTGAGGGAAGAAATCGTGTTCATGAGCACAAATTTGTTGCCATAGCGCCATGCGCGCTTCCGCACTGGCCCGTAATTCATCGAATGCAGGCGTCGATACCTGCGCCCCCTCCAGCGAAACGGCGGCGGGCGCTCCCAGCAACCAGCTGTTAGCACGACTGCCCTGTGGCAGCATCACGGCGCGCTCCGGCGTCAATTGCAACACCTGGTCCGGTGAGAGCATTAACGCGCGCAGCACATCGCTGATGAAAGGATCCGCGAGATCGGGCAGCGTCTCAGCCACCATCACCAGCCGCACATGCGGTGGAATTGCTATCGCAATCTCCCCCTGCAATGCGCCCGGACGACGCAGCGACCACTGAGTGATACCCAGTTGCTGTAATTGCCAGTCTCGTCGGGATGTCATCACGCCATTCTCCTGTCTGTCAGGCGCCGAAATATAGCAAATTCGTCGAACTTGCGCCAACAAACCACTATAATCGCCGCCGTCGTTAATTGAGGATTTAGCCATGTCTGCTTTTACCCCGGCAAGTGAAGTCTTGCTGCGTCACAGTGATGATTTCGAACCACGCCGTATTCTGTTTGCCGGTGATCTGCAGGACGATCTCCCCGCTCGCCTTGAGACCGCCGCCAGCCGCGCGCATACCCAGCAGTTTCACCACTGGCAGGTGCTGAACCGCCAGATGGGCGATGACGTTCGCTTTAGCCTGGTGGCGGACGCGACCGATGTGGCGGATTGCGATACGCTCGTCTATTACTGGCCAAAAAACAAGCCCGAAGCGCAATTCCAGCTGATGAACCTGCTGTCGCTGTTGCCAGTGGGCACCGATATTTTCGTGGTCGGCGAAAACCGCAGCGGTGTACGCAGTGCCGAGCAGATGCTGGCCGAATTCGCACCGCTCGCTAAAATCGACAGCGCGCGCCGCTGTGGTTTGTATCACGGTCGCCTCGACACCCAGCCTGCGTTCGACGCTAACGCTTTCTGGAGAGAATATCACCTCGATAATCTGACGATTAAAACCCTGCCGGGCGTTTTCAGCCGCGATGGTCTCGACGTCGGCAGCCAGTTGCTGCTCTCCACGCTGACGCCTCATACCAAAGGCAAAGTGCTGGATATCGGCTGTGGCGCCGGTGTGCTGGCCGCAGCACTCGCCAGCCACTCGCCGAAAGTGCGCTTAACATTGTGCGATGTCAGCGCACCAGCAGTGGAAGCCAGTAAAGCGACCCTGAGCGCGAACGGCATTGAAGGCGACGTGTTTGCCAGCAACGTCTTCTCTGAGGTGAATGGTCGCTTTGATATGATCATCTCCAACCCGCCGTTCCACGATGGCCTGCAGACCAGCCTTGACGCCGCGCAAACGCTGATTCGCGGCGCGGTGCGTCATCTGAATAGCGGCGGCGAGCTGCGCATTGTCGCTAACGCCTTTCTGCCCTACCCGAACGTGCTGGATGAAACCTTTGGTTTTCATGAGGTGATTGCCCAGACCGGGCGTTTCAAAGTTTACCGCGCCATCATGACGCGTCAGGCGAAAAAGTAAGATTTCAACGTCACGGGGCCGATCGCCCATTTTTGCAGCGATCGGCAAAACCCCCACAATTAACTATTGACGAATAGCGGAAAACCACTAGAATGCGCCTCCGTGGTAACGATTCTTTCATAGAGTCGATGGTATGCGAAGGTGGCGGAATTGGTAGACGCGCTAGCTTCAGGTGTTAGTGTCCTTTCGGACGTGGGGGTTCAAGTCCCCCCCCTCGCACCATAATCCACGCAAATATCGCTCGCACTGTGCGAAGGTGGCGGAATTGGTAGACGCGCTAGCTTCAGGTGTTAGTGTCCTTACGGACGTGGGGGTTCAAGTCCCCCCCCTCGCACCAACGAGGCGATATACAAAATAAGATGACTGTGCGAAGGTGGCGGAATTGGTAGACGCGCTAGCTTCAGGTGTTAGTGTTCTTACGGACGTGGGGGTTCAAGTCCCCCCCCTCGCACCAATTATCTTATCTCCTGCTTTTCCTTTCTTATGCTTTATCCCAGCAGTTTCATATTCAGCATGATCAGCATCATTCCGCCGATCAGCGCGACGCATGACGGCAGCAGAACGTAATGGCGCAGCTTGTGGTGCCAGATCATCAATGATGCCAGCAGTAACCCCACGACGATAAGCCCACGCCAGGTCTCCGCAGAAAGATCCGCAAACCCGAGTGCGGCAATGATGCCTCCCGGGATCAACATGCCCCAACCACTTCCTAATGCGCGCTGCAACATGGTTTTGCCTCTCACATCGATAATGATAACCAATAGCATATGATAATTTTTATCATTTATCGCTTTGAGATGCAATGCCGCTTAACTTTACGTAAGCAGTAATGACAGTTCTCCAGGAAGGTGATAAATTGTGCACCTGACATAAATACATTCGATTCTCTAATGTTTTGCCATGCCTCTTATTTGCATGGTGGCTTTCTTCATCTTTGGCGCCGTGGTTTTTTTAATATTCAGATTACTAACGATATATTCTATGACAGCACACGCCTGGCAATCTCTGCGCAGCAAAAAATATCGGCTCTCTTTGCGGTTATTTTTATTTCTTAATTTATTTTCAGCATTCTTTTCTCTGCTGAGCCCGCTCTACAGCGTGTATAGCAGCATCCTGCCGGTGGCGACGATCGCGGTGGGCAGTAGCCTGATATTGTTATGGCACTGGCGTTTTCCACAAAAGAAAATAAACCTTTTATGCATATCTTTAGCAGCAGGTTGTTTGTGGGCATGGCATGTGGGGGTAAAAACTCTCGAGCTGCCGGCGAATAATACGAGTTATGTGATTATCGCGTTATTAACGATTCTTTTTATTGGAACCATTTCTTTTTCTAATAACATCAGAGCGTTTACGCTGAATTCATTGCCGGTGGTAATCACATGTCTGGTCGTCAGCCATGGCGAGCAGTGGATCCGCATGCTTTATTGTTTTGTGCTGCCACTGGTGGGCGTCTCCATCCATTACGTCATTCAGAAACGTTACGATAAGTTTGCCCAGCAACTGATGTATCAGCTTATTGCAGAACGAGAAACGCTGAATGATCTCAGCATGCTCGATCCGCTGACCGGCCTGTACAACCGCCGCGGGCTACAACACCGTCTGGACGAGCAACTGGCGCAGAACACGGAAGATCACTACGTGATGCTGCTCGATATCGATCATTTCAAAGCTTATAACGATCACTATGGCCATATGATGGGCGATAAAGCCCTGATCCGCGTTTCTGCGGCGATTCGCAACGCCGTGCGCTCGCGGGATATCGTCGCCCGTTACGGGGGAGAAGAGTTTATGGTGCTGCTGCCGCAAAGCGACGCCCAGAGCGCGATGCGTACCGCCGAGCGGATCCGCCAGCAAGTGTACGATTTGAAAATCCCGCATATGTTCAACGAGAGCGTGGCGACCAATGTGACGATCAGCATTGGCATCGCGCCGCTGATTGCCAATAACATTAATCTCGCGCTGGAAAATGCCGACCGGGCGCTTTACGAAGCCAAGCATTTGGGTCGCAACAATATCCTCACCAGTGAGCAGTTCACCCCCGCGTGACGCCCTCCCCGTCACGCGCTGGCGATAAAAGCCGCGCTGGCGATAAAAGCCTTGCGATTGTATTTATCTATAGCTAGGATTGGCAATCATTATCATTTAGATTTGTATCCAGCAATCCTATGGCATTTCGTTCCGCGACACTGGCAGCCGACATCATCTGGCGAACCCCGCTTCCTTCACCGGAAAGCGCGCTGGCGGCGTCGGTGCGGGAAAAAATCGCTGAACTGCGCCCGCATTTGCTGGATTTTGTTCGTCTTGATGAAACACCGCCGCATCAGGCGAAAACCCTGGCGCAGTGGACTCGCCCCGGCGAACTAAGCTCCCTGCTGGCGATCTATTCTGACCATATTTACCGTAATCAGCCGACGCTGACCCGCGAAAACAAACCGCTGATTTCGCTCTGGGCGCAGTGGTACATCGGCCTGCTGGTGCCGCCGCTGATGCTGGCGCTGTTAACCGAAGCGCAGACCATCGCGCTCTCCCCGGAACATTTCCATGTCGAATTTCATGAGACCGGCCGCGCGGCCTGTTTCTGGATTGACGTTCACCATGATCGTTTTACCAGCCAGCTATCGCCTGCCGATCGCATGGAAACGCTGATCACGCGCGCGCTGATGCCCGTCGTCGATGCGCTGGCAGCGACCGGTGAGATCAATGCGAAGCTTATCTGGAGCAATACCGGTTACCTGATCCACTGGTATCTGGGAGAAATGAAAACGCTGTTAGGTGATGAACTGCTTGATACGCTGCGCCATCGCTGCTTCTTTGAAAAGCAGCTTTCCGATGGGCAGGATAATCCGCTCTGGCGCACCGTGGTGCCACGCGACGGTTTACTGGTTCGCCGCACCTGTTGCCAGCGTTACCGCCTGCCGGATGTCCAGCAGTGCGGTGACTGTACGCTGAAATAACCAAACACCCGGCAGCCATCGCCGCCGGGCATCTTGTTTATGCCGCCTGTTCGTTCTCTTCTGCCGCACGCTGTGCTTCGGCATCTTCTTGCGCCAGCAGTTGTTTCTCATAAACCTTAAAGAACGGGTAATAGATAACCGCGGATACGCAGGCCAGAATCACCACCAGGATCGCCGCACGGAAATCCCAGCCTAACGCCCACGCCCCGCCAATAGGCGCCGGTGCCGTCCAGGGCACCACGGAAATCACCCGGCCAATCAGATCCAGTTTCATCGCAGCCCAGGCGATGATGGCGTTGATCATTGGCGCTAACAGAAACGGAATAAAAAACACCGGGTTCATGACGATTGGCGTACCGAAAATGACCGGTTCGTTGATATTGAAAATACTGGGCACCACGCTCAGACGGCCAATGGATCGCAAATGCACTGAACGACTGCGCAGATAACAAATCACCAACCCCATCGTCGCGCCGGAACCGCCGACCACAATAAAGAACGTCCAGAAGGCTTCCATGAAGATGTGTGGCAGTGGCGCGCCCTGCGCCAGCGCGGTCTGGTTCATACCCAGGTTGGTAAGCCAGAACATTTGCAGCATACCGGAGACAATCGCCGCCCCGTGAATGCCAGCAAACCACAACAAGTGACCAATCAGTACCGCCAGTAAAATCGCTGGCAGCGAATCAGCCGCCGCCACCAGGGGTTTAAAGATAGCCATAATGGCCTGTGGGATCAGCATGCCAAACTGGCTTTGAATCAGCAGGCTCAACGGATACAGTGTTACCACGACGACCAGCACCGGAATCAGCAAATCAAAGGAGTTTTTGATCATCGGCGGCACCTGGTCCGGCAGACGAATGCCGATATTGCGCACGCGCAGGAAGCGCATCATTTCCACACAATACAACGCCACCAGAATGGCGGTGAAGATCCCCGTCCCGCCCAGGCTGTCTACCGGCAGCGTGCCGTTGGTTTTCGGCGCGGCCACCAGCAGAAACGCCATGATTGACAGCATGGCGCACATGAAGGGGTCGAGTTGATGCGTTTTTTCGTAGTGCTTGCCGAGGTTGTAAGCGATAGCAGCACAAATATAAATGGACATGATCCCCATCGTCATATCAAACGGCGTGAGAATTCGCCCTTCATACTCTTTCGCCAGATCCAGCCATGCACGGGCAAAACCCCAGGTGGTGTCCGGGGAAAATGGCGGATAGGCAAAGACCAACAGGAAGGAACCCACAATCATAAATGGCATCGCGGAAATAAAGCCGTCACGGATCGCCATGACATGGCGCTGGGACGAAATACGACCGGCGATGGGACTGACGTAATTTTCAACAAACCGGAATATCAGATTAAACGCAGCATGGTTAGCAGACATAGCAGCTCTCCTGACAGGCCATAGGCAGTAGCACAGCGATTAAGAGTTTATTGCCATGCGGTGAACTGCCTGGCACGCCGGATAATCCGGCGGTAATGCTCAGTAGGTTACGTTTCATACACGGCTCTAATTATGTGATGACAGAGGAAGTTACAAAATGAGTATTAATCGCCGCGGCGCTGACTGCAACCGGTTACTGTAACCGGTTGCAGTGATTGTGAAGAGGATCGAGAAATCGGCATGTTGTCGAATTATTACGCCGGATATTTACAGCGACTATCCGCTTGTGCCAGATTTGCGATATCCTTTTTGTGGAGATAAAAACGTGAGTTTGCAGTCCGTAAGGCAATTTTTCGCTGAACACGCCCCCGAAATTGAAATTATAGAGCTCAACCAAAGTACCGCCACTGTCGCTCTCGCGGCAGCCGCCCATAATGTCGCGCCCGGCCAGATTGCCAAAACGCTTTCCCTGAAAGTAAAAAATCAGGTGATCCTGGTGGTGGCAAAAGGGGATGCCCGGCTGGATAACAAAAAACTGAAATCCACTTTTGGCGCGAAGGCCCGCATGCTGAGCAGTGACGAAGTCGTCACCAGCACCGGACATCCGGTAGGCGGTGTCTGCCCTTTTGGGCTGGAAACACCGCTCGCGGTCTATTGTGATGTGTCGCTCAGACAGTACCAGGAAGTGCTGCCCGCAGCGGGCGGGATCCACAGCGCGGTGCGGATTTCGCCAGAGCGCATGGCGGAACTGACACACGCGACCTGGATTGACGTCTGCCTGTAAACTGACAGACCGTTAAAGTTTAGCCGCCAGACCGGGTTGACCCTTCACCTTACTGGCGGGTAAATGCATGATGATATCGGCCGCGCTCAATAACCCCATATCAGAATTCACCCCCAGCTTTGCCATCGCATTAAACTTATGCGCGCGTATCGTTTTGATATTACGCGCCAGCTGTGTGGCGATTTCCGGCATCGAATAGCCGTACGTCATGTAGCGCAGAATGGCGAGCTCCGTCGGGCTCAGACAGCCATTGTGACTCATGACCCATTGGTTAATGTCATCGTCGCTCTCCTGACGCGTGCCATTGAGCAGCGCCAGCAGCCGTTCGCTTAACGAGGCGACCGACTCTGATTTGCTCAAAATGCCGTGCAACCCTGAGGGAGACAAGTGGCGGATCAATAGCGCCTCATCGGCATTGTTGGTCAGCACAATGCGTTTCGTCTCCGGGTGCGACTGTGAGACGGCATTCAGGCACAGCAAGCTTTCCTGACGCAGTTCTCGCCCGCCTGAGAGCGAGTAAATGACGGCCCAGAAGGGTTGCCGGGCCATTGCCGCGTTGAGCGCCTGAACATGGCGAAAAAGATGGATAATGTAGCGGCCATCGGATGACTGGTGGAATAAATGGCAAAGACCCGCTTCGGTCAATGTACAGCGTTCTACGATAGCGACATGTCGCTTGTGTGCATCGTTTTCCATTCTTCCTGTTCTCCATAAACAGCGAATAAATTCAGCTCTTTCATTCCTCGTGAGCTGTTAATCCATGCGTACATTTCCGCATTGCTGCGCAAAGCCAGACGGCGCATGGCGCTATTTTTCTGCGCGCTGATGGTTTTGTTGCTTTTCTTCAACAAAGAGGCGATTTGGTTGATGCACCATCCCTTTGCCAGCAGACGCAACACCTTGCGCTCGGAAATTGTCAGGACATCCTGCTCGTCATCGTCGTAATCGTCTGTTTCCGCAGGGCAGAGCAGCGTCTGGCTGATCCTTTCCGCCGAGGCCAGCCCGCTACGAAAGACTCGCGCCAATTGTTCCACCGGCTCCGCATCGGACAGCAGCGTGCTCTCCGGGCGCAGCAGATATTCCACCGCGAAGGGGTAGCAGGCGCGCGACACCAGGAAAACCCAGTGAATGTCCCGGTACTGGGAAATCAGCGAATAATATTGCGCACAAAGGCTACGCGCCTGATGGCTTTCCCCTGTCAGCTCAACCACTACCAGCATGGCGCGCCGCAGTTGCAGCAGCGTCAGCTCTTCATGTGAGCCACAGTACGTCATTTCGTAGTCAGGTAAGCTGTCACGAATAATGCCGTGCAGCCCCACCTGAACGACCGGTGATTTACTAATGATAATTCCGTAATTGCAGCATCCCGCTCGCATAAAATCTCCGCCTCCCGCAAATTATTTGAAACATTAAGGACATATAACCAGAAAAGAAGAACAACACATTGCACATCACATGCAATGAATCATTTATTTAGTGAATAAATAAAATAATGGCTGAATCTCTGAGAGAATCGCCCAGGCACTATCTCACATCAGGGATAAAAAATTAATCGTGTACAGATTAGAAAATATAAAAAGAATAATTAGCAAAATTAAATATCCTCATTTGTCAGTTAATTCTCAGCCGATATATATTAGTGGAAAGCGTAAGAGATGAGATTAATGCGGATGAGAGGCGTTCCATCTGGCGAAAATCGCATTTTTCGCACATTGTTTGATCTTAACCCGAAGCTCCTCCGCGGCGCTTCAGGTAAAAGTATTCCATTGCGCGCGACTCCCCTGCGCGCCTGACGGCAGAGTGATTCATGGAAGTTGAGCAAGATGAACAGCGACAGGTCACGCGCTTGTGTATCCAGTGCGGCCTTTTTTTACTGCAGCACGGCGCGGAAAGCGCGCTGGTCGAAGAACTATCCACCCGTCTGGGGCTGGCGCTTGGAATGGACAGTGTGGAAAGCGCGATTTCCGCGAATGCCATCGTCCTTGCCACGATCAAAGACGGGCACTGTCTGACCTCCACCCGCAAAAATACCGATCGTGGCATTAACATGCACATCGTCACCGAGGTGCAGCACATCGTCATCATGGCTGAGCATAACCTGCTGGACTATAAAGACGTTGAAAAGCGCTTTGCGAATATTCGACCGCTGCGCTATCCCGGCTGGCTGGTGGTGTTAATGGTAGGTCTCTCCTGCGCCTGTTTCTGTAAACTGAACAACGGCGGCTGGGATGGCGCGGTGATTACGTTCTTCGCCAGCACCGTCGCGATGTACGCCCGTAGACTGCTGACCAAACACGCCATCCATCCGCAAATCAGCTTCTGTATTACTGCTTTTGTCGCCACCACCGTCTCGGGGTTGCTGTTGCGGCTGCCGATTTTTGCGCATACGCCAACCATTGCAATGGCGGCGAGCGTGTTGCTGCTCGTCCCCGGGTTTCCGCTGATTAACGCGGTGGCCGATATGTTTAAAGGGCATATCAATACCGGTCTGGCGCGCTGGGCGATTGCCAGCCTGCTGACGCTAGCGACCTGTATTGGCGTGGTGATGTCGATGACGTTATGGGGGCTTCCGGGATGGGCGTAATTGATTTTCTGCTCGCGCTGACACAGGACATTGTGCTGTCGGCGATCCCTGCCGTGGGCTTTGCCCTGGTATTCAACGTACCGCAACGCGCACTACCCTGGTGTGCACTGCTGGGGGCGATTGGTCATAGTTCGCGCATGGTAATGATGACCGCCGGGTTTAACATCGAATGGTCCACGTTTGTTTCCTCGATGCTGGTCGGCAGCATCGGTATTCAGTGGTCCCGCTGGTATCTTGCGCACCCCAAAATATTCACCGTCGCCGCCGTGATCCCGATGTTCCCCGGTATTTCGGCGTATACCGCAATGGTGTCGGCGGTGAAAATCAGCCACTTTGGCTATTCGCCTGAGTTAATGGAACTTTTAATCAGTAATTTTCTGAAAGCCTCATCCATCGTCGGCGCCCTGTCCATCGGGCTTTCCGTGCCTGGGTTATGGCTTTATCGGAAACGTCCGCGCGTCTGACGGGCGGCAGCATCCCACACAGGGACTATCATTACATGTTAACAATCCATAAAAATGGGATCGATTTTCTGTTCAACATGCAATGAGGAACCTGTTATGTCATTAGAAAAAGTGGTCTACACCGCCAAAGCTAAAGCCACCGGAGGGCGTGATGGTCGTGCTGTCTCCTCTGACGGCGTGTTAGACGTGAAGCTGGGTGTGCCGAAAGAAATGGGCGGCGCAGGCGGCGACGTCACCAACCCGGAACAATTGTTTGCCGCGGGTTATTCCGCCTGTTTCCTCGGGGCGATGAAATTCGTTGCCGGGCGCGACAAAATCTCTATGCCAAAAGACGCGTTCATTGAAGGCGAAGTGGGTATCGGACCGCTGCCAACCGGTTTTGGTATTGAAGCCAAACTGAACATTCATCTGCCTGGCATGGACGAAGCCGAGGCGAAGAAACTGGTGGATGCCGCGCATATCGTTTGCCCGTACTCCAACGCCACCCGCAACAATATTGATGTGACCCTGAATATCATCGCCTGATGTTATTCCCGACACCCTCTCGCACAGAGAGGGTGTGCCGGTTCCCCTCCTCTCTGTGCTACTATGTGCCAATATTCGGTTGCGGACTCTCCGCGTCTTCTCCGTTATCTTTCTGTGTTGAGATGGTGATATGACTTCTCGTATTTTGACTTCCGAGGTCATCGGTATTGACGCCTTAGTGGATAATCACGCCACGATACTGGCACAGGCTGAAGGCGGCGCTGTGGCGGTTTTCGCCAATAACGCCCCCGCATTTTACGCGCTGACACCTGAGCGTCTGGCGCAATTGCTGGCGCTGGAAGAAAAGCTGTCGCGCCCCGGTAGCGATGTCACGCTCGATGCGCAACTGTTTGCCGAACCGGCGTCCGGGCCGGTTGCCGTGCCGATGGGCAAATTCGCTATGTATCCCGACTGGCGTCCTGATGAGGATTTTCCGCGTCTTGCCGCGCTGTGGGGTATTGCGCTGAACGCCCCGGCAACGCCGGAAGAGCTGGCGTCGTTTATCACGTACTGGCAGGCGGAAGGAAAAGTGTTTCACCACGTACAATGGCAGCAAAAACTGGCCCGCAGCATTCAGACAGGCCGCGCCAGCAGTGGTGGACAACCGCCCCGCGATAACAGCATGATGTCAGAGCCGGATAAATCGATTCCGTTTGGATTCAGGGGAGCAAAATGAAAAACCTTGGCGATTTAATGAAACGCCTGCAAAAGGTGATGCCAGCGCATATCGAACCCGCGTTTAAAACCGGGGAAGAGTTGCTCGCCTGGCAAAAAGCGCAGGGGGAAATTCGCTCGGCAGCCATCGCGCGTGAAAACCGGGCGATGAAAATGCAGCGCACCTTTAACCGCTCGGGTATTCGCCCGCTGCATCAAAACTGCTCCTTTGATAACTACACCGTGGAATGTCAGGGACAACTGGATGCGCTCAATATGGCGCGCCAGTACGTCGAAGAATTTAACGACAGCATCTCCAGCTTTATCTTTTCCGGCAAACCCGGCACCGGCAAAAACCATCTTGCGGCCGCCATCTGCAACGAACTGCTGCTGCGGGGCAAATCGGTGCTGATCATCACCGTGGCCGATATTATGTCCGCCATGAAAGGCACTTTTGGCAATCGCGACGTCAGCGAAGAGCAGTTGCTGAGCGATCTCAGCAATGTGGATCTGCTGGTGATCGACGAGATAGGCATGCAGAACGAATCCCGTTATGAGCAGGTGATCATCAATCAGATCGTTGATCGTCGCTCTTCCTCTAAACGCCCTACCGGCATGCTGAGCAACCATAATTCGCAGGAAATGACCCGCCTGTTAGGCGAGCGCGTGATGGACCGCATGCGCCTCGGCAACAGTCTGTTCGTCACTTTCGACTGGTCGAGCTTCCGCCCGCGCGTCACCGGTAAAGAGTATTAAAAACCTCGCGTCTGAGCCTGACCGCGTTCGGACGCGCCTTTCCTTTCCCCACCATATCGGGTGTGAGCCCGATCAAAAAAGTCCTTTTCTAAACCAATTCTGAACCACAGCACAATTCGATGACAGTAAAATTGCACTAAGGTGACGGTACAATTAAAGTGTGGCTCGGAAAATTGTGCTGATTGGCCAGCGTGCGGCTGGCGCTATTGAGGGTGCGTTGTGTCAGAGTTGCTATCCATCGCTCTTTTTCTTGCCTCCGTGGTCATTTATGCCTGGAAAGCGGGACGTAACCGCTGGTGGTTTGCCGCCACCCTGACCGTGCTCGGCCTGTTCGTCGTACTCAATATCACGCTATATGCCAGTGATTATTTTACCGGCGACGGCATTAACGACGCCGTGCTTTATACCCTCACCAACAGTCTGACTGGCGCAGGCATCAGCAAATATATCCTTCCGGGTGCCGGGCTGATTGTGGCGCTGGTGCTGGTTTTCGGCGCACTGGGCTGGATTTTACGCCGCCGACATCTCCCTCACCATTTTGGTTACAGCCTGGTGGCGCTGCTGCTGGCGCTGGCTTCCGTTGATGCCAGCCCGGCGTTTCATCAGCTCAGTGAACTGGTGAAATCGCAGTCCCGCGACGGCGACCCGGATTTTGCTGCGTACTACAAAGAGCCGTCGAAAACGATCCCCAATCCGAAGCTGAACCTGGTGTACATCTACGGGGAAAGCCTTGAGCGCACCTATTTCGACAACGTCGCGTTCCCGGATCTGGCACCGGAGCTGAATAAGCAAAAAGACGGCAGCATTGATTTTAGCCATACTACCCAGCTACCGGGCACCGATTACACCATCGCTGGCATGGTCGCGTCGCAGTGCGGCATTCCGCTGTTTGCGCCATTTGAGGGCAACGCCTCGGCTTCCGTCTCCAGCTTTTTCCCGCAGAATATCTGCCTTGGCGATATCCTGAAAAATTCCGGTTATGAAAACTATTTTGTGCAGGGCGCTAACCTGCGCTTTGCCGGTAAAGACGTGTTTCTCAAATCCCACGGTTTTGACAACCTGTACGGCGCGGAAGAGCTGAAAACGGTGGTCGATGACCCGAACTATCGCAACGACTGGGGTTATTACGACGACACCGTGCTGGACGAAACCTGGAAGAAATTCGAGGAACTCTCCCGTGCGGGCAAGCGTTTCTCGCTGTTCGCGCTGACGGTTGATACTCACCACCCGGACGGTTTTATTTCGCGCACCTGCCAGCGCAAGCGCTATGACATCAATGGCAAAGCCAATCAGTCATTCAGCGCCGTCAGTTGTAGCCAGGAGCACATCGCCGCGCTGATCAGCAAGATCAAAGCGTCGCCTTACTTCAAAAACACGGTGATTGTGGTTTCATCGGATCATCTGGCGATGAAAAATACCGCCTGGGATCAGCTCAACAAACAGGATCGCAATAACCTGTTCTTCGTCATTCGCGGCGACCAGCCGCAGCAGGAAGTGGTAGGCATTAAGCGCAGCACGATGGATAACGGCGCAACGGTGCTGGATATCCTCGGTGGCGATAACTTTATCGGCCTCGGGCGCAGCAGCCTGTCCGGCCAGTCGCTGTCTGAAGTGTTCCTCAACATGAAAGAGAAAGTGCTGGCGTGGAAGCCGGACATCATTCGCCTGTGGAATTTCCCGAAAGAGATGAAAGACTTCACTGTGGATGCGGACAAAGGCATGATCGCCTTCTCTGGGACCCATTTCCGCCTGCCACTGCTGCTGCGCGTCTCCGATTCCCGCGTTGAGCCGCTGCCGGAAAGCGAATATTCCGCCCCCCTGCGCTATCAACTGGCAGATTTCGCTCCGCGCGATAATTTCGTCTGGATCGATCGCTGCTACAAGATGGGCCAGCTGTGGGCACCGGAAATGGCGCTTTCCACTGACTGGTGTGTCTCACAGGGGCAACTGGGCGGCGAGCAGAAAGTCCAGCACGTCGATAAAGCGCAGTGGAAAGGCAAAACCGCCTTTAAAGATACGGTTATCGACATGACGCGCTACAAAGGCAACGTCGATACCCTGAAAATTGTCGATGACAACATTCGCTATAAAGCCGATAGCTTTATCTTCAACGTCGCGGGCGCCCCGGAAGAGGTTAAGCAATTCAGCGGCATTTCGCGCCCGGAACTGTGGGGCCGCTGGTCTAATGCGCAGCTTGGCGACGATGTGAAAATTGAATACAACGCACCGCTGCCGGAAAAATTCGACCTGGTGATCACCGCCAAAGCCTTTGGCCCGAACGCCAACAAACCGATTCCGGTGCGCGTCGGTGATAGCGAGCAGTTACTCACACTCAGCAACACACTCACTACCACCACATTGCACTTCGAGAACCCGTCGCGCAGCAATCTGCTGCAAATTGTGCCGCCGGATCCGCAAGCCACCAACGAGGGCAATATCCTCGGCCATTCGCCGCGCAAGCTGGGTATTGGCATGGTGGAAATTAAAGTGGTGAAAACCGAAGGGTAATACGAGGGGAGCAATAGCTCCTCTTTCTTATCTCAGCACCGCCCGCATTTCATACTGGCTTACCGGCATCGTCATATACCCTGCTGAGGCAAACAGCGTGGCAAACGACTCGGGCACCGACACCACTGTCGCCAGCGCCGGGAATTGTTGATTCAGCGCCCGCAACATCTCGCGCCCCTGCCCGCGCTGGCGCCATTCCGGGGCGACATAAAGCATCCGCAACTGCGGTTTGTTCGCCAGAAACGACACCACCGCATACGCCTGTTGATGGACAAACGCGCGGCACGGCAGCGTGATAAACGTTGTCGGATCCATCAGCCACGGCAATCTTTCTGTCGACGCCGACATCAGCGTACGTACCAGCGGCATCACCGCGGTCTCCTGTAATGACCGTGCGGTCACCTGCCCCGGCTGCATGCCCTGATAACCAAACACTCCCTGCGTGAGGGTAAAACCGAGCGATTTATATAGCGCCACGCCGGGCTGGTTGTCGCTGATCACCTCCAGCCACATATCCTCCACACCCTCATTTCCCAGCGCCGCCATCAATGGCGCCAGCAGTTTTTTGCCGAGCCCCTTGCCGCGATACGCCGGACGAATAGCAAATGCCGCCAGACGGGACGACGCCCCGCGCCGGGTGATAATCGCCACGGCAACAGGGTTATCGCCGTCCATCCAGACACAGGAATCCACCAGGCTGAGCCCTTCCGCGCCAAAGCGCTGCGCAAACACCGGCACCGGCAACGAGACCGGGATACTGTAGCCTTCGAAACAGTCGCCAAGCATGGCGGCAAGCTGTTCGCAGCTATAACGGGTCGCCGGGACGACGGTAATTGGCATAGAATTCTCCTTATTCAACATGGACAGACTACGCGATGAAATCTAACACCTTTCCGGACGCGATACTGTTTCGCCGGACGCAAAACAACGATGTCCCCGCGCTTCCCGCGATTGAACGATCGGCGGGACAGACGTTCTTAACTATTCCGTCACTGGCCTGGCTGGCGCAGGACGATATTGTGAACGCGGCGACGCATCACCAGTATGCAGAGCGCGGTCAAAGCTGGGTTGCGGTTCATGATCAACAGCCGATCGGTTTTTTACTGCTGGAGCCGCTGGATGACGCGCTGTATATCGCTGAATTCTCACTGCATCAGGCATGGCAGGGAAAAGGTATTGGTCGTCGCTTTCTGCATTTTATTTGCGACCACGCCCGTGAAGCGGGCTATCCGGCGTTAACGCTGACCACATTTCGCGAAGTGCCGTGGAATGCGCCGTTCTACGCGCAACTGGGTTTTGAAATTGTCGATGATGCCAGGTTGGCGCCCGGGCTGGCGGCAAAACGTGAAACAGAAACGGCGCATGGCATACCGCGAGAATCGCGATGCGCCATGCGCCGTACGTTGTAACCCCGGCGGGCAAATGCTGCCGGGGTTCAGTCAGTCAATCAGAAGGATTCCCAGCTGTCGCCGCTGTCCGTTACGGCCACTTTTTTCAGTTGAGCCGGTGCCGGAAGCGATTTTGTCGGGGTCGTCTGTTTCGCCTGTTGCTGCTGGATGCGAAACACCGCGACGGCCTGCGTCAGGCGGCTTGCCTGCTCTTCCAGCGCGGCAGCGGCGGCGGCGGATTCTTCCACCAGCGAGGCGTTCTGCTGCGTCACGCGATCCATCTCGGCCACGGCCAGGCCGACCTGGTCAATGCCACGGCTCTGCTCGTCGGACGCCGAAGCGATTTCGCCCATGATATCGGTCACGCGGGTCACCGCATTGACGATCTCATCCATGGTTTCACCTGCGCTTTCCACCAGTGTAGAACCAACGTCCACACGGCTGACGGAATCTTCAATCAGGCTCTTAATCTCACGCGCCGCCTGGGCACTGCGCTGCGCGAGGTTACGGACTTCACCAGCCACCACCGCAAACCCGCGGCCCTGTTCGCCAGCGCGTGCCGCTTCCACCGCGGCGTTCAGCGCCAGAATGTTGGTCTGGAAGGCGATGCCGTCGATGACGCTGATGATGTCGGCGATTTTCTGCGAGCTGCCAGCGATGTCACGCATGGTCTGCACCACGTTATCCACCACTTTACCGCCTTTCTGCGCCGTTTCGGACGCGCTCAGCGCCAGATTGCTGGCCTGACGGGCATTTTCGGCGTTCTGCTTCACGGTCGCCGTCAGTTGTTCCATACTCGCGGCGGTCTCTTCCAGAGACGCGGCTTGCTCTTCCGTACGTGAAGAGAGATCGTTGTTACCCATGGAAATTTCACTGGCGCCGCTGTAAATCGCATCCGCGCCGTTACGCACTTCACCGACGGTGCGCACCAGCTCACCCTGCATATGACGCAGAGAATCCGCCAGTTGCCCCATTTCGTTAGTGCCTTCCACGTCGATGCGTTTCACCAGATCGCCGCTGGCGATATGACGAATGCTGCCAATCAGACGGTTCAGCGGGCCAAGCAGTGTTTTATGGATGCCCAGCCAGACCACAACGATCACCGCCATCACGACGATCAGCACGCTAATCAGCACCCAGATCGCCTGTGAATAGGAATTGCTGCTATCGCTAACCGCGATTTCATACAGATGATCGTTCTGTGCCAGGTAGTTGACGTACTGTTTCTCAAAGCCGTCCTGGTAACCTTGCGTCGGCTGATCGAAGAACTCGTTAATTTTGCCTGCACCCAACAGCTGGATCAGCTCCGCCAGCGCGCCGTGGTAAATATCATAATTACGTTTGATTTCCAGCGCAGCGGCTTCACTTTGACGCGGGTCACGCGGCAGCGCCTCATATTCAGCCCAACGTTTCTCTGCTTCCACCAGCGATTTCGACGCGATCTGCATCAAATCAGCCACGGTCGCACCGCTGCCGATATTGCTCTGATCCATCATGTAACGGATACCCGCGCGGTTCAGCGTGTTACGGGTCTGCAGCAGTGCCACCCAGCTGGCGTTCAGCGTAGACTGCTGCTGGCGAATGGTCTGCAATACAGTGAAGTTCTCTTTGTCGTGCTTGAGCGCGTTAAAGAACAACCCGCCCGACGTCAATTGCAAAAGTCCAAATAACATAAGCACCAGCACGAGACTGGTGACAATCCTGATACGGTTTAACATGTTTTTCTCTTTCCTTTCGACAGATGACGGTATTTTCGGCCTGAGAAGGAAAAACTTTACGGGTATTCGTGCTGGAAATGCGGGGAAGGAAAAGACAGGTCGCCTCTTTCTCATGGCGAGAGAGAGGCGATCACAGCGGTCAGGCAGGGTATTCGTTCCAGGTTAACTGAAAATGTGGGCCATCTTTCAGCGTTTTCCAGTCACCGCCCCATTCGATGGTGTGACCGAGGCTTTTCGCCGCCTGCTTAAAAGCGTTGGAGATAAGCTCGTAATCGGCGAAATCCCATGAACCCGCTGGTGTGGGGTAAGCGAAAACATCAATCGCATGACCGGTCAGATGACGGCTGTTCATCGTCTGGGATTTCCCGGTTCTCACCATCTCTTTCTGTTTTTCTACAGAACGCAGACCTTCGGTAATACCAAAATCAATCAGCGTCAGATCCAGTGCTTTCTGGCAAATAGCCACCAGATCAGGATGCACACCCTGCAGATTTTTCACACTTCGTTCACTAAATTTAAAGCTTTGCATAATAACCTCAATAATTCATTTGCGTTTCAGCAGATCAAAAATGGATGTTGTCTTTTCAGGTTTTTCGCAGAAAAAACTCAAAAGACGGACGGAAACTACCGAGCCAATTAACGCGCCGATGGTGTCGGGAACATCTACGGTAATTTTTAAAAAATCCTGCAGCAGGACAAATGCCAGCCCGGCAACAAAATGGGCAGACAATACGCCAACAATAAAAGACGCGGTAAATAACGCCAGACGTGCTTTGGTATTAAAATCTTTTGCCGTCACCGTAAAAACAATGCTGCCAGCAAGTGCAGCCATAATAATGTGCGGGCTATGAAAGGTCGTAACCTCAGTCTGTATTACATATTTTTCCACCAGCGATAAAGCTGCCAGCACACTTTCTTCACTGACCATAAACCACCTCAAAGAATGAAATAAATTGAAAAGCCCCTCGTGCTTAAGGAAATTCTAAATTGAGTAAGAACACAGATTGAGCAAAAAACAAACATAGTTAACTCTTTTCGCTTCATTTCCTGAAAGGTTATTTGAAGGCAGGGAATATAAGTTTCTTTTTTTTGCGCAGCATTGGCTAAATCCTGGTGAATCAACAGATTTCCACCCACCTATACTCCATCTCATTCACGAACGATTCGTGTAATGCAAGCAACATTCATATATTTAAATCGAGGTATTATCATGACGTGGAAAAATGTTAGTGGGATTTCTAAATTCCAGATCTGGACTGAGGCTTGTGCGTCAAGCACCGATGGTTCCGACGCGTGGCTGTTTGTAAACGGTCGTCATCAGATTAAAGTGACCGTCGGCCTTACTCTTGCACTGTATGATGGCACCACCGAACTTCCGTCTTTGGATGAAGTAAAAAAAGCATTGACGTTGGTCAATAACAAAGATGGCGGCAACCTCAAATATCTGGTCGCGGGTAGTGCTGGTTCTTATTGCAAGGTTTACGAACCAAATCATTCATCACTGCAAGCCAATTTAAAAGCAAATAGCTTTAAGTATATCGTTGAGTACTATTACTCCAGTAATACGTCGAAAAACCCCAATATCGCCAGTGAAGAAATTTCTGTAAAGCTGACATATACTGACCGCGACGGCAAAGTTTTTATCAATGATATGTCTGCTAATGGTGATTATTATCAGAAAGGGTTTGTTAAAGTACATTGCCTTCAAGCAAAGAAAAACAAACACAAACTGGTGAAAAACTCATCGCAACCTTATTATAATAACTTCGATTATTGCAGCTGGGAACATGAAGATCCGTATGTCGATGTGTATCGCATGACGATTGAAGACACTTACTTCAAAATCCAGGACTTTAGTTTAACGCCCCAGTCATGGCGCAAAAAACAAAAAGGGATCACTTGCCTTGCGCTGGATATGTATCAGAGCGATGGTGCAAAATGGCAAAATACCACTCAATGTTTCTGTCCAACGCTGGATTATGGCTTGGGCGAAAAATGGTATTCAGTTGATGCCTATGTTTATGAATGGCCAGATCCAAATAACGCCGCTTATTTCGGCAATTTCCGTATTGAAGGCTATACACAAAAAGCCCATGAGATCGTCTTCTTCTGCACAACGATTGATTACAATCAGCGTGATTCTAACCATTGTACTCAGCGTACAGCAGCGCATTTTATCACGCACGATCAGTTTGGCAACGAGACTACGGTTGATGTAGATATTCAATGGGGCAGCCCGTGCTACCACATGGTCTGGCCAACGCTGGACGGCAATATTCCTCCTTTCGGTTAATAACCCTTCGGTGCAGCCTGAACATTTCAGGCTGCAAATAACGCTTTCTTTTTTTTAAGGGTAATATCATGACCCAGTCCTATACTACACAAACACCAAACTTTATTAGCTCCGGTTCTTCGGATGTTGATCCACGAACCCGTTTATTTAGCTTTGACTGTACCTTTTCCAGCGTAAAGGCCAACAATGGCATGGGGCCGGAATTTGGTATTACCGTTGGCTACAACCCGGCAACCGAAAATAACTACTGGGCGCTGGGTAAAGGCATGGCGTTTAACCTGACGCTGTATGCGAAAAAAACCGGCGATCTGATGCTCAGCTCTGGTGAGAGTTACAAAGTGAACGACAGCGGCTCTGCCCCTATCATTCAGCAACAGAAGATGAAAACGGTGAATTTTGTCCGCGTCGACAGTAGAAATTACCGCGTTACCGAGCGCAGCGGTACGGTGACATTTTTGAAAGACATCTTCGGTAATGGGATCTTCTATCCGGAAAAAATCGCTACCCCGCTGGGGCGCGTCATGACGTTGAAATGGGGCAACTCAAATATGGGGCCGGTGCTCACCGCTATCGTTGACGATGACAACGTGACCTACTGCAACTTAACCTACGTCTCCGATAAAACCACGCTGGTGTTCTACCCCGGCCAGCCGGAAAGCTTCACCATTACACTTGCAATGTTGAATGGCTATCTGAACTCCATCACCCATTCTGAACTGGGCAGCAGAACACCGTGGACGCTGAAATATCAGGACGTCGGGATGGGCAACGGTCTGCAGACGTTGACGGAAATCACCACACCGACCGGGTTGCGTAAGACCGCAACCTATAACTATGGTCAGAAAACCGGTCTGATGCGTTTTCCGCAGGCTGCCGGGCTTCCGCCGCTGCCTGCTGTGACACAGCTTAAGGTGTCTCCTGGTCAGGGCCAGCCGGATATAGTGACGCAATACTCTGCCACAGAAAACAACAGCGATGCCTCAAACGCATTCCCGAACTACCTCGGTTACGGGTACAAATACGGCAGCGGCTGGAATAAAGATTCAGATTTCATGTACGGCAGTGTCGACCCGGATTTCACTTATCGCACCTATGTTACGCAGTCGGGTACTGACGGCGGCAACAGCATCAAAACAACCTACATCTATGACAACTACCATCTGCTGAAGTCAACAGAGACCGTGCAGGGGGCCACGCGCCATCTGGTCGAGATGAAATACTATCTTGATGATTATCCGCACAAAAACTTTGACGCCCTGCCAACACAGTTCCAGTTCCCGAAACGCCAGAGCGAAAGCTGGAGCGTTAATGGCTCCACTTTTAAACAGAATACCGGTTATGAGTACGATACCAATGGCAACCTGACGAAGCAGATCGATCTCTGTGATGATAATGGCAATGTCGCCGCTTACAGTACCGTGACCACCAGCGAGTACTACAGCGCTCTTGGCGAAAGCACCAGTAGCGATCAGACCACCGGCTGCCCGGCAGATCCTAACGGTTTTGTTCACTGGATGAAACGCCAGGTCGTGAAGCCCCCCGTGATTAACGGCTATTCCGTACCAACGCGTACGACACTGTATCGCTATAAATCAGTCGCTACCCGCAGCGGCATGCCGGTCTCGACGGCAGTGCTGCCAGCACAGGAGACGCATACAGCGTCCGATGTCGCCTCATCATCTCAAAATCTGCTAACCCGCGTGGTGTCGTATGACGAAAACACCGGTTCGGCAAACTTTGGCCGCCCGTTGCAGCAGAAAGCGACGATTTTTGATAATAGTGGCAATGGCTACACGCAGTTGCTTGATTACTCATGGGTATGGGACACCGCCTCAATTACCGAGACACAAAAACTGACCACCCATGACAACCATACTTCCGTCACATCAGAAAGCCGTTCCCGTTTCACCGATCAACTGCTCAGCACTACGGACGAGCTGGGGAATGTGATGAAAATGACCTACGATCGACTCGGTCGTCCGCTGACTCAAACGGCAAATCCGGGAACAGAGTATGAGTCAAAAGAGACATGGCAATACGAACTGGCACTGTCAGGAAGCAGTGTCACCGCCATTGCCACCACTCACACCGATCCCAAAGGTAATTGCCTGAAAACGATGTATGACGGGATGGGCCGACCGTTCCAGCAATGGCGTAACCTGCTGGCCGCCGGAAAACCGACCGACTGGCGTACTGTAGCGCAACTCTTCTGGGATGCCTGGGGCCGTCAGAAAGAGGTCATCGAAAACGATTTCGCCGATCCGAACAAAACGACCGCCAGCTACAGCGTCACGACTCAGGGACAGTTTGATGACTGGGGGCAGAACATTAAGGATAAACTCTCCACCGGTCAGAGCATTTCTGCCGTCTGGGATCCGGTAAAACGTCACAAAATAACTCAGTTGCTCTCATCTGATGGCCGGGTTCAGTTAGGGGCGGCGCGGGTGGATGTTGACAACCGTAACCTGCCGGTGAAAGAAACCCTGCTGGATAAAAACGGCAACGCTTATGCCGCAACCCAGAAGGAATATGACGGTCTGGGGCGCGTACGTAAAGAGATCGATCCGCTTAACCGGGTCACCACCTATACGTACGATCCGTTCGATCGCGTCAGCAGTAAAACCCTGCCGGGTGGTGCGGTACAAGCGTGGACCTTCGCGCCATTCAGTCATGAAGCACTACAGACCACCGTCTCGCTAAATGGTCGCGTCATGGGCTCGCAAACCTTTGACGGTCTGGGCCGTAGAACACAGTTCTCCTGCGGTGGCCGTACGGAAAAAGCGACCTATTCTGGCGTGAACACCGTACCGGATACCACAACCAGCGCGGCAAATCAGCAGCAGCACTACAGCTACATCAAGCAGCTTGGCAACGCGATGAAAACCCTGTCGGGGAGCAAGATCACACAGAACTTCACCTATGAAAACAGCACAGGCCGTCTGTTAACCGCCAGCGAAAACGGTAGTCAGCGCAGCAGCTATACCTGGCTGCCATCGGGTGAACTGCAGCAGGAATCGATGAGCAATGAGGGGACATCCCGTCAGGCGGAATACACCTGGTCGTTACAGGGTAAACCGCTGAGTTACACCGATGTCGCCGGGAATACCACCACGATGGTGTATGACCAGTTTGGCCGAATGACCTCGATTACCGACCCGCAGGTGAGTGTGCATTTCGAACGCGACACCGCAGGCCGTGTGACGAAACAGACGGTCAAGTCACTGCACAGCGCCGATTCGATGACCACCACGTTGACGCTGGATGAGTTTGGCCGCGAAACATCACGCGAGATCGCGCCGAATAGTGGCGACAAAATGACTATTGCGCAGACGTACTACATCAATAACCAGTTGCAAAGCAGAACGGTTCATCTGGGCGCTAAAACGCTGCGGACGGAAAACTTCTACTATGACGAGCGTAACCGACTGGTCAAGCAAACCTGCAGCGGCAGCGAACTCCCGGTAGATGGTTATGAGCAGTTCTATACGCAGCTTGATTTTGTGCTGGATGTCTACAGCAATATCACCTCCTGTGTCACGGTGCTGAGCAACGGTAAGAAGGATACCTGCACTTATCACTATAACAATGCTAACGATCCGTGTCAGTTGACCTCCGTCACGCATACACTGACCGGTGTTTACCCGGCAACAGTCTCGCTGGCGTATGACGCGAATGGCCGAATGACCAAAGACGAGGCGGATCGTACGCTCTCCTACGACGAATCAGGACGTCTGGTGAGCATCAGTGGCAGTGGTGGCAGCAGCACCTACGGTTATGACGCGTTCGATAAGCTGGTGTGGCAAAAGCTTAACAACAACGAAACCCGTCAACTGTACTACCTCAGCAATCGCCTGATGAACGAAGTGTGCCCGGAGAATAACAAGAATACCCGTTATATTCCTGGCGCATGGGGGACATCAGCGGTCAGCGATGAAAAACTGAATTAATGGAATGAACGTAGGCTCCGGTTTCGTACCGGGGCCTTTTTTAAGGAATGGACTGACCCCACAACCTCATTACCCGGTTTTAATGGTAAATTGCTCAGTTTTATCAAATCGAGATAATTAGAATTTTTTAGAAACAAATCGTACTTCCAGCCGGGAATGAATACCTTTACGTATTCATTCCGGCAAAATTTCCTGCTGAGTTTTTATATCCCTTAGTATCTTTTCTTGCAACAATAATCCTTAACAACAACCCTTAATCCTGCACAGATGAGCCGTTGTCAAACCTCTAACCCTGGACTTCAATAAATTATCATTCTCTTCATAGAGTTATGCAAAACGACCATTCCATCGTTTCTCCTTTTTCATGAAGTCACTCACAAACGCATCATTAAGTATTGCTGTTAAATAAAGCACCCATAATACTTAAGTTAATCTAAATAATTTGATCTTTTTCAATGAGTTACACAACCGGAAGTGATAAACACTCAAAAATCGATCATAATCAACAGCTTATGCTACAATTTACCTGCCGTCTCAATAATAATTACTGGATATAAAAGATGATGCTTTCAATTTCAGAATATTATGAAACAAGCGCAATTGCTCTCGCTATAAACAAGAAAACCTTTATTAACAATCGATATTTTGGTCTGTTTCTGGACATTTCTGGCCACGATCTGGACAGGGACGATCTGGCATTTATTTTCAAATCAGAAAATAACCAGATCATCTCCATCCCGGCCTATGACCACAGTATTAACTTTGTCTATGAGTTTGAAAACGGGCAGAAGAGTTATCTGAATCCTCTTCTGCACTGTTTGTTTGTGGGCGAATAACAGGAATTAGTGTATTAAATGAAGGTATTGAGTATGCCTTTGATTTTCTCTTTATCACTGGCATACTCAGGTTTGAGACAGTGATAAGCTCTGATTTTTAAATTCACATTTTTTAGCGGTATAACGTCAACACCATCCACTTTAAATAAGGTCGCGAACTTTTCTGTCATAATGCAGCATCCTTTACCCGAATGGATATTATACAGCATGCTCAGAAATTCCCAGTTATGTTCGATGAATTCAATATGGCTAAATTTATCCGTAAGTAAGTTTTTGAAGATTTCTTTTGAATAGTGCACATTGGCATCTTTCCAGACAAACAACTTCATTGCGCTTTGCGGATCACGCCCTTTTGGCGCCAGCAGTACTAAATTCCCACTGAACCACTCATCCCGCTGCACCGCATAGGATAATGAAATATCGCGCAGCGAGAAAATAATGCAATTCGCATTATAACGAAGATTATCAATGTCCGCCGGGTCAATCACCCCTCTTTCACACCGCGCCTTCAGGCCTGAAGACTCAATGACCATCACGATATGTTTAAAAACCAGTTCCGGAAAGGTGACGTCGAATAAAATCACCAGTTCTTTCGCGGTTTCTTTATTCTGGATCTCACTTTCCAGATCCATTAACTGCGTGTAAACTGAACGAAACTTATTATAATATTCCCACGCCAGCTCAGTTGGTTCTAACTCGTTGTATTTTCTCTTAAACAGAATACCACCGAGGTAATCTTCCAGCTCACAAATCACTTTACTCAGCGGCGACCGCGTAATGCAAAGTGCTTCTGCTGCTTTCGCGAAATTCCTTAACTCCATTGTTACCATAAAGTAGCGCATTTTTTTCGACAGCAGATATCCCATAGGTCGCTCTTTAATTCATGTTTGTATTCTTAATACAATATAAGACACTGATTCACTTTCAACAATGTGCTAAAAAAGAGACAATCTTGTTCACTTTATGAAAAGTTGCGTAATTGATATAAATCAAACATCGAATTTCCTGGCCCTGCCCACATATTCTAAATGCGTGATACTCATCACAAAATAAGCCCATGTTCAGATTTTACTCAACCGCTTATCCATAAACACAACCGCTTAAGCCGCCATACGACCACTGACGCTTTTCCCCACCAGTAACGGCGTTTCTTTCTGGCAAGATCGCCCCTGTATTACCGTCACTACCTCCCCAACAACAAGTACTGATCCAATTTTCATTTATAAAAACCAGGTCTCACTATGGATACGAAAAAATTTCTTAAGCACGTACCCTGGGCCATCCTCGGGATCATCGGCGCTTTCTGTCTGTCCGTCGTGGCGCTGCGCCGCGGTGAGCACGTCAGCGCACTGTGGATAGTCGTTGCCTCGGTATCGGTTTATCTGGTGGCTTACCGCTACTACAGTCTGTACATCGCTCAAAAAGTGATGAAGCTCGACCCTACCCGCTCAACGCCGGCGGTGATTAACAACGACGGCCTGAACTATGTGCCGACTAACCGTTACGTGCTGTTTGGTCACCACTTCGCGGCTATTGCCGGTGCAGGCCCGCTGGTGGGTCCGGTGCTGGCGGCGCAAATGGGCTACCTGCCTGGCACGCTGTGGCTGCTGGCGGGCGTCGTGCTCGCGGGTGCGGTGCAGGACTTTATGGTGCTGTTTATCTCCTCGCGCCGTAACGGTTCGTCCCTCGGCGAAATGGTCAAAGAAGAGATGGGTCGCATCCCGGGCTCGATTGCCCTGTTCGGCTGCTTCCTGATCATGATAATCATCCTCGCGGTGCTGGCGCTGATTGTCGTAAAAGCACTGGCGGAAAGCCCGTGGGGCGTCTTTACCGTCTGCTCGACTGTGCCGATTGCGCTGTTTATGGGCATCTACATGCGCTTTATCCGCCCGGGTCGCGTGGGTGAAGTGTCGGTGATTGGTATTGTGCTGCTGGTCGCGTCCATCTGGTTTGGTGGTGTAATTGCGCACGACCCGTACTGGGGCCCGGCGCTGACCTTTAAAGACACCACCATTACCTTCGCGCTGGTGGGTTATGCTTTTGTCTCCGCGCTGCTGCCGGTATGGCTGATTCTGGCGCCGCGCGACTACCTCGCGACTTTCCTGAAAATCGGCGTGATCGTCGGTCTGGCGCTCGGCATCGTGATCCTCAACCCGGATCTGAAAATGCCCGCGGTAACCCAGTACATCGACGGTACCGGTCCGCTGTGGAAAGGGGCGCTGTTCCCGTTCCTGTTTATCACCATCGCCTGTGGCGCCGTCTCTGGTTTCCACGCGCTGATCGCCTCCGGCACTACGCCGAAACTGCTGGCAAACGAAACCGACGCTCGCTTTATCGGTTACGGTGCCATGCTGATGGAATCTTTCGTGGCGATCATGGCGCTGGTGGCGGCATCGATCATCGAACCGGGTCTCTATTTCGCGATGAACACCCCGCCTGCGGGCCTTGGCATCACCATGCCGAACCTGCATGAAATGGGTGGCGACAACGCCGCGATGATCCTGGCGCAGTTGAAAGACGCCAGTACGCATGCGGCAGCGACCGTCAGTTCATGGGGCTTCGTGATCTCACCTGAGCAGATCATGCAGACCGCGAAGGACATCGGCGAGCCGTCCGTTCTGAACCGTGCGGGTGGTGCACCGACGCTGGCCGTAGGTATCGCTCACGTGTTCCACAAAGTGCTGCCGATGGCGGACATGGGCTTCTGGTACCACTTCGGTATTCTGTTTGAAGCGCTGTTCATCCTGACCGCGCTGGACGCCGGTACCCGTGCGGGCCGCTTTATGTTGCAGGACTTGCTCGGCAACTTCGTACCGTTCCTGAAAAAAACCGACTCACTGGTGGCTGGCGTGCTGGGTACCGCGGGTTGTGTTGGACTGTGGGGTTACCTGTTGTATCAGGGCGTGGTCGATCCGTTGGGCGGCGTGAAGAGCCTGTGGCCGCTGTTCGGTATCTCTAACCAGATGCTGGCCGCCGTCGCGCTGGTGCTCGGCACCGTCGTCCTCGTGAAGATGAAACGCACCAAATACATCTGGGTCACCGTGGTACCGGCGCTGTGGCTGCTGCTCTGCACCTCCTGGGCGTTGGGTCTGAAACTGTTCAGCACCAACCCGTCGCTGGAAGGCTTCTTCTTCATGGCCAACCAGTACAAAGAGAAGATTGCTGCGGGCGGCGCGAACCTCACCGCGCAGGAAGTTGCTAACATGAACCACATTGTGGTGAATAACTACACCAACGCGGGTCTGAGTATTCTGTTCCTGGTGGTGGTGTACAGCATCATCTTCTACGGTATCAAAACCTGGCTGAAGGCACGCGCCATCGACGCACGTACCGACAAAGAAACGCCATACATTGCGGTACCGGAAGGCGGCGTGAAGACCTCTTCACACCATTAATACGGTAATCATCAGTCTCTGTAGGCCCGGTAAGCGTAGCGCCACCGGGCTTTTTCTTATCAGGATGGCAAAATGTTTGGTAACTTAGGTGAAGCCAAAAAATATCTCGGTCAGGCGGCAAAGATGCTGATTGGCATCCCGGATTACGACAACTATGTCGAGCACATGAAGGCCAACCATCCGGACAAGCCGTACATGACCTACACCGAATTTTTCCGCGAGCGTCAGGAAGCGCGCTACGGCGGGAATGGAGAAGGCGGCGTACGCTGTTGCTAAAGGAGAGAACATGACACCTGTTGCAGTTACCCTGCTCACCGGCTTTCTCGGCGCGGGCAAAACCACGCTGTTGCGCCATATCCTCAACGAACAGCACGGCTACAAAATCGCTGTTATCGAAAACGAATTTGGCGAAGTGTCGGTGGATGATCAGCTCATCGGCGATCGCGCCACGCAGATCAAAACCCTGACCAACGGCTGCATCTGTTGCAGTCGCTCTAACGAACTGGAAGACGCGCTGCTGGATCTGCTCGACAGCCTCGATCGCGGCGACATCCACTTCGACAGGCTGGTGATTGAGTGCACCGGCATGGCCGATCCCGGCCCGATCATTCAGACCTTTTTCTCCCATGAAATTCTTTGCCAGCGCTACCTGCTGGACGGCGTGATCGCGCTGGTGGATGCCGTCCACGCGGACGACCAAATGAATCAGTTCACGCTTGCTCAGTCGCAAATCGGCTATGCGGATCGCATTCTGCTGACCAAAACCGACGTCGCCGGCGACAGTGAAAAACTGCGCGAGCGCATTGCACGCATCAATGCCCGTGCGCCGGTCTACACCGTGACGCATGGCGATATCGATCTCGCGCTGCTGTTCGATACCAACGGTTTCATGCTGGAAGAGAATGTGGTGCAGCCGACACCGCGCTTCCACTTTATCGCGGACAAGCAAAACGACATCGCCTCCATCGTGGTCGAACTGGATTACCCGGTCGACATCAGCGACGTATCGCGGGTGATGGAAAATCTGCTGCTGTCGTTTGCCGATAAACTGCTACGTTACAAAGGTATGCTGTGGATTGACGGCGAGCCGAATCGCCTGCTGTTTCAGGGCGTTCAGCGCCTGTACAGCGCCGACTGGGACCGCCCATGGGGTGACGAAACGCCGCACAGCACGCTGGTGTTTATCGGCGTCCAGTTGCCGGAAGCGGAAATTCGCGCCGCCTTTGCCGGGCTAAAAAAATAGGGTGTGGTCATGACCTCCCCTCGTGATATCAACCAGCGTTTTTTGCGCCCCACCCATCTTCCGTGGGTGGAGCTGCGCAGCACTTACCTGAGTCGACAGGCGTACAAACGCCATCAGCACACAGAGCTCTCCATCGGGGCCATCGTCGAAGGAGAAACCTGTTGCGTCTGCGACGGGCATGAATACCGGCTGCAACCTGGCGATATCATCGTCATCCCGCCGCACGTGGCGCATAGCTGTAACCCAGTGGCGTCGCAGCCCCGCAGCTACCACATGCTTTATCTTGATGTGTCGTGGTGCCTGGCGCTGTTCACTCCCACGACCACGCTGCTCACCATCGCTCAACCGGTGATCCGTGATCCCGCGCTGTTCGCGCGTTATCAGGAGATTGTCGCGATGATGGCAACCCCACCGTCTCCGTTGCTGGCATCCCGCTTAGTATCGTTGTTCCAGGCGCTGCCATTGATTCCTGCAATGCCGTCACACACGCACCACGCATCGCAGCAGCTTGGCGATCATCTTTTGTCGAATCTTCAAAGACCGCTGGCACTTGACGCGCTGGCGAACACCTTCGCCCTGCGCAAAGAGACGTTGATCCGCCTGTTCCGCCAGGATACCGGCCTCACACCCGGCGCATTCCTCAATATGGCCCGCATCGAATACGCCAAATCACGTCTGCGCGCGGGTGAGGATATCGCCGACGTCGGCTACCAGAGCGGGTTCGCCGACCAGAGCCATTTTCACAAAACCTTTGTCAGTTACACCGCCGCCACTCCCCGCCAGTACGCCCGCGGCAGATCAATATCAGACAATAATTAATTCACGTCTCGCCTTAAGGTGAACGCAGCTTTTTCGTGCTGAGGTCACCATGGAATCGTTGTCTGTTCTCTTTCCTTCCGCGTTTCTCGCGCTGGCGCTGTCGCATTTTGTCGCCCTGCTCAGTCCTGGTCCGGATTTTTTCCTGCTGACGGGGTATGCCATCCGCTACCGGCTTCGCGGCAGCTTCGGGCTTTGTCTCGGTATCGCCGCCGGAAATGGCCTCTATATTCTGCTCGCCATTATTGGCTGGAGCGCCCTGCGACAGTTCACGCTACTGTTCACTGTTATCGAACTGGCAGGCGCGGCGTATCTGCTGTGGATTGGCATGCAGTTGATTCGTTATGCCACCACTTCGCTGGCGCTGGAGAAGGTGCAGGGAAATTGCCCGTCGTTGCCGCAACAGTTGCTGCTCGGGCTTGGCTCCGCAATGCTGAACCCGAAAAATGCATTGTTCTATCTGTCGCTCATGACCGCCCTGCTCGGCCCGCAGGTGACGCTGTTGCAACAAACCACCTGCGGCGTATGGATGGTCACGGTGGTACTAGGGTGGGATCTGCTGGTCGTTAAGCTCATCTCGCTACCGCATATCCAGCGCTCTTTACAGCATTATATCGGCTGGATTGAGCGTACCGCAGGCATAGTGCTGATGGGGTTTGGCGGCTGGATTTTATGGCGTTTTCTGGTGTAAGCACCGAAGCCGTTACTACAAAAATCCCCTGCGGCGCTCTATGCTTAGCGGATGGATAAATTAGCTGAACTCAAACGCGCCCGACGGCTGGCGCTGTCGCTGCTGTTAGTGGCGGTGGCGATTTTTGTCACGACGTTGTTTCTGCCACCACGCTGGTGGGTGGGTGCGCTCAAGGCGATGTCGGAAGCGGCAATGGTCGGCGCGCTGGCTGACTGGTTCGCGGTAGTGGCGCTGTTTCGCCACATTCCCATCCCGCTTATTTCCCGCCATACGGCGATCATTCCCCGCAATAAAGACCGGATTGGCGACAATCTCGGCCGTTTCGTGCAGGAGGAATTTCTCGATACCCAATCGCTGGTGACGCTGATCCAGCGTCATGAACCGGCGATGATGATCGGCACCTGGTTCAGCCAGCCGCAGAACGCGCAGAAGGTCGGGCATCATCTGATGACCGTGATGGGCGGTTTCCTTGAACTGACCGATGATGCGCGCATTCAGGGGTTACTGAAACGCGCGGTGCATAAGGCGATCGACAAAGTGGATCTCACCGGCACCAGCGCGCTGATGCTCGAAAGCATGACTAAAGACAACCGCCACCAGACGCTGCTGGACGCGCTGATCGCCCAGTTGATGGTGCTGATCCATCGCGACAGCACCCGGCGCTTTATCGCGAAACAGATTGTCCACTGGCTGGAAACCGAGCACCCGCTGAAGGCCAAAGTGTTGCCCACCGAATGGCTTGGCGAGCACAGTGCCGAACTGGTCTCCGAGGCGGTAGACACGCTGTTGGACGACGTCACCGTCGACAGCACGCACCAGATCCGTCAGGCGTTTGACCGCGCGGTACTGAGGCTTATCGAGTCACTGAAAAGCGACCCACAACTGGCGCAGCGCGCCGATGACATCAAACGCTACCTGAAAAACGATGCAGCGTTTAACGGCTATCTCGGCGAATTGTGGGCTGATCTGCGTCGCTGGTTGAAGGATGATCTTAACGCCGAAGATTCCCGCGTCCGGCAGCGCGTCGCCGAAGCCGGGCAGTGGTTTGGCGAAACGCTGGTAGCGGATGGCGCATTGCGCGCCTCGTTGAATGAGCACCTCGAGGAGGCCGCCCGCCGTGCGGCGCCGGATTTCGCCGCCTTCCTCACCCGCCACATCAGCGACACGGTCAAAAGCTGGGACGCGCGTGAAATGTCGCAACAGATCGAGCTCAACATCGGCAAAGATTTGCAGTTTATTCGCATTAACGGGACACTGGTCGGCGGTAGTATCGGGTTGATTCTCTGGCTGGTATCCCAACTTCCGGCACTGTTCGCCACGCCGGTAGGGTAAAAAGCCGCGACGGATTTCGCCCTGGCTGTTTTTCCCCGCACACGGAGTACGTTTTTTATGCAACGGATGTTGTCTTTTTTTCGTCGCCATGCCGCCACGCTGTTCTTTCCGATGGCGTTGATTATTTACGATTTTGCCGCCTACCTGACGACGGATTTAATCCAGCCGGGCATTATCAACGTGGTCCGCGATTTTAACGCCGATGTCAGTCTCGCCCCGGCCTCCGTCAGCCTCTATCTGGCAGGTGGAATGGCGCTGCAATGGCTGCTCGGACCGCTCTCGGACAGGATTGGTCGTCGTCCGGTGCTCATCACTGGCGCACTGATTTTTACCCTCGCCTGCACCGCTACGCTGTTTACCACCTCCATGGAACAGTTTCTGGTGGCGCGGTTCGTGCAGGGTACCAGCATCTGCTTTATCGCTACCGTCGGCTACGTGACCATTCAGGAAGCATTCGGTCAGACGAAGGGCATCAAGCTGATGGCGATCATCACCTCGATCGTGCTGATTGCACCGGTCATCGGCCCGCTCTCCGGCGCGGCGCTGATGCATTTTATGCACTGGAAAGCGCTGTTCGGCATTATCGCTTTCCTCGGCTTTCTCGGCTGGCTCGGCCTGCTGCTGGCGATGCCGGAAACCGTACAACGGGGCGTCGTGCCGTTAAGCGTGACCGGCGTTCTGCGCGATTTCCGCAATGTCTTTCGCAACCGGGTGTTTCAACTTGGCGCGGCGGCGATCACCCTGAGTTACATTCCGATGATGACCTGGGTGGCCGTGTCGCCGGTGATCCTGATCGACGCAGGCGGCATGACGACTGCGGAGTTCGCCTGGGCGCAGGTACCGGTGTTTGGCGCGGTGATTGTCGCCAACATGGTGGTGGCGCGGTTCGTGAAAGATCCCACCGAACCGCGGTTCATCTGGCGGGCGATCCCCATCCAGCTGTTCGGGCTTATGTTGCTCATCGTCGGCAATCTGCTGTGGCCGCATGTCTGGCTGTGGTCAGTCACCGGTACCAGCCTGTACGCGTTCGGCATCGGGCTGATTTTCCCGACGCTGTTCCGCTTTACGCTCTTCTCGAATGCTCTGCCGAAAGGCACGGTGTCGGCCTCGCTGAACATGATTATTCTGACCGGGATGGCAGTGGCTGTTGAGGGCGCACGCTGGCTGTGGTTTAACGGCGGGCGGATCCCGTTCCATCTGCTGGCAGTAGTCGCGGGGATTGCCGTGGTGTTTGCGCTGGCGGGTTTGCTGCGACGCGTCCGGCAGCATAATGCTTCGCTTCCGGCGACGGAGAAAGAGACTATTTGAGTATGTCAAAGGGTTCCGTTCACCTCAATTTTCCTGCCTCTTTGGGGCCATGGCACCTGTGAACGTGTTAAGGATGCTCGTCGCCGCACCCTTAACAATCCCGGCTCCCGGCAGGAAAATTGCCGCTTCGCGGTGCCCTCCGCTTATTCCTCCAGGCGGCCGGGTCGGGCGTGAGCCTGCGTCCCTGCAGGCCACACCCTAAGTCCGCATCCTTGCGGACTTTCCCTGCCCTACGGAAACACGTCGGCAATTTTCGGCCGGACCAGCCACACTTCAGCATCAGTGCGCTCTGTTGTTTTTCTTTCAGCGAAACCTGTCTGCCTGAAATGCAGAACGCGGAAGCGATACTCCGGTCCGGCTTTAAAATCGATGAGATGTTGACGGCTGACCGGGTCTGCCCGCAGGGAGGCGGGCAGAGGGGACGGCCTGCCGGGACGCAGGCTCGGCCCCGACCCGAAAGGCAGACGGAATAAGTCGAATGCACCGCGAAGCGGCGATTTTTCCGCCGGGAGCCTGGGTTGCAAGGGAGGTGGCGACGAGCCTCCCTTGCACGTTCACGGGCGTTACGGTTTCAGAGTAGCACCACACTGGAAGTGAACGGAACCCTGTGCCGTAGTGACATATTCTTACTATCCCCTAACGAATGCGCCCGAACCCGGCATCCAGATCGGCAATCAAATCCTCCACCGCTTCCAGTCCGATATGCACCCGAACCAGCGTGCCGGTGAAATCTACCGCCCCCGCCGGGCGGATCTCGTTCAGTTCTTCCGGCTGGTTTGCCAGAATCAGCGACTCGAAACCACCCCAGGAATAGGCCATGTGGAACAGCGTGAAGTTGTCGAGGAAATGCGCCAGTTGCTCGTCACTCAGACGCTTTTTCAGCACAAAGGAGAACAACCCGGAACTGCCGGAAAAATCACGCTGGAAATACTCATGCCCCGGACACTGCGCCACCGCCGGGTGGTTGACCCGCTCTACTTCCGGTCGGTTCATCAGCCACTGCGCGATTTTGATGCTGCTCTCCTCGTGCTGCCTGAGGCGAATTCCCAGCGTACGCAGACCGCGGCTGCCATTGTAGGCGGTGTCGGCGTCCAGCGTCTGGCCCATCAGGTAAGAGTTTTCCCGCAGACGATCCCAACAGCGGGCATTGGACACCGCCGTACCCAGCATCCCGTCCGAGTGGCCGATGGTGTATTTGGTACCTGCCTGAATCGAAATATCGACACCGAAATCCAGTGCCTTAAAGAGCACGCCCGCCGCCCAGGTATTGTCGATCATAATGACGATCTCCGGGTTAACCGCACGGATCGCTTTTACCATCCCCGGTACATCCTGGACTTCCATGGTGATGGAGCTGGGAGATTCCAGAAACACCACTTTGGTATTGGGGCGGATAAGATCGACAATACCGGTGCCGATCATCGGATCATAATAGGTCGTTTCCACGTTGAACTTGCTGAGGATCTTCGTGCAAAAATCCTGCGTAGGTTCGTACGCTGCACCGGTCACCAGGATATGATCGCCGCTCTCAACGAACGCCAGAATCGCATTGGTTACCGCTGCCGCACCGCACGGATACAGCGCGCATCCGACACCCCCTTCCAGTTCACTCATCGCTTTCTGGAAAGCAAAGTGGGTATAGGTTCCGCGTCGACCGTAAAACAACTCACCGTTCGCCCGGTTGGCGGTGGCAAATTTCTTCTCTTTCACCGAATCGAACACCAGCGAAGAGGCGCGCTGGATCACCGGGTTAACCGCGCCCTGAGTGTAGCGTTTGTCGCGCCCGGCAATCACCAACTGCGTTTCGAGTCTGATGGAATCTTTCATAACGTCTCCTGTGACATCCTTTTAATCCGTTTGGGAAATTTATAACGCTGCGGCCGTCTGAGAGGCTTCAGAAACAGGCTGTTTTTTGCCAGTGAAGCGTTCGATGATTTGCGCCGCATTCAAATCGTGAATGACGTTAATCAGCGTGGCGGGCGCATCAGTAATGGTACCGAGCACTACCAGCATCGGGATGGTCTCCATCGGTAACCCCAACGTGGTGACGATGAAAATCTCACCGAGGAACGCGCCGCCTGGCACGCCGCCAACGATAATCGCGGAGAGGACGGCAATCAGCATGGTGAGGAAGAAGGTCTCCGTGGTGAACTCCATCCCCAGCACCGAGTAGATAAAGACGATTTTCAGTGCCGCAATCATCGCTACGCCGCCCTTGTTCAGGTTCACCAGTAACGGCAGGGAGACATCGACGATTTCCGGGTTGATCCCCATCGCTTTACCGGCGTGAATGGTGACTGGCAACGTTCCGAGCGAAGAACAGGTGCCCAGCGCGGTCACTGAGGGCGGGATCGCATTGCGCCAGAAGGCTTTCACCGCCGGCATGCCGCCGCCAATCCAGGAATAAACAATGGAGCCGAGCACGTAGTAGATCACTGTCGCCGCCATAAACAGAATGATGGCGCGGGCAAAGGTGAGCAGAATACCGGAGTCCTGGCTGGCCATCGTCGCGGCGAAGTAGCAACCCAGACCGATGGGCGCGACCGTCATGATGATAGAGACCACTTTCATAATCACCGTGTTGGCATCTTCCAGTAACGAGGCGATACGTCTGCCAGCGCTGTCAGATTGACCAATGGCGATCCCGGCGATAATCGCCATCACAATCAGCGCCAGAATGTTGGATTTTGAAAACAGCCCCACGAAATCATGCGTGGTGATCATGCTGACAAAATCCATCTTGCCGCTGCCCGCTTCCACAGTTTTCGACAGGTCAATCGTCACGCCCTGCGCCGGGTTGTACCACAATGCAAGTGCGACAATCCCTGCCGCCGGAATAAGCGCCATGGCGATCGAGACAATAAAAATAATCGCCATAATACGACCCAGACGTTTCAGGTCGGTCATTCTGGCGATGGATGACATCACGCTGATACCCACCAGCGGGACGATGATCATAAATAACAGGTTAAGGAAAATTTGCCCCAGGGGTTGTAGTTTTGCGGCAAACGTTGGCGCGTAAATTCCCAGAACGCCGCCAGCAATCAAAGCAAGTAATAAAATAATAGACGATCTGTAGGGTTCGAGTCGTGACCACATAACAGGCACCTTTTTAATTTAAATATTATGAACTGAGATAACATTCACACTTTTATTATCTCTGATGCGACTTCCTTTTATTTTGTGACGCACTTCACTTAAGTTGTCATCTTTTCATTTTGTCAGGAACTCATTTCCTGTGATTCAATAGTTGCATGTTTCAAATGGGATTGTAACGGGCTATTCGTACCGTTTTCGCAAATCACTTGTGAATGGAAGGAAACAATGAGCACCCCCATTTCGCTAAAGCATCTGGAATTTTTCGTCAGGATTGTCGAATGTGGCGGATTATCTGAAGCGGCATCACAATTAAATGTTTCCCCCTCAGCAGTCAGTAAAAGCCTGACCGCAATGGAAGATATTCTCGGTACAACGCTAATTAAACGCACAACAAGAAGCATTACCCTGACCGATGCCGGGCAATATCTTTTTAATCGCGCCAATAAATTACTAAAAGAATTTGATGAAGCGCTAAATACCACCACGGGTTATTATCAGAATCCGCAGGGAGAATTACGAATTACCTGCTCGATTGCCTTCGGTTATGCGCGACTGGTCAATCTGGTGGATAAATTCCGCAACCTGTGTCCGGACGTCAATTTATATATTGATCTGAATGACAATTTTGTGAACCTGAATGAAGCGGATTACGATATCGCCCTGCGAATTTCCATGGCGCCGCCACAAAATTATGCCATGCGCAAACTCGCGCCCATCCGCTGGGCATATTGCGCATCGCCGGGGTATCTGCGAAAAAAAGGCATCCCGCAGCGGCGTGTTGATCTCGTCGAGCACGACTGTCTGGTTTATCCGGGTCTGACGCCAGTACTCAAAGTGCCGGACGATCAGGAGCGGCTGCACCAGTTGAAAGTACGAATGCCCATTCAGGCCAACAGCAGTCTGGTATTGTTGAAGTCAGTACTCGAAGATCAGGGCGTCGCGTATCTGCCCACGTATCTGATTGGCGATCACATTCAGAAAGAGGAGATCACCCCGCTGATGCTTGACGGCAACATCACCTGCGAAACCCATGCGCTCTATGCGCTCTATTTCCCCAGCAAATACAGCAACCCAAAAGTGCGCGCGTTTATCGATTTCCTGGTGGAAGAACTGGCGCCGATCCCCGCCTGGGACAGTTGGATACCGGGGTGAGAAGGGAAGCAAAAACAACGGTAAATATTTCTGATGACGGGGCCTTTCAGCCCCGTCGGTACTTTACTGCTGAGCGCGTGGCACCACACCGTTAACCTGTAACTCGATATGCTGAGCCTCGAAGCAGTCAAACTTAAGGCTGTCAGCCTTAAGCGTAACGCCACCGAGCAGGAGAAGCGCGATAACAACGATAATGACCACATCACGACGTGATATTTTCACTACCCTGCCTCCATGCATCGCCACACTCTACCGCCGTTAATCCGGGCGTTCATGACGGGTGCAATCAAAGATGTGGCTTAGATTGCAAGAGCGGGCGGGGTTATTTGGCTTTCATACCCAGTGGGAGCTACCCCAATGAAAGACCCAAGGCGAGTGCTATCCCGCCAGCCGGGGACTCTCATAGAAAGTACCCGACTGGCAAGATGCGCACCGTTAACCGTACTCGGTACTGTCATCTAATCCACGCACTTATTTTGCCTGCAAACCTTTCGATGAGAACGGATATTTCCAGAATCGACCTCTCAGTTCTTAATGTAAATGGGTTGAAAAACCATCACAGAAGGGTACACTTCACATGTGGCTTAGATTGCAAGAGTAAACGCAACGTCAGGCGCTTGCTACGCCGGGCGGACGGGCCGCTAACCCGTTATGCACACCCTAAAAAGTCGCTGTTTTCAGCGGCTTTTTTGTTTTCTGAATCCCGTCGCAGATCAACATAACCACAAATAATTTACGGTTATAATGCTTGCTCTTTTCATCATCTCCCGTGTTACGGGGAAGGAAAAAGCATGTCACTCATCACCGAATTACCCGCCCTGTTTGATCAATTCTCAGAAGCTCGCCAGAAAGGCTTTCTCACCGTCATGGAACTGAAAGATCGCGGTATTCCGCTGGTCGGCACCTATTGTACGTTTATGCCGCAGGAGATCCCGATGGCGGCGGGCGCCGTGGTGGTTTCACTGTGCTCCACTTCCGATGAAACCATCGAAGAAGCGGAGAAGGATCTGCCGCGCAACCTCTGCCCGTTGATTAAAAGCAGCTACGGCTTTGGCAAAACCGACAAATGCCCCTACTTCTACTTTTCCGATCTGGTGGTCGGCGAAACCACCTGCGACGGTAAGAAAAAAATGTACGAGTACATGGCGGACTTCAAACCGGTTCACGTCATGCAGTTGCCCAACAGTGCCGACGATGCCGCCTCACGCGCCCTGTGGAAAGCGGAAATGCGCCGCCTGCAACAGGCCGTTGAAGCGCGTTTCGGCAAAACGATTGACGAGTCCGCGCTGCGTGACGCCATCGTGCTGAAAAACCGCGAGCGCCGCGCGCTGGCTGATTTCTATCGCCTCGGCCAGCTCAATCCGCCTGCGCTGAGCGGCGTCGATCTGCTGAAAGTGGTCTACGGCGCCACCTTCCGTTTTGACAAGGAAGCACTGATTGCCGAACTGGACGCAATGACCGCCCGGGTGAAAGCCGACTGGCAGGCCGGGAAACGGCTCGACGCCCGTCCGCGCATTCTTATCACCGGTTGCCCGATTGGCGGCGCAGCGGAGAAAGTGGTGCGCGCCATTGAGGACAACGGCGGCTGGGTGGTCGGTTATGAAAACTGCACCGGCGCCAAAGCCACTGAGCGTAACGTGGCGGAAACCGGCGATGTCTGGGAAGCGCTGGCGGATAAATATCTGGCGATCGGCTGCTCGTGCCTGTCGCCCAATACCCAGCGATTAACCCTGCTGAGCCAGATGGTTGAGGAGTATCAGGCAGACGGGGTGATCGACGTGATCCTTCAGGCCTGCCATACCTATGCCGTGGAATCGCTGGCGATCAAACGCCACGTTCGTCAGCAACACAACATTCCCTACATGGCGATCGAGACGGATTACTCCACCGCCGATATCGGCCAGCTCAGCACGCGTGTCGCCGCATTCATTGAAATGTTGTAAGGAGCGGGAATGTCACTGACGGTAGGCATAGATTCCGGTTCCACCGCCACCAAGGGCGTGCTGCTGGAGGGGAATACCCTGCTGCGGCGCTTCCTCTGCCCGACGCCCTTTCGTCCGGCGCAGGCGATAGAACAGGCGTGGCGTGAACTGAGCGACGATCTCGCGGAACGGCCATTTCTGACGCTCACAGGATACGGTCGCCAGCTGGTCGATTTTGCTGACAAGCAGGTGACCGAAATCTCCTGTCACGGTCTCGGCGCCCGTCTGCTGATGGCGAAAACCCGCACGGTGATTGACATCGGCGGCCAGGACAGCAAAGTCATTCAACTGGATGAGGACGGCAATCTCACCGATTTCCTGATGAACGACAAATGCGCCGCCGGTACCGGGCGTTTTCTTGACGTCATTTCCCGCACGCTGGGCGCCAGTGTAGAGGAGCTGGATGCGCTGGTCGCGGGCGTTGAGCCTCACGCCATCACCAGCATGTGCACGGTGTTTGCTGAGTCAGAAGTAATCAGTCTGCGCTCGGCAGGGATTGCACCCGACGCGATTCTGGCGGGCGTCATTAATGCCATGGCACGCCGCAGCGCTAACTTCATCTCCCGCCTGACGTCGCAGGGGCCAGTGCTGTTTACCGGCGGCGTCAGCCATTGTCATGCTTTTACGCGGATGCTTTCCGCGCATCTGGGAGCGGAAGTCAACACCCACCCCGACGCGCAGTTTGCCGGGGCGATAGGGGCGGCATTGATCGGTCAGCGACAGCGGGGGCGATAATGGCGCATTACATTTTGCTGTTTCACTCCACGCTCGGCGTGGTCCAGACTCGCAAAAAACTGCAGGCGGCTGGTGAACCGTTTACGGTGAAGGATATTCCGCGTGGTCTGCGTGGCGGCTGTGGCTTGTGCATTCATCTGCACGGTGAGGATCCCGCACGCTGGGTGATCCCCGGCCTGACGGAGAGTATTTACCGTTGCGACGAGGAGCATTTCCACCCCGTCGCACAGTTCCCGGCATCGTAAGCGTTATTCGTCTTCGTCGCGTTCGGCAGCCTGCGGGTTGCCCAGCGCGATAAACTCTTCCAGCAGCGCAGTCAGTTGCTGCATTTTCTCCGGCGTAAACTCCATTTCTATCTGCCGGTACGCCTCTTCCACTTGCGATTGCGCATGTTCGTATAACGCGTAGCCCGCTTTGGTCAGCGACACGTACAGCTTGCGCTGGTCGGTCACCGGCTTGAGCCGCAACACCAGGCCATCGCGTTCCATGCGCGTCAGAATGCCGGTCAGACTCGGGCGCAAAATACAGGTGCGAAACGCCAGGTCGTGAAAATCTATCGACGGATTTTCCGCCAGCACGCGAACAATGCGCCACTGCTGCTCGGTGAGGTTATGTCGTTTGACGATCGGGCGAAAATAGCCCATCGCCGCTTCCCGCGCCTGTAACAACGCAATGGTTAACGAGTCATGCATTGCTGCCACCCTGTAGATCCCAACAATCATTAATAAATAAATAATTTAGCAACGGCGCTTTTTCCAGCAGCCCGCTTCAGTCCCGGAAGTGTACCAGATTTACGAAAAAAATATTAATCCATTGAAAAATAACGACTACCATTTTCATATGTAAATTTATCGTTAAACAGATCACAAATAATTCACCTTTAGTTGCCAAAAAGATGGCATCGGCATAAAAGATGATCATTAACATATTAATGAATTCACAGAACGGATCTGAGGAGTGGTGAATGAAAGGCACTGTTTTTGCCGTTGCGCTCAACCATCGCAGCCAAATTGACGCCTGGCAGCAGGCATTCCGGCAAGCCCCCTATAACGCGCCGCCGAAAACGGCGGTGTGGTTTATCAAACCGCACAACACGGTGATCCGCGGTGGCGAGGCGATCCCGCATCCCGCGGGTGAAACGGTGCTGAGCGGTGCGACGGTGGCACTGATCGTCGGTAAAACCGCAAGCCAGGTGAGCGTCGCCGAGGCGCCGGACTACATCGCGGGTTATGCGCTGGCTAACGAGGTCAGCCTGCCGGAAGAGAGCTTTTACCGCCCGGCCATCAAAGCGAAATGCCGCGACGGCTTCTGCCCGTTAGGCGAAATGACAGCGCTTAATAATGTCAACAACCTGACCATCATCACCGACATTAACGGCCGCGAAGCTGACCGCTGGAACACCGCCGATTTACAACGCAATGCCGCGGAACTGCTCTGCGCATTGAGCGAGTTCGCCACCCTGCAACCTGGCGACGCCATTCTGCTCGGCACGCCGCAACAGCGTGTTCCATTACAACCAGGCGATCACGTACGCATTCTCGCCGAAGGCTTTCCGCCGCTGGAAAACCACGTAGTGGACGAACGCGACATTATTGACGTTCGCTCTGTGGAGCCGCATCCACACCCTGGCGGCACTCTGTTTGCGCTCGGCCTGAATTATGCCGATCATGCCAGCGAGCTGGATTTTAAGCCGCCGGAAGAGCCGCTGATTTTTATCAAAGCCGCCAACTCGTTTACCAGCGACAAGCAGGTCTCTGTGCGTCCGGACAACGTCGATTACATGCACTACGAAGCCGAACTGGTGGTCGTCATCGGCAAAACCGCCCGCCACGTCAGCCGCGAGACAGCGATGGAGTACGTTGCCGGTTACACCCTTTGCAACGACTATGCCATCCGTGACTACCTGGAAAACTATTACCGTCCGAACCTGCGGGTGAAAAGCCGCGACACACTGACGCCCATCGCCCCGTGGATTGTCGATAAATCCGCGATTCCTGATCCGCATAACCTGACCCTGCGCACCTGGGTTAACGGCGAACTGCGTCAGCAGGGCACCACCGCCGATCTGATTTTCGACATCCCCTTTCTGATTGCTTACCTGAGCGATTTTATGACCCTGCAACCAGGCGACATGATCGCCACCGGCACGCCGAAAGGGCTGTCTGACGTGGTACCGGGCGATGAAGTGGTGGTGGAAGTGGAAGGCGTGGGCCGCCTGGTCAACCGCATTATCAGCCAGCAGACGTATGAGGAGACGCTGAAATGAAAAAGATAAATCACTGGATTAACGGCAAAAACGTCGCCGGGAATGACTATTTCCACTCGACCAACCCGGCCACGGGCGAGGTGCTGGCTGAAGTGGCGTCCGGCGGAGAAGTGGAAATCAACGAGGCGGTGGCAGCAGCAAAAGCGGCGTTCCCGAAATGGGCCAATCTGCCGATGAAAGAGCGCGCACGCCTGATGCGTCGCCTCGGCGAGCTGATCGACGAAAACGTGCCGGACATCGCGGCGATGGAAACTGCCGACACCGGTCTGCCCATCCACCAGACCAAAAACGTACTGATCCCACGCGCGTCGCATAACTTTGAGTTCTTCGCCGAAGTGTGCCAGCAGATGAACGGCAAAACCTACCCGGTCGACGACAAGATGCTGAACTACACGCTGGTGCAACCGGTGGGCGTCTGCGCGCTGGTCTCGCCATGGAACGTGCCGTTTATGACCGCCACCTGGAAAGTCGCGCCGTGCCTGGCACTCGGTAATACCGCGGTGCTGAAAATGTCCGAACTGTCGCCGCTGACCGCCGATCGTCTGGGCGAGCTGGCGCTGGAAGCGGGCATTCCGGCGGGCGTGCTGAATGTGGTGCAGGGCTATGGCGCCACGGCGGGCGATGCGCTGGTACGCCACCACGATGTACGCGCCGTATCGTTCACCGGTGGGACCGCAACGGGTCGCCGCATCATGCAGAACGCCGGGCTGAAAAAATATTCGATGGAGCTGGGCGGTAAATCGCCGGTGCTGGTGTTTGAAGACGCCGACATCGAGCGTGCGCTGGATGCCGCACTGTTCACCATTTTCTCGCTCAATGGCGAACGTTGCACCGCCGGGTCACGCATCTTCATTCAGCAAAGCATCTACCCGGAATTTGTGAAGCGCTTTGCCGAACGCGCCAACCGCCTGCGGGTGGGTGATCCGACCGATCCGAACACCCAGGTTGGGGCGCTTATCAGCCAGCAGCACTGGGATAAAGTCTCCGGCTACATCCGCCTCGGCATCGAAGAAGGTGCGACGCTACTGGCGGGCGGGCCGGACAAACCCACTGATCTGCCTGCGCATCTTAAAGGCGGCAATTTCCTGCGCCCGACGGTACTGGCCGATGTCGACAATCGCATGCGCGTGGCACAGGAAGAGATTTTCGGCCCGGTGGCCTGCCTGCTGCCGTTCAAAGACGAAGCCGAAGGGCTACGGCTGGCGAACGACGTGGAGTACGGCCTCGCCTCTTACATCTGGACCCAGGATGTCAGCAAAGTGCTGCGTCTGGCGCGCGGTATTGAAGCCGGAATGGTGTTCGTCAATACACAAAACGTACGCGACCTGCGCCAGCCGTTCGGTGGCGTGAAAGCGTCCGGTACCGGTCGCGAAGGGGGTGAATACAGCTTTGAAGTGTTCGCTGAAATGAAAAATGTCTGCATTTCCATGGGCGATCACCCGATCCCAAAATGGGGAGTCTGAGATGGGAAAGTTAGCGTTAGCTGCCAAAGTCACTCACGTTCCGTCGATGTATCTTTCTGAGTTGCCGGGGAAAAATCACGGTTGCCGCCAGTCGGCTATCGACGGGCATAAAGAGATCAGCAAGCGTTGCCGCGAAATGGGCGTTGATACCATCATCGTGTTCGACACTCACTGGCTGGTCAACAGCGCCTATCACATCAACTGCGCGGATCATTTCGCCGGGGTCTACACCAGCAACGAGTTACCCCACTTCATCCGCGATCTGACCTATGAATACGACGGCAACCCGGCGCTCGGTCAGCTTATCGCCGACGAAGCCATTGCGCGTGGTGTGCGTGCCAAAGCGCACAACATCCCGAGCCTGAAGCTGGAGTACGGCACGCTGGTGCCGATGCGCTACATGAACAGCGACCGGCATTTCAAGGTGATCTCGATTTCGGCGTTCTGCACGGTTCACGATTTTGCCGACAGCCGTAAGCTCGGCGAGGCCATTCTCAGCGCCATCGAAAAATACGACGGTACCGTGGCGGTGCTCGCCAGCGGTTCGCTGTCGCACCGTTTCATTGACGACCAGCGCGCGGAAGAAGGAATGAACAACTACACCCGTGAATTCGATCGTCAGATGGACGAACGCGTCGTGAAGCTGTGGCGCGAGGGCAAATTCAAGGAGTTCTGCAGCATGCTGCCGGAATACGCCGATTACTGCTACGGCGAAGGCAACATGCACGACACCGTGATGCTGCTTGGCCTGTTGGGCTGGGACAACTACAACGGCAAGGTGGAGTTCATCACCGACCTGTTCCCCAGCTCCGGTACTGGTCAGGTCAATGCCGTTTTCCCGCTGCCTGCGTAAGGATCCCTGATGCCACATTTTATCGCCGAATGTACTGACAACCTCCGTGAGCAGGCCGACTTACCGGGCCTGTTCGCCAAAGTGAACGACGCGCTCGCCGCCACTGGCATCTTCCCGACAGGCGGGATCCGTAGCCGCGCCCACTGGCTGGACACGTGGCAGATGGCCGACGGCAAGCATGACTACGCCTTTGTTCACATGACGCTGAAAATTGGTGCCGGACGCAGCCTGGAGAGCCGCCAGCAGGTTGGTGAACAACTATTCGCGCTGATTAAAGCCCATTTCGCCGCGCTGATGGAGAGCCGCTATCTGGCACTCTCTTTCGAAATCGACGAGTTGCACCCGACGCTGAATTACAAGCAGAACAACGTGCACGCCTTATTTAAGTAGCGCGTGATTTGCCCGGTGGCGCTTCGCTTACCGGGCCTACAACGGCTTCGAACGTAGACCGGGTAAGCAACGCGCCATCCGGCACTGCCACAGGAATCACTATGCTCGATAAACAGACCCGAACCCTGATCGCCCAACGGTTGAATCAGGCCGAAAAACAGCGTGAGCAAATCCGAGCGATCTCGCTCGATTACCCGACCATCACCATTGACGATGCCTACGCCGTACAGCGTGAATGGGTTGACCTCAAAATTGCCGAAGGCCGCGTGTTGAAAGGCCATAAAATCGGCCTGACCTCGAAAGCGATGCAGGCCAGCTCGCAGATCAGCGAACCGGATTACGGCGCGCTGCTCGACGACATGTTTTTTCATGACGGCAGCGACATCCCGACTGATCGTTTTATCGTGCCACGCATCGAAGTCGAACTGGCGTTTGTGCTGGCGAAACCACTGCGCGGCCCAAACTGCACGCTGTTCGACGTTTACAACGCCACCGACTACGTGATCCCCGCGCTGGAACTGATCGACGCCCGCTGTCACAACGTCGATCCCGAAACCCAGCGCCCGCGCAAAGTGTTCGACACCATCTCCGATAACGCCGCTAACGCCGGGGTGATCCTCGGCGGTCGTCCGGTTAAGCCTGACGAACTGGATCTGCGCTGGATCTCCGCCCTGCTCTATCGCAACGGCGTCATTGAAGAGACCGGCGTCGCGGCAGGCGTGCTGAATCACCCGGCCAACGGCGTGGCGTGGCTGGCGAACAAACTGGCGCCGCACGACGTACAGCTGGAAGCCGGGCAGATCATTCTCGGCGGTTCGTTTACCCGCCCGGTACCGGCGCGTAAGGGCGACACCTTCCACGTCGATTACGGCAACATGGGCGCCATCAGTTGCCGTTTTGTGTAAGGAGATGAACATGAATAACGCCTTTAAAGACGCACTGAAAGCGGGTCGCCCGCAAATCGGCCTGTGGCTGGGATTGTGCAGCAGTTACAGCGCCGAACTGTTAGCCGGTAGCGGCTTCGACTGGCTGCTGATCGACGCCGAGCACGCGCCCAACAACGTGCAGACGGTGTTAGGCCAGTTGCAGGCGGTCGCGCCATACCGCAGCCAGCCGGTGGTGCGCCCGTCGTGGAATGATCCGGTGCAGATCAAACAACTGCTGGATGTCGGCGCACAGACACTGCTGGTGCCGATGGTTCAAAACGCTGACGAAGCCCGGCTGGCGGTTCGCGCCACCCGCTATCCACCCGCTGGCATTCGCGGCGTGGGCAGCGCGCTGGCGCGGGCGTCGCGCTGGAACCGCATCCCGGATTATCTGCAACACGCCAACGACGCCATGTGCGTGCTGGTGCAAATCGAAACCCGGGAAGCGCTGAAAAACCTGCCGCAAATTCTGGATGTTGACGGTGTGGATGGGGTGTTTATCGGTCCGGCGGATCTCAGCGCCGACATGGGCTTTGCGGGTAATCCGCAGCATCCGGAAGTGCAGGCCGCCATTGAAACCGCCATCGCACAGATCCGTACGGCAGGCAAAGCGCCGGGCATTTTGATGGCCAACGAAGCGCTTGCTAAACGCTACCTTGAACTCGGCGCGCTGTTTGTCGCCGTCGGTGTGGATACCACACTACTCGCCCGCGCCGCCGAAGCGTTAGCGGCGCGTTTTATCGATACACCGGTTATGTCAGGCAATAACAATAAATCCGTCTACTAACCGTACGATGTGGAGCGCATCATGACGACCTCTACCCTGCAACCTAATGATAATAAAGCTATTGAGCATCGCGTTATTAATAAGCTGTTCCGTCGTTTGATCGTTTTTCTTTTTATTCTGTTTGTTTTTTCGTTTCTCGATCGCATTAACATCGGCTTCGCCGGGCTGACGATGGGCAAAGATCTGGGTCTGACGTCAACCATGTTTGGTCTGGCGGCGACGCTGTTTTACGTCACCTACGTGCTGTGTGGGATCCCGAGCAACATCATGCTGGCCAAAGTCGGCGCACGCCGCTGGATAGCCGGGATCATGGTGGTGTGGGGCATCGCGTCTACCTGCACCATGTTCGCCACCAGCCCGCATACGCTGTACATCCTGCGCATGCTGGTGGGCATTGCGGAAGCCGGTTTTTTACCAGGGATCCTGGTCTACCTGACATGGTGGTTCCCGGCGTATCACCGCGCCCGCGCCAACGCGCTGTTTATGATCGCCATGCCGGTGACGATGATGCTCGGCTCGATCCTCTCCGGCTATATTCTGGCACTCGATGGACTGTGGGATCTGAAAGGCTGGCAGTGGCTGTTCCTGCTGGAAGGATTGCCGTCTGTCGTGCTCGGCGTGGTGACATGGTTCTTTCTCAACGATACGCCGGATCAGGCCACCTGGCTCGATGAGAAGGAAAAACAGACACTCAAAGCAATGATCGCCCGCGAACAGGAAGTGGCGGTTTCGCCAACGTTCGCGTCGCGCTCCACTCTGCGTGAAGTGCTGACCCCCGCCGTGCTGCTCTACACGCTGGCCTATTTTTGCCTGACCAACACGCTCAGCGCCATCAACATCTGGACGCCACAGATCCTGCAAAGCTTTAACACCGGCAGCAGCAATATTGTGATTGGCCTGCTGGCGGCGATCCCACAGTTTTGCACTATCCTCGGCATGATCTGGTGGAGCCGTCGTTCAGACAGGTTAAAAGAGCGAAAAAAGCACACCATCCTGCCCTATCTGTTCGCCGCGGCGGGATGGCTGCTGGCCTCGGCCACCGATCACAGCCTGATCCAGTTGCTGGGTATCATTATGGCCTCAACCGGATCGTTTACCGCCATGGCGATATTCTGGACCACGCCAGACCAGGTGATTAGCCTGTCGTCCCGCGCGGTAGCGCTGGCGGTGATCAACGCCATCGGTAATGTGGGATCCGCCGTCAGTCCGTTGCTGATCGGTATTCTGCGTGATGCTACCGGCAGCTTTAGTTCAGGGTTGTGGTTTGTTGCCGGATTGCTGATTGTGGGAGCGCTGGTGCTGACACGCATTCCGATGACCCGGCGGGAAAGTCGTCAACGCGCAGCAGGCATGGCGCCGCAGAAGATCCACTAAGGAGCCGCCATGTGCCAGCCGACTATCGCCAACATTGATATCAGCAAAGATTACGATGAAAGTCTGGGCAGTGAAGATGTGCATTATCAGTCATTTGCACGCATGGCGGCCTTTTTTGGCCGCGACATGCAGGCACATCGCCACGACCAGTTTTTTCAGATGCACTTTCTGGATACCGGGCAGATCGAGCTGCAACTCGACGACCATCGTTACTCAGTGCAGGCACCGCTGTTTGTGCTGACGCCGCCGTCGGTGCCGCACGCATTTATCACCGAATCGGACAGCGATGGTCATGTGCTGACGGTGCGTGAAGATCTGGTCTGGCCGCTGTTAGAAGTGCTCTACCCCGGCACGCGGGAAACGTTCGGTTTGCCGGGGATCTGCCTGTCGCTCGCGGATAAGCCCGAAGAACTGACGGCGCTGGCACATTACTGGCAACTGATTAAACGGGAATCCACCGCCGGATTGCCGGGGCGTGAGCACACACTGGTGCTGCTGGCGCAGGCGGTGTTCACCCTGCTGCTGCGTAACGCAAAGCTCGACGACCACGCCGCCAGCGGCATGCGTGGTGAATTAAAGCTGTTCCAGCGATTCACCCAGATGATTGATGTGCACTACCATCAGCACTGGACGCTGCCGGATTACGCCCGCGAACTGCATATCACCGAATCGCGGCTGACGGATATCTGCCGCCGTTTCGCCAACCGCCCGCCCAAACGGCTGATTTTCGACCGGCAAATGCGTGAAGCCAAACGACTACTGCTCTTCTCCGACAGCGCGGTGAATGAAATCGCCTGGCAACTGGGGTTTAAAGATCCGGCCTATTTCGCCCGCTTTTTTAATCGCCTGACAGGCTGCTCGCCGAGCGCGTATCGCGCGAAACAGGTGCCGGTGTCGTAGATCGTCCATATCGATGCAGATGGGGTAAATTTTTACTAAAATTAAGCCTAATAGTTGTCCCTGAAAAACCCTCGCTTATTTACTAAAAACAGATGCATGTCCTCCGGCTTCCTTTACAATACACAAGCGCAGACAGTGGTAAGGCAGAACAAGGACAACCATGGCAACACTTAAAGATATCGCCGCTGAGGCGAAGGTTTCCCAGGCGACCGTTTCCCGGGTGCTGAATGACGATCCGACACTGAACGTCAAAGAAGAGACCAAACACCGCATTCTGGAGATCGCCGAAAAGCTGGAATACAAGAGCAGCAGTTCTCGTAAGACGCAGGTCAGTACGGCGGGGCAGCAGCATATTCTGGCGCTCTACAGTTATCATCAAGAACTGGAGATCAACGATCCCTACTATCTTGCTATTCGCCATGGTATCGAGACACAGTGCGATAAGCTCGGCATCGAACTGACCAACTGCTACGCCAGCGCGGCGCTGCCGGAACTTAAACGTATCACCGGCATTTTGATTGTCGGCAAGCCCGGCGCCAGCGTGCGTCAGGCTGCCGCCGCACTGACTGACAATATCTGTTTTATCGACTTTCACGAGGCCGGTAGCGACTATGACGCAGTCGACATCGATCTGGCGCGCATCAGTAAAGAGATCATTGATTTCTTTATCGCGCAGGGAGCGAAGCGCATTGGTTTTATCGGCGGCGAAGACGAGCCCGGCAAAGCGGACATTCGCGAAGCGGCGTTTGTCGACTATGGCCGTCTGAAGGGCGTGGTCTCGGAAAAAGATATCTGGCGAGGCGGTTTTTCCAGCTCATCAGGTTATGCACAGGCAAAAAAAATGCTGAGCGGCGAGACATGGCCGGCGGCGCTGTTTGTGGCGTCGGATTCCATTGCCATCGGCGTGCTGCGCGCCATTCATGAAAAAGGGCTACGCATTCCCGACGACATTTCGCTCATCAGCGTGAACGATATTCCGACAGCCCGTTTCACCTTCCCGCCGCTCTCGACGGTGCGCATCCATTCAGAAATGATGGGCAGCCAGGGCGTTAACCTGTTGATCGAGAAAGCCCGCGACGGCCGCGCCCTGCCGTTGCAGGTGTTTGTCCCCAGCAAACTCAAGCTACGCGGTACTACACGTTAATTCCAGCCGCCAATGCCCGGTAAGCGCCGCGCCGCCGGGTATTGCCGGGCGGATCTTCGTTTGCCCGGCCTACATAATTCCCGCACCTGTTTTTCTTTTTCGTGATCAAGTTAAAGATAATCATTTTTACTGATTTTATTTAGTAAAATATTTACTAAAATCCCGGCAATGATGTTTTACCCCACAGGGAGATGACATGAATCGCTGGGAAAATATTCAACTGACGCACGAAAACCGGCTCCCCCCGCGAGCTTACTTTTTCTCATACCCTTCCGTTGCGCAGGCGCGCACCTTCGTCCGCGAAGCCAGTACGCTTTTTCAGTTACTCAGCGGTCAGTGGAACTTTCGCCTTTTCGACAACCCGTTGCGGGTGCCAGAAACCTTTACTACCGAAATGATGGCCGACTGGAGCACCATCACCGTTCCCGGCATGTGGCAGATGGAAGGTCACGGTAAGTTGCAATACACCGATGAAGGTTTTCCCTTCCCGATCGACGTGCCTTACGTCCCTACGGACAACCCGACCGGCGCCTATCAGCGCACGTTTACCCTTGCTGACGGCTGGCAGGGCAAGCAGACGATCATTAAATTCGACGGTGTTGAGACCTATTTTGAAGTCTACGTGAACGGCCGCTACATCGGTTTCAGCAAGGGCAGTCGCCTGACGGCTGAGTTCGACATTACCGATGCCGTCACAACAGGCGAAAACCTGCTTTGCGTTCGCGTGATGCAATGGGCGGACTCTACCTACATTGAAGATCAGGACATGTGGTGGTCGGCGGGCATTTTCCGTGACGTTTATCTGGTGGGGAAAACGCAAGCGCACGTGCAGGATTTCACCGTCAGAACCGATTTCAGCGACGACTACCAGAGCGCCACGCTCTCCTGCCAACTGGAGCTGGAAAACCTGGCGGCGACGTGCGCAGACCTGACACTGGAATATGCCTTGTTCGATGGCAATGACATTCTGCATCAGGGCATACTGGATACGCTTCGCGTCATACAGCAACACAGCGCGCAATTCGCTATTCCGGTTAAGCACCCGCGTCAGTGGTCAGCGGAAGATCCGTACCTTTACCATCTGGTGATGACACTAAAAGATCATCGCGGTGAGATCCTCGAAGTCATCCCACAGCGTGTCGGCTTTCGCGACATCAAAGTGCGTGATGGCCTGTTCTACGTCAACAATCGCTACCTGATGCTGCATGGCGTCAACCGCCACGATAACGATCATCTGAAGGGCCGTGCGGTGGGGATGGATCGCGTGGAGCGGGATCTTATCCTGATGAAGCAGCACAACATCAACTCGGTACGTACTGCGCATTACCCGAACGATCCGCGCTTTTATGAGCTGTGCGATATCTACGGCCTGTTCGTGATGGCGGAAACCGACGTCGAGTCTCACGGCTTCGCCAACGTTGGCGATCTCAGCCGCATCACCGACGATCCTGAATGGGAACCGGTCTACGTTGAACGTATTGTGCGTCACGTGCAGGCCCAGAAAAACCATCCGTCAATCATCATCTGGTCGCTTGGTAATGAATCCGGCTACGGCTGCAACATTCGCGCAATGGCCCGTGCCACCAAAACGCTCGACGACACTCGGCTGATCCACTACGAAGAAGACCGGGACGCAGAAGTGGTGGACATTATCTCCACCATGTATACCCGCGTACCGTTGATGAACGAATTCGGCGAATACCCGCACGCTAAGCCACGCATTATCTGCGAATACGCCCACGCGATGGGCAACGGCCCCGGCGGTCTTAGCGAGTACCAGAATGTTTTCTATCGTCACGACTGCCTGCAGGGTCATTTCGTCTGGGAGTGGTGCGATCACGGTATTCAGGCGCGGGACGCCAGCGGCGAGGTGTTCTATAAATTCGGCGGCGACTACGGCGACTATCCCAATAACTACAACTTCTGCCTTGATGGACTGATCTATTCCGATCAAACCCCGGGCCCGGGCCTGAAAGAGTACAAACAGGTGATCGCCCCGGTGAAGATCGCGGCGGGAGATCTGTCACGCGGCGAGCTGCGGGTCGAAAACAAATTGTGGTTCACCACACTCGCCGATTACACCCTGCATGTAGAAGTGCGGGCAGAAGGTGAAACGCTGTCCAGCCAGCAGTTGAAAGCCGCTGATCTGGCGCCGAACAGCGGCCGCACAATCACCTTCACCTTGCCCGCGCTCGATGAACGTGAAGCCTTTGTCAATATTCGCGTCACCCGCGACTCGCGCACCCGCTACAGCGAAGCGGGCCATGAAATCGCCATCTACCAGTTCCCACTGAAGGCACGTACCGCCTGTGACGCACCGTGGGTACATCCTGCCGCAACGCCGCTGAAGCTGGACGATCAGCGGCTGGAATGCGTGATTACTGGCCATAATTTCCGCCTCGTTTTTTCGCGCGTGACCGGCAAGCTCATTTCCTGGCAGGTTAACGGCGAGGAACGCATCACCCGCGAACCGAAGATCACTTTCTTCAAGCCAATGATCGATAACCACAAGCAGGAGTACGAAGGGCTGTGGCAGCCAAATCACCTGCAAATTATGCAGGAGCACTTGCGCGATTTTGTAGTGGAAACCCGCGATGACGCGGTGTTCATCACCACCCGCAGCATCATTGCGCCACCGGTATTTGATTTTGGCATGCGTTGTACTTATCGCTGGCGAGTAACTGCCGACGGGCAGTTGAACATTGAACTCTCCGGCGAACGCTACGGTGATTACCCGCACATCATTCCGTGCATCGGCTTCACCCTTGGCATCAACGGCGATTTTGACCAGGTGGCGTATTACGGACGCGGCCCTGGCGAGAATTACCCCGACAGCCAGCAGGCTAACATTATCGACGTCTGGCGCAGTACCGTGGACGACATGTTCGAGAACTACCCGTTCCCGCAGAACAACGGCAACCGTCAGCACGTCCGCTGGGCATCGTTGACCAACCGCCACGGCTGCGGACTGTTGGTGGTGCCACAGGCCCCCATTCACTTCAGCGCCTGGCATTATCACGCCGAAGACCTTCACGCCGCACAGCATTGCAACGAACTGATTCGACGCGACGACATCACGCTCAATCTGGATCACCAGTTGCTGGGGCTTGGCTCCAACTCCTGGGGCAGCGAAGTGCTCGACAGCTGGCGTGTATGGTTCACCCCTTTCCGCTACGGCTTTACCCTGCTGCCGCTGGACGGCGGTACCGCCACCTCGCAGGCATTAGCCAGTCAGGCCTTTGGCGACAGTTTCTTTTCCACGGTTCCGCACAGCGAGGCAGAAAAATGAGAATTCTCGACAACCTTGACCAGTTCCGCGCCCTTTACCCTTCAGGGCGCAAGTGGCAGCGCTGCCTTGAGGCGATTGAAAACATCGACAACATTCAGCCCGGCGTGGCGCATTCCATTGGCGACTCGCTGGCCTATCGCGTGACCACCGACACCACCACCGATGCGCTGTTCGTCGGTCATCGTCGCTATTTCGACGTGCATTACTACCTGCAGGGATCGCAAAAAATCGAAGTGGCGGCGAAAAGCCAGTTGCAGGAGGTGGCGTGCTATCGCGATGAAACCGATCGCGAATACCTGAAAGGCTGCGGTGAAACCGTGCAGGTGCATGAAGGCCAGATAGTGATTTTCGATAACGAAGAAGCTTACCGCTTCATCTGTGATGCCGCCGTGAAGAAAGTCGTACTCAAAGTGACCATCGAAGACGGTTACTTCCATAACAAATAAAAACATCGGGCGGCGTCAATGTAGCGCCGCTATCCTCCCTGTACCTGGAGAACGACCGTTATGTCTGATACGAAGCGCAATACCATCGGCAAATTCGGCCTGCTGTCGCTGACGTTTGCCGCCGTGTTTAGTTTTAACAACGTCATTAATAACAACATCGAACTGGGGCTGGCATCCGCGCCGATGTTCTTTCTGGCGACGATTTTTTACTTTATTCCCTTCTGCTTAATCATCGCGGAATTTGTGTCGCTGAATAAAAACTCGGAAGCCGGTGTTTACGCGTGGGTGAAAAGTTCGCTCGGCGGCCGCTGGGCATTCATCACCGCTTACACCTACTGGTTCGTTAACCTGTTCTTCTTCACCTCATTATTACCGCGCGTTATTGCCTACGCCTCTTATGCGTTTTTGGGCTATGAGTACATTCTGACGCCATTTGCCACCACGGTGCTGAGCATGGTGCTGTTTGCCTTCTCGACGTGGGTATCGACCAACGGCGCGAAAATGCTCGGGCCGATCACTTCCGTAACGTCGACGCTGATGCTGTTGCTGACGCTCTCCTACATTTTACTGGCCGGCACCGCGCTAGTGGGCGGCGTACAGCCAGTAGATCCTATCACTGTCGATGCCATGATCCCGGATTTTAGCTGGGCGTTCCTTGGCATCACCACCTGGATCTTCATGGCGGCGGGCGGCGCTGAATCCGTCGCGGTTTACGTGAATGATGTTAAAGGCGGCTCGAAATCTTTCGTCAAAGTGATCATCCTCGCCGGGATCTTCATCGGCGTGCTTTACTCCATCTCTTCCGTGTTGATTAACGTCTTTATCAGCAGCAAGGAACTGAAATTTACCGGTGGCTCAGTGCAGGTTTTCCACGGGCTGGCGGTTTATTTCGGCCTGCCGGAAGTGCTGATGAACCGCTTCGTCGGGCTGGTCTCTTTCACCGCCATGTTTGGCTCGCTACTGATGTGGACCGCTACGCCCGTTAAAATTTTCTTCTCTGAAATCCCGGCCGGTATTTTTGGTAAAAAGACCGTTGAACTGAACGAGAACGGCGTTCCGGCACGCGCGGCGTGGATCCAGTATTTGATCGTCATTCCGTTGATGATCATCCCGACCATGGGCTCTAACACTGCGCAGGATCTGATGAACACGGTGATCAACATGACTGCCGCCGCATCAATGCTGCCGCCACTGTTCATCATGCTTGCCTATCTGAATCTGCGCCGTAAGCTCGACCACCTGCCGCGCGATTTCAAAATGGGCTCCCGCACGACCGGCATGATCATCGTCTCCATGTTGATTGTGATTTTTACCATCGGTTTTGTAGCCTCCACCTTCCCGACTGGCGGCCATATTCTGACGATCATTTTCTATAACGTTGGCGGCATTGTGATTTTCCTCGGCTTTGCCTGGTGGAAATACAGCAAATACGTCAAAGGACTCACGGCAAAAGAACAAGCCACTGAGGCGGCTCCCGCTTCCACTCTTCAATAAGAACAACAACCCATGAAAATACGCACTTATTTTTACAGGGCGCTCTGTGCCCTGTCCTTCTGCTGCGCTTTCCCGACTACCGCAGAAGAGGTTCGCCCCGCCGAACATGACGACACCCGCACGCCGGAACTGGCACAAGCATCGTATCGTTTTTACGGTGAAATGGGGCTTGGCGGCTATATGGATCTTGAAGGGCCGGACAAACACAAATACAGCGACGGCACCTACATTGAAGGCGGCCTCGAAATGAAATATGGCTCGTGGTTCGGCCTGATTTACGGTGAAGGCTGGACAGTCCAGGCCGACCACCAGGGCAATGCCTGGGTACCGGATCACAGCTGGGGCGGTTTCGAAGGCGGGCTTAACCGCCTGTACGGCGGCTACCGCAGCGACAACGGCACCGAGACGATGCTCAGTCTGCGCCAGGACTCCTCCCTCGACGATCTGCAATGGTGGGGTGATTTCACGCCCGATCTCGGCTACGTGATCCCCAATACCCGCGACATCATGTACGCCCTGAAGGTGCAGAACCTTACCGGCAAACTGCGCTACAGCGTGACGGCCACACCTGCCGGGCATCACGACGAAAGCAAAGCCTGGCTGCATTTCGGCAAATATGATCGCTACGACGACAAGTACACCTATCCGGCAATGATGAACGGCTATGTCCAGTACGATCTCGCCGAAGGTGTGACCTGGATGAACGGTCTGGAAGTGACCGATGGCACCGGGCAGCTGTTTTTAACCGGGCTACTTTCCCCTAACCTCGCCGCCCGCGCCTGGCATCATACCGGGCGCGCTAACGGCCAGGACACGTCCGGCAGTGAAACCGGTTATATGGTCAGTGCGATGGTCGAAGCACTGAAAGGGGTTTACCTCTCCACCGCATACAGCTACGCAAAACACCGGCCGGACAACGCCGCCGACGAAACCACCTCGTTTATGCAGTTCGGCATCTGGTACGAATACGGCGGCGGGCGTTTTGCCACCGCCTTCGACAGCCGGTTTTACATGCAGAACGCGTCGGGCGATCCGAGCGATAAAATTTTTCTGATGCAATATTTCTACTGGTAATAAGGGACGCGATCACCATGAAACTAAAAACCCTGCCGGGGCCGCTGGCCTGCGCGCTGCTGCTGAGCCTTTCCGCCCACGCCGCCACGGCAAATGATTATAAGAACATCATCAACCGCACCGGTGCGCCGCACTATATGCAGGATTTCGATGCTGACGACCACCAGCGATTCAGCCCGTTTTTCGATTTCGGCGCCTGGCATGGTCACCTGTTACCGGACGGCCCGCAAAGCCAGGGCGGTTTTCCCGGCCCGGCGCTGCTGACCGAAGAGTACATCAACTTTATGGCGACCAATTTTGACCGGCTGTCGGTGTACCGTAACGGCAAAAAAGTCGATTTCTCCCTCCAGGCCTGGAGCATTCCTGGCGCACTGATGCAAACGCTGACCGCAAAAGGCGTGCAGGTGAAAATGACGCTGTGCTTCGCCAGTCCCCGCACGTCGCTGCTGGAAACGCACATCAGCAGTGACACGCCGCTGACGCTGGTGTGGGATGGCGAGCTACTTGAAAAATTGCAGGCGAAAGCGGGTAAGTCGCCATCGGATAAAACCATCGATGGCGCATTTCCTGGCTACAAACGGCAAATCGTCGCCACCCCGGATGGCCTGAAAGTGACGTTTGGCAAAGTCCGCGCCTCGTCAGATCTGATGACCTCCGGCGAATCGGAATATCAGGTGCATCGCTCGATACCGGCACAAACCCGTATCGACGGACACCGCTTTACCAGCACCGCTCACATCAGCGGCTCGACCACGCTCTACACGACATATTCCCATCTGCTGACTGCCGCCGACGTCAACCATGAAAAAGCGCAAATCCGCGATATTCTGGCGCGCCCGGCGTTTTATCTGCAGGCGTCAGAGCAGCGCTGGGAAAACTACCTGCAAAAAGGGTTAAGCAACCCCAATGCCACGCCAGAGCAGACGCGCGTGGCAGTCAAAGCCATTGAAACCCTGAATGGCAACTGGCGTTCGCCGGGCGGCGCGGTGAAATACAATACCGTCACGCCGTCGGTGACCGGCCGCTGGTTCTCCGGCAATCAGACCTGGCCGTGGGATACCTGGAAACAGGCCTACGCTATGGCGCACTTTAATCCGCAGATCGCCAAAGAGAATATCCGCGCCGTTTTTTCCTGGCAGATCACGCCTGACGATCCTGTTCGCCCGCAGGATGCCGGGTTTATCCCGGATCTCATCGCCTGGAATCTGAGCCCGGAACGCGGCGGCGACGGCGGCAACTGGAACGAGCGCAACACCAAGCCGAGCCTGGCGGCATGGTCGGTGATGGAGGTTTATAACGTCACGAAAGACAAGGCGTGGCTGGAGGAGATGTATCCGAAGCTGGTGGCCTACCACGACTGGTGGCTGCGTAACCGCGATCACAATGGCAATGGCGTGCCGGAATACGGCGCGACCCACGACAAAGCAAATAATTCTACGGCTGAGATCCTGACCGCCGCCTCCTGGGAATCGGGGCGCGATGATGCCGCCACTTTTGGTTTTATCGACAACGATCAACTGGATAACTACGTGGTAAAAGGCGGTAAACCGGGCGACTGGACGGTGAACGTCAGCGAAAACCGGCATAAAGACGGCACGCTGCTCGGTTACTCGCTGATGCAGGAGTCGGTCGATCAGGCCAGCTACATGTACAGCGATAACCATTATCTGGCGGAAATGGCGACAATACTCGGCAAAACCGCCGATGCCGAACGCTACCGCCAACTGGCGACGCGCCTTGCAGAATACATCAATACCTGCATGTTTGATGCGCAGAGCGGTTTCTATTACGACATTCGTATTGCAGACAAACCGCTGGCTAACGGCTGCGCGGGCAAACCCATTGTGGAACGCGGCAAAGGGCCGGAAGGCTGGTCGCCGCTGTTTAACGGCGCCGCCACGCAGGAACACGCCGATGCGGTGGTGAAGGTGATGCTGGATCCCAACGAATTCAACACGTTCGTTCCACTGGGAACGGCGGCGCTGACCAATCCGGCCTTTGGGGCAGACATCTACTGGCGTGGCCGGGTGTGGGTGGATCAGTTCTGGTTTGGGCTAAAAGGCATGGCGCAATATGGCTATCGTGAGGAGGCGTTGCAGCTTGCCGACAAATTTTTTAAACATGCGAAAGGGCTGACCGCCGACGGCCCAATTCAGGAAAACTACAATCCGCTGACTGGCGATCAGCAGGGCGCACCCAATTTCTCCTGGAGCGCCGCGCATTTATACATGTTGTATAACGATTTTTTCAGAAAATCATAACGCCGCGTTGCCCGGTGGCGCTGCGCCACCGGGCCTGGTTTTACACTTCCGGTAACAATCCAATAAAACTCCGTTTTTTACGCGGTTCGGACATCAACGCTTCCAGTTTTTCCACGCAGGCCAGATAGTGCGGGGTTTTCTTGTGCGCCAGCACGGCCGCATCATCTTTGTAGGCCTCGTAGATGAAAAAGCGCGTTTTGACTTCAGGATCCTGCAACACGTCGAAACGCAGGTTGCCCGGCTCCGTTAGCGCGCCTTCATGGTTGGCGCGAAATACCGCAAGAAATTCGTCCACCCGCTCCGGTTTAATGTTGATTTCCACCAGCGTTACATTCATTTGCCTTCTCCCTGTTTTTCCTCCTGCCAGAACTGGAACGCTTCACGGGCGCTCATGTTCTCGTGAACCACCTTTTTCACCGCTTTCAGCATCGACAGCGGCGCACTGGACTGGAAGATGTTGCGCCCCATATCCACGCCGGAAGCGCCCTGGTCGATCGCCCGCCAGCACATGTCCAGCGCCTCGTGTTCCGGCAGTTTTTTGCCGCCAGCAATCACAATCGGCACCGGGCAACTGGCGGTAACTTTTTCAAAGCCCTCTTCCACAAAATAGGTTTTCACGAACTGCGCGCCCATTTCCGCAGCAATACGGCTGGCGAGGGAGAAATAGCGGGCGTCGCGCGCCATCTCCTTGCCGACACCGGTGACCGCGAGTACCGGCATACCGTAACGGTTACCGGCATCCACCAGTTTGATGATGTTGTTGATCGACTGATGCTCGTGTTCGCTGCCGATATAGACCTGCGCCGCCACCGCACACACGTTGAGGCGCAACGCATCTTCCATCGCCACCGCCACGCACTCGTTGGACAGCTCGGTCAGGATCGAGTTGCCGCCTGACGCGCGCAGCACGACCGGTTTGTTGGTCGCCGCTGGCACCTGGCTGCGCAGAATACCGCGCGTACACATCAGCACGTCGGTTTCCTGGAACAGCGGCGCAATGGAGAGATCGATACGCTCAAGCCCGGTGGTTGCCCCCTGAAAATAGCCATGATCGAACGCCAGCATCGCGGTTCGGTTGCTTTTCGGGTTAAAAATACGCGCCAGTCGCGACTGCATACCCCAGTCCAGCGAACCGCAGCCTTTCAGGGTGTAGAGCGCGTTTTTCTGCGGCGTACCAATGCCAAAATCTTTCCCGTCTTTGATGTCGTCTAAATCAGCCATCTTCTCCCCCATCAGAAATCGTAGTTATTGATGTTCTCTTTGGTGAACACCACCCGCTCCGGCAGCAGCACAATGCCGTTGCCTTTCGCTTCATACTGATAACCCTGTACGCTGTTTGGCTCGACTTTCAGCATGCCGATATCTTTCACCTCAACGCTGTCGCCAGGGTTAAGATCGCCCTTTTTCAGCAGATGATCGGCGACGTTAACCGCAATTTTGCCTTGCTGTACCACGTCCCACAGGCCGAAGGCTTTCACCGTACCGCGCTCAACATACGGACGCATGACATTCGGGGTACTGAAACCGACAATCGCCACCCCTTCACGCTTCAGGTTTTCTGCCGCCTGCGCGGCAGCGGGCAGCGCGTTAGCATCCGGGGCGATGATGGCGTCCAGATCCGGATACGCTTTCAGGATCCCTTCAGCGGTCTGCAACGATTTCGTGGCGTCGTTATAGCCAAACTGCGTTGCTACGACCTGCCACTGCGGATGATCTTTGGCGATTTTGGCTTTCGCCTCTTTCACCCACTGGTTCTGGTCAGTCACGGTCGGGCTTGAGTAGAAAAACGCCACTTTGGCATCCGGTTTGGTGACCTGTTTTGAGGCCATATCGACCAGCAAGCCGCCCAGCTGTTCCGGGGTGCCCTGGTTGATGTAAATGCTGCGGCATTCCGGTTTGGTGTCTGAGTCCCAGGTCAGCACTTTCACCCCACGCTGCATGGCACGTTTGAGCGCCGGGCAGAGACCATCAGGCGACACGGCGGAGACGATAATCGCGTTGTAGCCCTGGTTGACGAAGTTGTTGATTAGCTGCACCTGACCGGACACGCTCGGTTCGGTCGGTCCGTCGTAGGTCACGTCAGCGCCCAACGCTTTACCCGCCTCTTTCGCGCCGTTGCCGCCGCTGGTAAAGAACCCTACGCCCACCAGCTTCGGAATAAAGGCGATACGATCTGCGGCCTGAGCGGTTGCCACGCTCATGGCCAGCGCCAGCGCACTCAGTTGCACCATCAGTTTTGCTTTCATCTCATGCTCCAATTGTTATTCGCGAGAGAACCCGACGCCATGCCGTACGCACCCATTCACGGTGCAGACTCAGCGAGCGTCCCATCACCACCACCACCAACAGCGCACCTGACAACGCGCTCGACACCTGGTTGGGGATGCCGACCATTTGTAAACCCTGTTGCAGATACCCCACCAGCAACGCCGCCAGCGCAGTACCCAGCACCGAACCTGAACCACCGTAGATATTGGCCCCGCCCAACACAGCGGCTGTCAGCGCGGGCATCAGCAGGTCACGACCGAGATCCGAACGCGCCGAGCCGAAATAAGAGACCATCACCAGCGCGGCAATCGCCGACGCCACCCCCACCATGCCGTACAGCGCGTAGGGCATGCCGTTCACAGACAGCGCGGCATAGCGCGCCGCCCGCGGGTTCTGGCCGATGAGAAACAGGTGGCGGCCAAAACGACCGCGGTGGGTGATCACCCAGAAAAAGAGGGTGATCAGCGCGAACATCACCAGCGGTACCGGCAGCCCCAGCACGGTCAGGTTGGCGAACGCGGTGAAGCTGTCCGGGAAACCGCCAATGCCTTCATACCCGGTCGCGCCGGCCATGCCGGAAAGCAGCAACGCGCCGCCGCCGTAGAGATAAAGTGTGCCGAGGGTGATCACCAGCGGGTTGATGCCGGTGTAGTGGATCAGCGCCGCGTTAAACAAGCCGCACGCCAGCCCCAGCAGCAGTGTCAGCGGTATGGCGAGACTCATCGGCAGCCCCGACTGCATCATTACACCCAGTGCAATGGCGCACAGGCCAATTGTCGAGCCAAGCGAAATGTCGATCCCGCCGCTGATGATCACCAGGGTCAGCGGCAGCGCGACAATGCCGATGCAGATGAAATCGCTGGTGCTGAACAGCAGCATATTGATGTCGAGCATGCGTGGGTTGATGGCGCCGAACAACAGGATCTCCAGCACCAGCAGGATCAGTAGCGCGCTTTCCCAGTTAAGCTTCATTTACGCCACCTCTCTGTTTTTACGCTTTGGAAAGGGGGAAACCTTTTTCCCGCCTTTGTTGCCCGGCTGAAAACGGCTGTATTTCAGCGCCCGCTGATGTCGCGTCAGTGCCTGACGTAAACGGCCATCGAGCACCAGCACGCCCAGCAGCACCAGTCCGGCGATGAAATCGTTCCACCAGGCCGGTAAGCGGAACAGCACCAGCACGGTGTCGATTTGCGTCAGGAAGAACGCGCCGAGAAACGCACCAATCAGCGTACCGGTGCCGCCGAGCAGGGAAATCCCGCCGAGCACGCAGGCGGCGATGGCTTTCATCTCCAGCCCGCTGCCGGTCTGGTTGGGGACGAAACCGATTTGTGCGGCGAAGACGATCCCGGCGCAGGCCGCCAGCATACCGTTGAAGGTAAAGGCAAGCATGCGCGTACGGTTGACCGCCACACCGAGCTGGCGGGCAGCGGCGAGGTTATCGCCAACAGCATAAAAATCACGGCCAGAGGCGGTGCGCGACAGTACCCACGCGCCAATCGCCAGCAGGCACAGCACCAGGTAGCCGAGCGGGGAAATCCCCAGCGCCACCGGCTCCGACAGTGATTTCAGGCTGGCCGGTAACCCTTCAATCCATTTGCCGCCAGTCCACAGCAACATGGCGCCGCGATACAAACCCAGCGTGCCGAGGGTGGCGACAATCGCAGGCACCCGCAATCCGACCACCAGCAGACCGTTAAACGCCCCCGCTACCGCGCCAATCGCCAGAGCAAAGCCCATCGCCAGTGGCAGGCTGTAACCACTGTTCAGCGCTACCCCGACGGCAATCGCGCACAGGCCGACGGTGGAGCCGACCGACACGTCGATATTGCGCGTCAGCATCACCATCGTGGCGCCCAGCGCCAGCAGCACCAGGATTTGGCTGCTGGCGAAAATCATGCCCAACGTCTGCAAACTGAAGTACGCCGGGTTCAGCGCCACCAGCACGGCGAACAGCGCCAGAATGGCGAGAAATGCGCTCAGTTCGCGGTTTTTAAACAACGTTTTCATGCGTGACCTCCAAACGCGAGCGCCATCATGCGATCGACGCTGATCGCCTGCTGCGACAGTTCGCCGTTCAGCACGCCCTGATGCATCACCAGTACCCGATCCGCCAGCCCCGGGAACTCATCCAGATCCGAGGAAATCATCAGCACAGCGACATTTTGCGCCGCCACGCTTTTCAGCAACTGGTAGATATCGGCGCGGGCGGAGACGTCCACGCCGCGCGTTGGTTCATCAACAATCAGCAGCAACGGGTTCGCCTCCAGACAGCGCGCCAGCAGCACTTTTTGCTGATTGCCGCCGGAGAGCGTCCGTAGCGGTTGTTCGGTGCTGTTGAGCTTGATCCCCAGCGCCCGGTGATAACGTTCCACCACCGCCGATTCGCGCTGGCGCTGCTGCCAGACGGAGGGTTCGTTCAGCGCCACGGTGTTCCAGCGGACCGGCGCATCAAGAAACAGCCCGGAGACCTGGCGGTCTTCGGGAAGATAAATCAGACCGCGCGCCAGACGCGCCGCCGTGGATTCGCGGTTGATCTCCTGATTTTCCAACCAGATCCGCCCCGCCCGCACCGGACGCAGTCCGTAGAGCGTTTCGGCAAACTCGGTACGGCCGGAGCCAACCAGCCCGGCAAGACCGACGATCTCCCCGGCGTACACCTCGAGATTGAGATCGATAAACCCTTCGCCGGTCAGATCTTCCACCCGCAATACCGGAAAATCCTGCGCCTGCGTGCGACGGTTGCCGGGCAACGACAGCCACAGTTTTTGCGTGTCGCTGAGCGCATGCTCACGGCTGGCCGGGGTCATGGCGGCGATCAGCGCATTATTGTCGAATTGCGCCGTCTCGCCGCTCAGCACCACCGCTCCATCGCGCATCACCGAAACGTGGCTGGCGAGCAGGCGGATTTCCGGCAACTTGTGGGAGATAAATACAATACCCACGCCCAGCCCCTGCAATGCGCGGATCTGGCTGAACAAGCGATCCGTTTCCCCTGGTGTCAGCGACGCGGTAGGCTCGTCAAGGATCAGGATCTGCGCCTCACGCATCAGTCCGCGGAGGATCTCAACCATCTGCTGATCAGCCACCTCAAGCGTGCTGGCCGCAGCCTGCAGATTGAGCTGGCAGTTAAGCTGTTGCAGCTTTTCAGCGAGCAACGTGTCGGTGTTGGCGGTACGGGGCAGACGGAAGAGAATATTTTCCCGCACGGTCAGATTGGGAAAGAGCATCGGCTCCTGCGGCACCAGATAGATCCCCAACTGGTGCGCCTGACCGGGTTTCAGGCGGGAAAAAGCTTTGCCATTAATGCTGAGCTCACCGCTGTCTGGTGTTTCGACACCGGCGATGATCTTCATCAGTGTTGATTTCCCGGCGCCGTTGCCGCCCATCAGCGCATGCACCTGTCCAGAAAGCAATGTGAAATCAATGCCCTTCAGGACCGGCACACCTGAAAACGCCTTTCGGATAGCTTTCGCTTCTATCAGTGGGGTCATCATCGCTCCGCATTTGAACAAATGATTTTTTAATTTAATAATGTTCAAAATCGTAGTCGGGGATCTATAATTATTATCGTGCGGCGATCACACTTTTAGCCATTAGCTTCTCAGGAATGGTTAACTTCTCGCCAAAAGTTCACTTTTGCCACGCGCTTCACACTTTCTGCGCGCACAATGATGAACATATGATCTAAATTTTTATAAGAGTTCAGTTATGAGCGAAAAAAGAGCAATGGATGAGGGACGTTTCGCTGGTCTGGCGCTGGCCGAAGAAGAGCTGGTGGCGCGAGTGGCGTGGTGTTACTACCACGATGGCTTAACGCAGAATGACATCGGTGAACGTCTCGGACTGCCGCGACTGAAAATCTCGCGCCTGCTGGAAAAAGGCCGCCAGTCCGGGGTGATCCGCGTACAGATCAACTCCCGCTATGAGGGTTGTCTGTCGCTGGAAACCGAACTTCAACAACGGTTTGGCCTGAAGATCACGCGCGTTCTTCCGGCGCTGAACACACCGGCAATGAACGTGCGTCTGGGCATTGGCGCCGCACAATCGCTGATGGGCGTCCTGCAACCGGACCAGTTGCTCGCCGTCGGCTTTGGCGAAGCGACCATGAGCTGCCTGCAACATTTGAGTGGGTTTATCGGCTCGCAACAGGTGCGCCTGGTGACGCTCTCCGGGGGTGTTGGTCCGTATATGACTGGCATCGGCCAGCTCGACGCAGCCTGTAACGTCAGCATGATCCCCGCCCCGCTGCGCGTGTCATCAGCAGAGGTGGCGAACATCCTCAAGCACGAATCGAGCGTTCAGGATGTGATCCTCGCCGCCACCGCCGCGGACGTTGCCGTCGTCGGCATCGGTTCGGTGAATCAGCGTCGTGACGCCACTATTTTGCGCTCCGGGTATATCAGCGAAGGCGAACAACTGATGTATGCCCGCAAAGGCGCGGTGGGCGACATCCTCGGTTATTTCATTAATGCCGAAGGGGAAAAGGTGGAAGAGCTGGAGATCCACCGTGAATTACTGGGCGTGACCCTCGATGAGCTGGCGCAGTTACCCACTATCCTGGGCGTCGCCGGAGGCGAAGAAAAAGCAGAAGCGATTTATGCCGCACTGAAGGGTCGCCGTATTAATGGCCTGGTGACGGAAGAGATGACAGCCCGCGCGGTACTGGCTCTGGCGCAATAGCTGCGCCGCCGCGCAAACATAGCGAGGCGTTGGTCATGAGTTACCTTTTAGCGTTAGATGCAGGGACAGGCAGCATTCGTGCCGTGATCTTCGACCTGAACGGTCGGCAGATTGCCGTTGGACAGGCCGAGTGGAAGCACCTGAGCGTGGAGAATGTCCCCGGCTCGATGGAGTTCGATCTTGATACCAACTGGCAGTTGGCCTGTCAGTGCGTTCGCCAGGCGCTGGAGCGCGCCGGGCTGACGGCGGCAGATATTCAGTCCGTCGCCTGCTGCTCGATGCGTGAAGGGATTGTGCTCTATGATCGTAACGGAGACGCCATCTGGGCCTGCGCGAACGTCGATGCCCGCGCCAGCCGTGAAGTGGCGGAGCTAAAAGAAATCCATGACTCTCGTTTTGAATCTGAAGTGTATGACGTCTCCGGCCAGACGCTGGCGCTAAGCGCGATGCCGCGCCTGCTGTGGCTGGCGCACCATCGCCCCGATATTTACCGCAAGGCGGCGACGATGACGATGATCAGCGACTGGCTGGCGGCGAAACTGTCCGGCGAGCTGGCGGTGGATCCTTCTAATGCGGGTACCACCGGCATGCTCGATCTCTTCACTCGCGACTGGCGTCCGGCGTTGCTGGATATGGCCGGGCTGCGCGCGGATATTCTCTCGCCAGTGAAAGAGACCGGCACCGTCCTCGGCGCCGTGACCAAAGCGGCGGCGCAACAGTGTGGTCTGCGTGAAGGCACACCGGTGGTGATGGGTGGTGGCGATGTGCAGCTGGGTTGTCTGGGGTTGGGCGTGGTGCGCGCCGGGCAAACGGCCGTCCTCGGCGGCACTTTCTGGCAGCAGGTGGTGAACCTGCCGCAGGTGCGTACCGATCCCGAGATGAATATTCGCGTCAATCCGCACGTGATCCCCGGCATGGTGCAGGCGGAATCGATCAGCTTTTTCACCGGGTTAACCATGCGCTGGTTCCGCGACGCGTTCTGCGCGGAAGAAAAACTGATTGCCGAACGGCTCGGCGTCGACACTTATTCGCTGCTGGAAGAGATGGCCAGCCGGGTTCCGGCAGGCTCCCATGGCGTGATGCCGATTTTCTCCGATGCGATGCATTTTAAGCAGTGGTACCACGCGGCACCCTCGTTCATCAACCTCTCCATCGACCCGGAAAAGTGCAACAAAGCGACGCTGTTCCGCGCGCTGGAGGAGAATGCGGCCATCGTCTCCGCCTGCAACCTGGCGCAGATCGCCCGCTTCTCCGGTGTGCAGTTTGACAGCCTCGTCTTCGCCGGTGGCGGTGCCAAAGGCGCATTATGGAGCCAGATTTTGAGTGACGTCACCGGTTTGCCGGTGCGCGTACCGGAAGTAAAAGAAGCCACCGCGCTGGGCTGCGCGATAGCCGCAGGCGCGGGTGCCGGTCTGTTCAACGATATGGCCTCCACCGGCGAAAGGCTGGTAAGCTGGAGCCGCGAATTCACGCCCAACCCCACCCACCGCGAACTGTATGACGGCATGATGCAGAAATGGCAGGCGGTCTACACCGAACAACTGGGTCTGGTGGACAGCGGGCTGACAACGTCGATGTGGCAGGCTCCGGGGCTTAAGGAACGGACAGTCAGCCCGTAAAAATAATATCCACAGAGGGAAAGATTTTTTCCCTCTGTAAATCTTGCTTACTGATACTGCATACTCAAACATCATTTTGCCGTATTCTCCCTCATCGTTAATCACTCATATTTGGCCATTCCTGTATTTCGGGTTGAATATTTCCCTTTTCATCCAATGAATAGAGCGGTCCCCCATAGCCCATTTGAAAATGAACGAGACTTTGTGCCAAAATATTAACAATAAGGACAGTATTTTTGATAACACATTTTTTATCCGAAGGAATATCATCAAAACAGCGTAAATCCTCATGAGGGTTTTCCTTGGCGCTGACTAACCCACCATTGGCATCTATTATGATCACTTTCGTTGTAAAAGGTTTTATTGTTTCATAACGTGTTTTAAGCTCTTCCTCATGTTCTAAATACCATTGAACCTTGTTTCTGTCAGTCATAGGGAAATGATCAACGACAACGACCGTTGTTTTACCCCAGAAAAAATCAGTGTAGAGAATTTTCACATCCCGAAGTGTCCAGAAATTATAACCTGCCAGGCATAGAAATATGATTAGCAATAACAATCGCATTTTTCTATATTTTTGATTCATTAATATTCACTCACTCTTACTGCAGCCATGAAGTTAGTGAAAAACGGTTTAAAAGCGAAATCTCTATGCCGCTGTAGAAAAAACCAGATACGGAAAAATCGAAACTTATTAAATACAGAATTGGTAATATCTGTAGTATCAAGGCCAAAATGATCCTGAGCCTGAAAGCGTAACCACGCTTCCCAGCCTATTGCAAATTTTTGGAATCTAATAAGATCAATTTGTTGAGCATGTATATCATGCACAGTGATACCTAATCCATTATAGTTATCTTCTTTTCGATCAAATTTAGACAATCTGGAGTCATGCAAATCCAATTTAATTTGCTGTAAAAGATTTAACTGCACTCCGATATTATTGTTATTTCCATAGACACTATTAATAGTGTCTTTTATTACGACAAGCGGAGATTTATAACCACGATCAATAATACGTTGTTCATAAGCGTCATTTAGGGACAGACTATAAAAAGGGCTACCTTTGCCATATCTGAAATGATCAATCATTTCAGTGATAAGATATGAATACTTACCCCATCCAAACAAAGTAAACTCTGAAGAACACGCTTTCAATTCTTCAAATAAAATCTCAACACATTCCTGATGACTAATCGGTCTGCCTTTAACCTCTAATGGATACATCTCTCCGTATAATCGGTTATAGTTATTTGATAACGGAACATCATAACGAATTAAACGGTAGGGATCCACCTTAGCTGAAACATTATCAAGACCCAGAGACAACAATTGCCGCTCATCTAAATCGCCACATTTCATATCATCTGATGATGAGTCATCGAAACGTCTTATCGTTGTTATGAAGATAGTCTCTGGCAAACTCATAGATAATTCAAAATCGTTATTCATTAATATTCACCACATGGATTATTACCGATGAAAAAAGAGATTTGCGACGCTGAAATTATATTTAATTAAAAATGTCAGTGTGGGCGTATGACAAAAGATGCTTTCCCGGTCTCTATGTATAAAAAATCTGATCACAAAAACATAGCCTCAGCAGGCGGGCACCTATCAGTTGGGCCTGGTATGAACAGAACGCTTGACTACACGGTAAACAAATGCCGGATGGCGCTGCGCTTATCCGGCCTACAGACTTACACCCCGGGATGCCACATTGTTTATTCCTGCAAAGCTTCAGGTCGTGGAATAAATTCTAGTTTATGCTCTGACGTCATTTGATATTCGACTTCACCATCTGAAACATAAAATTGCGTATTTTCATTAACATTCTCATCAACGATTAAAAAATAGTCTTTTATGACGCAATTTTTTTTGCTATCGATAGCCGGGAAACACCGAAGATCTTCATGTGGGCTGATCTCATGATTGGTAAATCCTTCCCCAACATTCGTTACATAGTAGCGATGACAGATTTCAGGAAACAGCGGATATGTTGACTGAATGTCTTCCCGATGCGCCAGATACCAGCCAATCTTACCTCTGTCAGTCAACGGCATGTGATCAACCACCAGATTAACAATCCCATAGCCATCAGAATAAACATATAAAATACGGACAGGTCTTAGCGTCCAGAAATTATAAATTGCACCAATCATAAAAAGACATAGCAACATTACCGGGAATTTGTTTTTCATCAATACTGTCCAATATTCTCTACTGAGTTAAACCTCGTAAAAAAAGGTTTAAACGCAAAATCCTTATGTCGTTGCAAAAGAAACCATATGCGGAAAAACCGAAACTGGCTGTAAACTTTGCTCTTAATATCGGTAACATCCAGACCAAAATGATCTTGTGCCTCAAAAAATATTTTAGCATTCCACCCCATAGCGTATCTCTGAAGATTTACAAGCGTTATTTTCTGGGCCGCAATATCATGCACACTGATACCCAAACCATTAATTCTGTCTATCCTTGAATCGAATTTTGATAGCTTTGATTCTAACAAACTTCTCTTTATGGAATTTAAAAGCGATGGGAAATGGATTGAATTTGGCTTAGAATTAAATTCATCCCGAATGATCCCTTCGATAATCAGGCGTGGGTTATCAACGAAATAACTATTTATCCTGTCATGAAAAGCCAAATTCAGCCGATGGCTATAAAACTCACTACCATTCCCATATCTGAAATGGTCAATCAACTCTCCAATAACCATTTTATATTCACCTTGAAAAGAAAATAATTGCGAAAGCGCTTTCATTTCGGCAAATAAAATATCGATACATTCTTCATAGGAGATTTTTGTCCCCCGTACAGTGGCCCATGAAATCCCATCGACAGGGGTGGTGTCGGGAATGTCGTAGCGAATCAGACGGTAAGGATCCACTTTTGCTGAGATATCTCTCAGGCCAAGCGAAAACAGATCCTGATCGCTCATATCACCACACTTCATGTCGTTGGCAGAGGAATCATTGAAGCTTTTCACCGTTTCGAAGACAGTTTCAGGCAGATATATTGATGCGCTGAAATCATTTACCATTTCCATTTACCTTATTAATAATCAATAAGTTACGGATAGTCAGCGCAAAACAGTAGAATAAAAACCCCGCAAAAAACACGTACACAATCACATTCTTCAGGACGTTACCCTAATGGATCCGATCTTTGATTCCCATCACAATCACAACCTCCCCCATTTTCCCTTTTGCCGTCTACTGGCTAAATTAGTAACTCATCCGACCACATAACAATAATTTTACATACTGGAAACGTTTATGAGCCGCTATTCGTCGCTATTCGCCCCGCTTGACCTGGGCTTTACGGTGCTTAAAAACCGCGTGTTAATGGGCTCGATGCATACGGGTCTGGAAGAACGCCCGGACGGGGCGGAGCGGCTGGCGGCATTTTATGGCGAACGCGCGCGTCACGGTGTGGCATTGATTGTGACTGGCGGTATTGCACCGACACTTTCCGGGGTGACGATGGAGGGCGCGGCGGTGCTCAACGATGCCAGCCAGTTGCCGCATCACCGTCTTATTACTGACGCGGTGCATCAGGAAGGCGGCAAAATCGCCCTGCAAATCCTGCACTCCGGGCGCTACAGCTACCAGCCGCATCCGGTCGCGCCTTCTGCGATTCAGGCACCGATAAACCGCTTTAAACCTCACGAACTCACCCACGATGAAATCCTGACCCTGATTGAAGACTTTGCACATTGCGCGCAACTTGCCCGCGAGGCGGGGTATGACGGTGTTGAGGTGATGGGCTCGGAAGGCTATTTGATTAACGAATTTCTTGCCGCCCGCACTAACCAGCGTACTGACGAATGGGGCGGTGATTATCCGCGCCGGATGCGTTTTGCCGTGGAGGTGGTGCGCGCGGTTCGCCAGCGGGTGGGTGAGGATTTCATCATTATCTACCGCCTGTCGATGCTCGATCTTGTCGAGGGCGGCGGCACTTTTGCCGAAGCCGTCGAACTGGCGCGCGCGGTGGAAGCGGCGGGTGCCACACTCATTAATACCGGCATTGGCTGGCACGAAGCCCGCATTCCCACCATTGCCACGCCAGTGCCGCGCGGAGCGTTCAGTTGGGTAACACGCAAGCTGAAAGGCAGTGTGTCGATCCCGCTTATCACCACCAACCGAATTAACGACCCGCAGGTGGCGGACGATATTCTGACGCGAGGCGATGCCGATATGGTGTCGATGGCGCGCCCGTTCCTGGCGGATGCCGAGCTGCTGAGCAAAGCGCAGCAGGATCGCGCCGATGAAATTAACACCTGTATCGGCTGCAACCAGGCCTGTCTCGATCAGATCTTCGCCGGAAAAGTCACTTCCTGTCTGGTGAATCCGCGCGCCTGCCACGAAACGAAAATGCCTGTCCACCCGGCGGTGCGTCGCAAGCTACTCGCTGTGGTCGGCGCAGGTCCTGCTGGGCTGGCGTTTGCGGTGAATGCTGCCGCGCGCGGCCATCAGGTGACACTGTTTGACGCGGCTGCCGAAATCGGCGGTCAGTTTAATATCGCCAAACAGATCCCCGGCAAAGAAGAGTTTTACGAAACGCTGCGCTATTACCGTCGGATGCTCGACATCACCAGTGTGGATGTGCAGCTCAACCGGACCGTTTTGCCCGAACAACTGGGGATGTTTGATGAGGTGATCCTTGCGACCGGCATCGAACCACGGGTCCCGGAGATTGATGGCATTGATCATCCGAAAGTATTGAATTACCTCGATGTGTTGCGCGATAAAACTCCGGTCGGGCAGCGCGTGGCGATTATCGGCTGCGGCGGGATCGGCTTCGATACGGCGATGTATTTAAGCCAGCCAGGCGAGCCCACCAGCCAGAACATTGCCGAATTCTGCGTGGAGTGGGGAATCGATACCAGCCTGAACACCGCAGGGGGATTGCGCCCGGAAGGGCCGCAGTTGCCAAAAAGCCCGCGACAGATCGTGATGCTGCAACGTAAAGCCGGTAAACCGGGTGAGGGTCTGGGCAAAACCACCGGCTGGATCCACCGCTCCACCCTGCTGTCTCGTGGGGTAAAAATGATCCCGGCGGTCAGTTATCAGAAGATCGACGACGACGGGCTGCATGTGCTGATCGGTGGCGAATCGCAACTGCTGACCGTCGATCACGTGGTGATCTGCGCCGGGCAGGAGCCGCGACGCCAGTTAGCGCAGCCGCTGCGGGAAACGGGAAAAACAGTGCATCTGATTGGCGGTTGTGATGTGGCAATGGAGCTGGACGCGCGCCGGGCAATTGCACAGGGAACGAAACTGGCGCTGGAGATTTAAGGAAGTTACGCCCGGTGGCGCTTCGCTTACCGGGCCTGGGGGAGGCGCAATCTTACCGCGTCTTGCGCACTTTTACCGCTTTCAGCACCACAAATTTGTTGTTGGTGTCGATGGTGGTGCAGTTGCCAAACACGCGCTTCAGCTTGCGGAAATAGTCCAGATGACGGTTGCCGACGATGTACAGCGCCCCGCCATATTTCAGCGCGCGGCGTGCATCGTTGAACATCTGCCAGGCGATGTGATCGGTAATCGCGTGTTGCTGATGAAACGGCGGATTACAGAACACCGCGTCGAAACGATCCGGTTCAATGCCCGCCAGCGCGTTGTTGACCATAAATTCGCTGCGCGCCACCGCTTCCGGCAGATTGCGCTCAACGTTCAACTGGCTCGACGCCACCGCCATGTGGGATTCGTCGACAAACAGCACGCGCCCCTGCGGGTTCTTCGCCAGCAATTGCAGGCCAATCACGCCGTTGCCACAACCGAGATCCACCATCTCCCCGTCAATCCCTTCCGGCAGATGCTGGAGAAACAGCCGCGCGCCGATATCCAGTCCGCTGCGGGAAAAAACGTTGGCATGGTTATGAATCGTGAAATCCGTGCCATCGAGCGGCCAGCTGAAAATGTCTGAAGCCTCATTAAGCACAGGCGCACTGAATGTGCAGTGGATCAGCCGGGCTTTTTTCCACGCCAGTGATGTGGTGGTCGGGCCGAGGATCTTTTCGAACAGCGCCATCGTGGAATTATGGATATCGCGCGTTTTCGCCCCGGCGATAATGCGGGTTTCCGGCGTCGCCACCTCGCGCAGCGCGCGCAGTTGTTGCTCGAGCAGCGCCAGCTGTTTCGGTATTTTAATCAGCACCAGCGCCGGGGCTGACGGCAGCGGCGACAGGCTGTCCTGAAACGTCACGCTGGACTCGTCAATGCCGTTCATCCGCAGATTATGGCCGGTCGCCAGTTCGGCGATGTAAGAATCGCCAATGCTGACCGGATGGCGTTCCGCCAGTGCACAGGCCAGCGCGCCAAAACTGTCGTTAAAGATAAGCGTCAGGCCCCCGGTGTCGCCCACTTGCTGGAGCAGATACTCATCGGCGGCGTCCCACGCCTGTAACGATGGATCCTCCACATTGGGTGGAAAACGATCTAACGTGAAAAACTCACCGTTTAACTCTGCCTGGCTCATCGCCCCTCCGGGATGCTAAAATTCGCGCGTTTTATCGCTTAATTACCCACATATGTAAACCTTTTTTATGCTGACTTATTTGCAGGGCTACCCTGAAACCCTGCTGAGGCACCTTTCATTAAATCGTTCTGCGTGATAGCGCACTCGTTTTGTCATCATTGCATGCTACAGTGACGAAAGATCCCCAGCTACGGAGTACGTGAACGTTTATGATACGTTTTGCTGTCATTGGAACGAACTGGATCACCCGACAGTTCGTCGATGCCGCCCATGAAACCGGCAAATACAAGCTCACCGCCGTCTATTCCCGCAGCCTTGAACAGGCGCAGACTTTCGCCAACGATTACCTTGTTGAACATCTGTTCACCTCGCTTGAGGAGATGGCGCAAAGTGATGCGATTGACGCGGTATATATTGCCAGTCCGAACTCGCTGCACTACCCCCAGACGCGCCTGTTTCTGCGCCATAAAAAACATGTGATCTGCGAGAAGCCGCTGGCCTCGAATCTGCGTGAAGTCGAAAGCGCCATCGCTCTCGCGCGTGAAAACCAGGTGGTGCTGTTCGAAGCCTTCAAAACCGCCAGTCAGCCGAATTTCCTGACGTTACAGCAGTCCCTCAGTAAAGTGGGCAAGCTGCGCAAAGCGTTTCTGAATTACTGCCAGTATTCCTCGCGCTATCAGCGTTATCTGGACGGTGAAAACCCGAACACCTTCAATCCGGCGTTTTCCAACGGCTCGATTATGGATATCGGTTTCTACTGCCTCGCCTCCGCCGTCGCGTTATGGGGTGAACCACATGGCGTTCAGGCCAGCGCGACGCTACTGGAGAGCGGTGTGGATGCCCACGGCACCGTGGTGCTCGATTATGGCGATTTCGACGTCACCCTGCACCACTCGAAAGTCAGCGATTCCGTTCAGCCAAGCGAAATCCAGGGCGAAGCAGGCTCGCTGGTGATCGAGAAAATTTCTGAATGTCAGAAGCTGAGCTTTATTCCGCGCGGCGGAAAAGCGCAGGAACTGACCCAGCCGCAGCACATTAATACGATGCTGTACGAGGCAGAAACCTTTGCCCGACTGGTCGAAACCGGTGAAGTGAACCACCCGGGACTCGCCGTCAGCCGTACCACCGCGAAGCTGTTAACGGAAATCCGTCGTCAGACCGGCGTCAAATTCCCGGCGGACGATCTGAGCGTCGACGCGCTGGCGTAAAGCTGAGTAAATGAGTTGTTACAGGCCATTGACGGAATCAATGGCCTGTAATATTTTGTCACGAGCAAAGGGGAGTAACTTCCTTGCCGGTGGATCGTCATTACGGTGTGAGCAAAACCACACCCGGTTGCCGGGCAATAAGAAAACCGCAGCGCAATAGCCGGTTTTCTTGTTGTAAGTGAGACCTTGCCGAAAGGCGAGGTCCGTGCAAATAATTAGCAACGGCTATCGTCTTTCGACGGTAGCCGTTTTTTTTGTACGTACGTCAGAGAAAGGAAAGTTTATGAATAGTGTCGGCACACCGATGTTATGGGGCGGATTCGCCGCGGTTGTGGTGGTAATGCTGGCTATCGACCTGCTGCTTCAGGGGCGCCGTGGCGCGCACGCCATGTCAATGAAGCAGGCGGCAGGCTGGTCAATATTGTGGGTCACGCTGTCGATGCTGTTTAATGCCGCCTTCTGGTGGTATCTGGCGACGACACAAGGGCGCGAGGTCGCTGACCCGCAGGCGCTGGCCTTCCTGACCGGCTATCTGATTGAAAAAGCGCTGGCGGTGGATAACGTCTTTGTCTGGCTGATGCTGTTCAGCTACTTCGCCGTTCCTGCGGCGTTGCAGCGACGCGTGCTGGTATATGGCGTCCTGGGCGCGATCGTGCTGCGAACCATCATGATCTTCGCCGGTAGCTGGCTGATCTCGCAGTTCTCATGGCTGCTGTATGTCTTTGGCGCCTTCCTGCTGTTTACGGGTGTAAAAATGGCGCTGGCGAAAGAGGACAACGAGGGGATTGGCGATAAACCGCTGGTGCGCTGGCTGCGCGGGCATCTGCGTCTGACCGATAAGATTGAGAATGAGCACTTCTTTGTGCGTAAAAACGGTCTGTTGTACGCCACACCGCTGATGCTGGTACTGATTCTGGTGGAGCTGAGCGACGTGATTTTTGCGGTCGACAGCATCCCGGCTATTTTCGCCGTCACCACTGATCCGTTCATTGTGCTGACCTCAAACCTGTTCGCGATCCTCGGCCTGCGTGCGATGTACTTCCTGCTGGCAGGCGTGGCGGAGCGGTTCTCCATGCTGAAATATGGCCTGTCGGTGATCCTGGTGTTTATCGGCATCAAGATGCTGATCGTCGATTTCTTCCACATCCCAATTGCCGTTTCGCTGGGCGTGGTTGGCGGCATTCTCATCGGCACGCTGGCAATTAACGCGGTGGTTAACCGATTGAATGATAAAAAGAAGGCGTTGAGATAAGCACCGAATGGCCCGGCAGCGCAATGCCGCCGGGCCAACAGATGCCCCTGCATGCATCGCGCGCGATGGCAATCCCGCAGTTTTAAAAATTAGACATAAGCAGTAAATCCAGAATTTCTCGCTTTCAGCGCTGAAATCTTTCTCTATACTCGACCAGGCAAACACCTTTGTTTACATCCGGACATAAACGTAACAGCAGAGTACGTACCGTGATGGAACGCAACATCTTTCAAGGAACAATTCATGACGCAATCCGCTCCCCAGGGTCTGCTGCAGCGCCTCGCGCAAGGCAGCCTGGTCAAACAAATCCTCGTTGGTCTGGTGCTCGGTATTCTGCTGGCCTTGATCTCTAAACCTGCCGCAGAAGCGACAGGCCTGTTGGGTACGCTCTTCGTCGGCGCCCTGAAAGCCGTTGCACCGGTATTGGTGCTGATGCTGGTCATGGCGTCCATCGCTAACCACCAGCAGGGCCAGAAAACCAGTATTCGCCCGATCCTCTTTCTTTATCTGCTGGGGACGTTCTCCGCGGCGCTGACCGCCGTGCTGTTCAGTTTCCTGTTCCCGTCAGAGCTGCATCTCTCCACCGGTGCAGGCGATATCACGCCGCCGTCAGGCATTGTGGAAGTCCTGCGTGACCTGCTGATGAGCACCGTAGCAAACCCGATCAACGCGCTGTTGAACGCCAACTATATTGGGATCCTGGTGTGGGCCGTTGGCCTGGGCTTTGCGCTGCGCCACGGTAACGAGACCACGAAAAACCTGGTGAATGACGTGTCAAACGCCGTCACCTTTATCGTGAAACTGGTGATTCGCTTCGCGCCGATTGGTATCTTCGGGCTGGTGTCATCGACCCTGGCAACCACCGGTTTCGATGCGCTGTGGGGCTACGCGCAACTGCTGCTGGTACTGGTAAGCTGCATGCTGCTGGTGGCGCTGGTGATCAACCCGCTGCTGGTGTTCTGGCGCATTCGTCGCAACCCGTATCCGCTGGTTTTGACCTGTCTGCGTGAAAGCGGCGTGTATGCCTTCTTCACCCGCAGTTCCGCGGCCAACATTCCGGTCAACATGGCGCTGGCGGAAAAGCTGAATCTGGACCGCGATACCTACTCTGTTTCCATTCCGCTGGGTGCAACCATCAACATGGCGGGGGCCGCCATCACCATCACCGTGCTGACGCTGGCGGCGGTGCATACGCTGAATATTCCGGTGGATATCCCGACCGCGCTGCTGTTGAGCGTGGTGGCCTCGCTGTGTGCCTGTGGCGCGTCCGGCGTGGCGGGCGGTTCGCTGCTGCTGATCCCGCTGGCCTGTAACATGTTCGGCATTCCGAACGATGTTGCCATGCAGGTGGTCGCAGTTGGCTTTATCATCGGTGTATTGCAGGATTCCTGCGAAACGGCGCTGAACTCGTCCACTGACGTGCTGTTCACCGCGGCGGCCTGTATGGCGGAAGATGAGCGTCTGGCGAAGAACGCATTACATAGCTAAGAATAAAAGCCGGGTGGCGCTAACGCTTACCCGGCCTACATTTTCCCGGCAACAGATTTACAGTGTTACACCACTTTTAAAGATCGCCAGCTCGCGGAAGTCATTCCGCTCATTGCAGGTTGGTTTGCCGTTGGCAAAATCAACGATCGTATCGACAAACTCCTCCAGCAGTTGCGCCATCGGTTTACCGTGGATCAGCTGTCCGGCATCAAAATCGATCCAGTGCTTTTTCTTCGTTGCCAGCTCGCTGTTGGTGGCGATTTTCACCGTCGGCACAAAACCGCCGTACGGCGTGCCGCGACCGGTACTGAACAGCACCATGTGGCAGCCAGCTCCCGCTAATGCGCTGGTTGCCACCGCATCGTTGCCCGGCGCACTCAACAGGTTCAGACCACGCGTTTTCAGGCGTTCGCCATAGCGCAGCACGTCAACCACTTCGCTTGATCCCGCTTTCTGCGTGCAGCCGAGGGATTTCTCCTCAAGCGTCGTGATACCGCCCGCTTTGTTACCCGGCGACGGGTTTTCGTAAATCGGCTGATTATGGGCGATGAAATACTGTTTGAAGTCATTCACCATGGTGACCGTTTTTTCAAACGTGGATTCATCACGGCAATGGCTCATCAGAATACGTTCGGCACCAAACATCTCCGGCACTTCAGTCAGCACCGTGGTGCCGCCGTTAGCGATCAGATAATCGGAGAAACGACCGAGCATTGGGTTAGCGGTGATGCCAGACAACCCGTCAGAACCGCCGCATTCGAGGCCAAACTTCAGCTCGCTGAGTTTCCCCGGTTCGCGCACGTCATGACGCATCACGTCATATAGCTGGTGCAGATGCTCCAGCCCCGCTTCCACTTCGTCGTCCTGATGCTGGCACACCATAAAATGCACGCGCTCAGGATCGTACTCACCCAGCGTTTCGCGGAAGGCGTCGACCTGGTTGTTTTCACAACCGAGGCCAATCACCAGCACCGCGCCCGCGTTCGGATGACGCACCATGTTCTGCAACATGGTTCGGGTATTCACATGATCGTCACCCAGTTGCGAGCAACCATAGGTGTGGCTGAAAAGAAAGACACCGTCGGTGCCTTCGGCATCGTGGGTTTCTTTCAGGAAACGATTCTGGATCTGGCGCGCAATGCCGTTGACACAGCCGACTGTCGGCAGGATCCACAGTTCATTACGCACGCCAACATCGCCACTGGCGCGGCGGTAGATCTGCACATCGCGATCCGCCGACGGCGCGATGGCCGCCAGCGTTTCAGGTTGATAGCTATACTCGTCCAGATCGCTCAGATTGGTTCGCGTATTGTGGGAGTGAATATGTTCCCCGGGCGCGATAGCCGTCAACGCATGGCCAATCGGCAAACCATATTTAATGACGTTTTCCCCTTTCGCTATCTCACGCAGCGCAAACTTGTGGCCACGGGCGACGTTCTGGCGCAGCGTTACCGTCTGCCCGTCAACCGTCACCACAGTGCCCTCAGCCATCTCAGCTAGCGCGACAACCACGTTATCCAGCGAATGGATCTTAATGTAATGCATATCAACCAACCTCAGGGCTTAGTTCAGTTCAATGGCGAAGTAATCACGCGCATTGTTAAAGCAAATATTTCGTACCATCTCACCCAACAGCTGGATATCCGCCGGGGCTTCGCCTGCCGCCACCCAGCGGCCAATCATCTGGCACAGAATACGGCGGAAGTATTCATGGCGGGTATAGGAAAGGAAGCTGCGGCTGTCGGTCAGCATGCCGACAAAGCGGCTCAGCAGACCCAGTTGCGCCAGCTGTGTCATCTGACGTTCCATGCCGTCTTTTTGATCGTTAAACCACCAGCCTGAGCCAAACTGCATCTTGCCAGGCATGCCTTCGCCCTGGAAGTTGCCGACCATGGTGCCCAGCACTTCGTTATCGCGCGGGTTCAGGCAGTAAAGAATGGTTTTCGGCAGCAGGTTTTCTTCGTTCTGCTTGCTGAGCAGTTTTGACAATTCTTCCGCCAGTGGGCGGTCATTGATGGAATCAAAGCCTACATCCGGCCCCAGCAGTTTAAACTGGCGCAGGTTGTTGTTGCGCAGCGCGCCGATGTGATACTGCTGCACCCAGCCACGGCGGGCATACTCTGCGCCCAGCCAGACGAGTACTGCGGTTTTAAACTGGGCAACGTCGTGCTCGCTCAGGGTTCCGCCCGCCAGGCGGTGGGCAAGAATGCTGTCGAGCTCTGCGTCGGTCGCGTCGGCGTACAGCACCACGTCCAGCGCGTGGTCAGACACTTTACAGCCGTGGGCGGCAAAGTGATCCAGGCGTTTGCTCAGCGCGGTTTGCAGATCGGCAAAGCGGCGGATGTCAGTGTCAGAAACTTCACCCAGCTTGTGTATGTAGTCGCTGAAGGTCGCCTGTTCGATGTTAAAGGCTTTGTCCGGGCGCCAGCTTGGCAGCACTTTGATATCAAAGCTGCTGTCTTTGGCGACGGCCGCGTGATGTTCCAGTGAATCGACAGGATCGTCAGTGGTGCCGACCATCTTCACGTTCATCTGCTTCATGATCCCGCGGGCGGAGAATTTTTCCTGCGCCAGCAGATCATTACATTGATTCCAGATCTCATCCGCCGTGGACGGCGAAAGCAGCTTACCTGTAATACCAAACGGACGACGAAGCTCAAGATGCGTCCAGTGGTATAACGGATTGCCGATGGTGTGTGGTACGGTCGCCGCCCAGGCATCAAACTTCTCACGATCGGAAGCATCACCGGTACACAGACGCTCCGGCACACCGTTGGTGCGCATTGCGCGCCATTTGTAGTGATCCCCCTTCAGCCAGATGTCATACAGGTTTTTGAAGCGATAATTCTCAGCTACCTGTTGCGGCGGCAGATGGCAGTGATAATCAAAAATCGGCTGGTCTTTCGCGTAGTCATGGTACAGGCGGCGGGCAAATTCGGTATCAAGCAGAAAATCTTCAGTCATAAACGGCGTCATTTGCGTCTTCCTCTAAACGAGTGCGTCAGATGTTTATCTGTAATGCTGACAAAGTTATCACACCAATTTACAGCTCCCGAAGATTTTTTCGTGAGTTAGATCAATAAACCCCGACAAAAAAACCACCTCAAAAGGGGTAATCCACTCAGGAAGCCGCGCCAGCTCTGGCTTACAGTACCAGGCCGAAAGACCACATTAAGAATCCAGCATTTGTGATGTCACTCACCTTTTGAAGTTGTATGACAAGTTATCGTTCTGCCGTCGCAAGCTATAAGCCGACGGAATGCATTTCCGATACGTATTTGATCGGACTCACCGGTACGGATACCGAATTAAGCACAAGCACTGATGGCAAGGTTCGGGCCGTAGCGGATCTTTTTCGGCTTCGCCCACCGTTACATCACCTCCTTCGCCCTGGAATGGATGATGGTCGCGCAGGACGCGGATATAACATAACGATGAGGTTTTACATGCGTAAAATTAAAGGGTTACGTTGGTACATGATCGCACTGGTGACGCTGGGCACCGTGCTGGGTTACCTGACCCGTAACACTGTGGCGGCCGCAGCGCCAACGCTGATGGAAGAGCTACACATCTCTACCCAACAGTATTCATACATCATTGCAGCCTACTCCGCTGCTTACACCGTTATGCAGCCGGTTGCTGGCTATGTGCTGGATATTCTCGGCACCAAAGTGGGTTACGCCATGTTTGCCGTTCTGTGGGCCGTCTTCTGCGGCGCGACAGCCCTGGCAGGCAGCTGGGGCGGCCTGGCGCTGGCGCGTGGCGCGGTCGGTGCGGCAGAAGCGGCAATGATCCCTGCGGGTCTGAAAGCCAGTTCTGAATGGTTCCCGGCAAAAGAACGTTCGATTGCGGTCGGTTATTTTAACGTCGGCTCATCTATTGGTGCGATGATTGCGCCGCCGTTGGTGGTATGGGCGATTGTAATGCACAGCTGGCAGATGGCGTTCATCATCTCTGGTGTGCTGAGCTTTGCATGGGCCATGTCGTGGCTGATTTTCTACAAACACCCGCGCGATCAGAAAAAATTATCCGAAGAAGAACGCGAGTACATCATCGGCGGTCAGGAAGCGCAGCATCAGACCAACAATGCGAAGAAAATGTCGCCATGGCAGATCCTGCGCACCCGTCAGTTCTGGGGTATCGCCCTGCCGCGTTTCCTCGCAGAACCGGCCTGGGGGACGTTCAACGCCTGGATCCCGCTGTTCATGTTTAAGGTATATGGCTTTAACCTGAAAGAGATCGCCATGTTTGCCTGGATGCCAATGCTGTTTGCGGATCTTGGTTGTATCATCGGGGGTTATCTGCCGCCGCTGTTCCAGCGCTGGTTTGGCGTTAACCTGATCGTGTCACGTAAAATGGTGGTGACCATGGGCGCGCTGCTGATGATAGGCCCAGGCATGATTGGTCTGTTCACCAGCCCGTACGTCGCTATTATGCTGCTGTGTATTGGTGGCTTTGCTCACCAGTCGCTGTCCGGCGCGCTGATTACCCTTTCTTCTGACGTCTTTGGGCGTAACGAAGTGGCGACCGCCAACGGCCTGACCGGGATGGCGGCATGGACAGCCAGTACACTGTTCGCGCTGGTGGTCGGTGCGCTGGCAGATACCCTCGGTTTCAGCCCGCTGTTTGCTGTGCTGGCGGTGTTTGACCTGCTGGGTGCGCTGGTGATCTGGACGGTGCTGCAAAACAAACCGGCGGCGGAAATTCCGAATAGTGGTGTGGGAGATACCGCGACGCAAAGCTAGCGAACGCAGCGTTTTCCCAACAAAAGCCGTCTTTATGACGGCTTTTTCGTGACAAGAATAATGGAGCGCAGGCAACAAAAGTGGTATAACAAATCAATGGTGCCGTACCTTGCCTGGAGTGCATATGGAAGTCACAGAATCACGCCGTTTGTATCAACAGCTTGCTGCCGAGCTGAAAAGCCGTATTGAGCAAGGAGTTTATCTGGTTGGCGATAAGCTGCCTGCTGAACGTTTTATTGCTGATGAGAAAAACGTCAGCCGAACGGTGGTGCGTGAAGCGATTATCATGCTCGAGGTTGAGGGCTACGTTGAAGTGCGCAAAGGTTCCGGGATCCACGTGATTTCCAGCCAGCCTAAATATTACCAGGCACCGGACGAATCTCTTGAGTTCGCCAATTATGGTCCCTTCGAATTGCTCCAGGCACGCCAGCTCATTGAAAGTAATATCGCGGAATTTGCCGCCACGCAGGTCACCAAGCAGGACATCATGAAACTGATGGAAATCCAGGAGAACGCGCGCAAAGAGAAATGTTTCCGCGACTCCGAATGGGATCTTCAGTTCCATGTTCAGGTGGCGCTCGCCACGCAGAACACCGCGCTGGCTGCTATCGTGGAAAAAATGTGGACTCAGCGCGTTCATAACCCGTACTGGAAAAAACTGCACGATCATATTGATCTGCGTACCGTTGATAACTGGTGCGACGATCACGATCAAATTCTTAAAGCGCTGATTCGTAAAGATCCACATGCGGCGAAACTGGCGATGTGGCAGCACCTGGAAAACACCAAGCTGATGCTGTTTAACGAGACCAGCGACGATTTTGAATTCAATGCTGATCGTTACTTATTTGCGGAAAATCCGGTGGTTCATCTCGATACAGCGGCCAGTGGCGCGAAATAAACCTTTTACTGACTGACGTGCACGCCGCTTCGCCTTGCGCGTCAGTTAAATATATATAATGTCAGCCTGTGTAAAAACCCTCGCCACGTTTCCCGGCAACCCGCAAAATCATTCCTCAACAAACTGCAAAATCTCTGACGAAACTTCAGCAGCTTTGTTACAATTAGATGCATTTTGTCGTTCCATGGGGCAGTTTTTGCTGGCTTACAAACGCGACGTTAATCGATGTACCGGGAAACCTGAATGGAACTATTTACCCAATTGTTGCATGCGTTATGGAACCAGGATTTCGAAACTCTGGCGAATCCCTCTATGATCGGCATGCTCTATTTTGTGCTGTTTATGATTCTGTTCCTCGAGAACGGATTGTTGCCTGCTGCCTTTTTGCCAGGCGACAGTTTATTAGTGCTGGTTGGCGTGCTGATCGCCAAAGGCGCGATGGGGTATCCACACACAATCATTCTGCTGACCGTCGCCGCGAGTCTCGGCTGCTGGCTCAGTTATATTCAGGGGCGATGGCTGGGCAATACGCGAATCGTACAAAACTGGCTTTCCCATCTCCCCGCGCATTACCACCAGCGCGCGCACCATCTGTTCCATAAACATGGCCTTTCCGCTCTGCTGATTGGCCGTTTTATCGCCTTCGTCCGCACCCTGCTGCCAACCATCGCCGGGCTGTCCGGTCTGAGCAGCGCCCGTTTCCAGTTTTTTAACTGGATGAGCGGGCTACTATGGGTGCTTATCCTCACCACACTCGGCTTCGCGCTGGGCAAAACGCCGGTTTTCCAGAAGTACGAAGACGCGCTGATGTCCTGCCTGATGCTGCTGCCGGTAGTGCTGTTGGTCTTTGGTCTGATCGGCTCGCTGATCGTCTTGTGGAAAAAGAAATACGGAAAAGTGACCAATCATGGTGATTAATCGCCATACCTTGCGCTGGTTTTCCCTCGGTACTGGCGCAGTCATTCTGCTCCTGCTCGCCGTCTGTTTATGGGTGGCGCTCCAGCATAACGAATCGACGCTGGCGATCCGTCCGTCGGGTCAGGGCGCCAGTATGCCGGATGGTTTTTTCATCTGGCATCACCTTGACGCCAACGGCATTCGCTTCAAAAGCATCACGCCGAAAGACGATACTCTGCTGATTAAATTTGATTCCAGAGCGCAAAGCAGCGCGGCAAAAGAGGTACTGGATCGCTCATTGCCGCAGGGGTATATCGTGGCGCAACTGGACGACGACACCCCCGCGTCGCTGTGGATTTCCCGCCTGCGTGATAACGCACACCGTCTCGGCTGAATCCTTAGAGGATTCCGAAACGCACCCTGTTTTTTGGTGATTTACCGTATAGTTACTATGCTTTGTATGCGGAAGACGCCAGAAGTCATTGATTCACTGGAACGGGCTACGTCATCAGACAGCCCATAACAATGGAAGGTTTCATACATGAAATACCGCATCGTCATTGCATTAACACTCGTCTCTTTTAGCGCTGGCGCCTGGGCTGTCTCTCCCTGTCAGGAAAAAGCACAGGATATACAACGCGAAATCAGCTATGCCGAAAAGCATCACAATCAGAACAGGATCGATGGCCTGAAAAAGGCGCTGAACGAAGTGAATGCTCACTGTAGCGATCGTCAGGTACTTGCTGACCACCAGAAAAAAATCGCCAGACAGAAAGACGACGTGGCTGAACGCCGGCAGGAACTGAACGAAGCAAAACAAAAAGGCGATGCGGACAAAATCGAAAAACGTGAACGCAAACTCAAAGAAGCGCAGGACGAGCTGAAAGCGCTGGAGTCGCGTGATTACTGATTTTATGGAACGACGAACAGGAGAGCATCATGGCTAAAGATACCACTGCAGAAAATCTACGTGCTGAACTGAAATCCCTCGCGGATACCCTGGAAGAAGTGCTGAACTCCTCCAGCGATAAATCGAAAGAAGAGATCAGCAAGCTGCGCAGCAAAGCAGAGCTGGCTTTACACGACAGCCGCCATCGTCTGGGGGAAACCGGGGACGCCATCGCGAAGCAGACCCGCGAAGCCGCCGCGCGCGCCGATGAATACGTGCGTGAAAACCCGTGGACCGGCGTCGGCATCGGCGCAGCGGTTGGGGTGGTGCTGGGCGTTCTGCTGACGCGTCGCTGATCATGGCCGATCCACACCACGCACAAGGCCCCGGCAAGAGCATTCTGGGCATTGGACAGCGCATCGTCACGCTTGTGGTCGAGATGGTCGAAACCCGTCTGCGTCTGGCGGTGGTCGAACTGGAAGAGGAGAAGGCAAATCTCTTCCAGATGCTGTTGATGCTTGGGCTGACCATGCTGTTCGCGGCGTTTGGTTTGATGAGTCTGATGGTGCTGGTCATCTGGGCCATCGATCCGCAATATCGCCTGAATGCCATGATTGCCACGACGGTGGTTCTGCTGTTGGCTGCGCTCATCGGCGGGATCTGGACCCTTCGCAAAGCACGCCGTTCCACGCTGTTGCGCCACACGCGCAAAGAGCTGGCAAACGATCGTGAGCTGCTTGAGGATGAAAGATCGTGAACCACAAACTGGCGCTTTCGCAGCGCAAAGCACGGCTGCTGAGTAAAATTCAGCAACAGCGGCTGGACCTGTCCGCCAGCCGCCGTGACTGGCTGGATGCCACCCACAGCTACGATCGCGGCTGGAGCACGCTGTTAAACCTGCGTTCATGGATGCTGGTCGGCAGCAGCGTGGCCGCCATCTGGAGCGTTCGCCATCCGCGCTTCCTGGTGCGCTGGGCTAAACGCGGTTTCGGCATCTGGAGTGCCTGGCGTCTCATCAAAGCGACCGTGCGAGAGCAACAACTGCGCGGGTAACCCCCTCACCCCTTCCCCTTCAGGCCTGATAGCGCATCGCTTATCAGGCCTTTTTATAGGTGCCGTTTCGATTACTCAGATTCTTTGAAAGAGATCGACAGTTTTCCTTGCTAACATTCGATCTTCGTCACGTTTACACTCCTCTCCATCGACAGCAACAACGCGGTATCTCCGCGAAATTGCACACTAAATCAACACAGCCGCCCATGGGGTTTTCTGGAGAGTAAAATGAAAAAATTAGAAGATGTTGGTGTTCTGGTAGCGCGTATTCTGATGCCAATTCTGTTTATCACCGCAGGTTGGGGAAAAATCACTGGCTATGCAGGCACTCAACAATACATGGAAGCGATGGGCGTACCGGGCGCGCTGCTGCCGTTGACCATTCTGCTTGAGTTTGGCGGCGGTCTGGCGATTCTGTTCGGTTTCCTGACCCGTACCACGGCGCTGATCACAGCCATCTTCACCATCCTGACCGCGCTGCTGTTCCACAGCAACTTTGCGGAAGGCGTGAACTCGCTGATGTTCATGAAAAACCTGACCATCGCAGGCGGTTTCCTGCTGCTGGCTATCTCTGGTCCGGGTGCTATCAGCATCGACCGCGCGCTGAACAAAAAGTGGTAAGCGCTTATACTGAATAAAGTACAAGGCGAGGAGCGTTCTCCTCGCTTTTGCTATCTGCGAATCCAGAAAGGAGATTGTTATGGGACAACTGATTGACGGCGTCTGGCATGACACCTGGTATGACACCAAATCAACCGGGGGACGTTTCAAGCGTTCCGTTTCGGCCTTTCGCAACTGGCTGACCGCGGATGGCGCGCCCGGTCCGACCGGCGACGGCGGTTTTGCCGCCGAAAAAGATCGTTATCATCTCTATGTTTCCCTTGCCTGCCCGTGGGCGCACCGCACGCTGATTCTGCGCAAGCTGAAAGGGCTGGAGCCGTTTATTTCTGTGTCGGTGGTCAACCCATTGATGCTGGAAAATGGCTGGACCTTTGACGACGATTTCCCGGCAGCGACCGGCGATACGCTGTATCAGCATGAATTTCTTTATCAGCTTTATCTGCATGCCGACCCGCACTACACCGGGCGCGTCACCGTGCCGGTACTGTGGGATAAAAAGAACCACACCATCGTCAGCAATGAATCCGCGGAAATCATCCGTATGTTCAACACTGCGTTCGACGGGCTGGGTGCGAAAGCGGGTGATTACTACCCGGCAGAATTACGCAGTCAGATCGATGAACTGAACGGCTGGATCTACGACAACGTTAACAACGGCGTCTATAAAGCCGGTTTCGCCACCAGCCAGCAGGCTTACGATGAAGCGGTGACGAAGGTATTTGAATCGCTGGCGCGTATCGAACAAATTCTCGGCCAGCACCGCTATCTGACGGGTGATCACCTGACGGAAGCCGATATCCGCCTGTGGACCACGCTGGTACGCTTTGACCCGGTGTATGTCACCCATTTTAAATGCGACAAGCACCGCATCAGCGATTATCTGAATCTGTACGGTTTCCTGCGCGATATTTATCAGATGCCGGGTATTGCCGAAACGGTCGATTTCGCCCACATCCGCAACCACTATTATCGCAGCCACAAGACCATTAACCCGACGGGGATTATCTCCATCGGCCCGTGGCAGGATCTCGATGAGCCACACGGCCGCGACAGCCGGTTCCGGTAACGCAAAAGGGGCATCTTCCGATGCCCCTTTTTTATCGCTATTTTTTCGCGGCGAAGAGTTTGGGGATTTCGCGCAGACACCAGGATTTGGCTTCGCCCATGCTGTCGCGTCGCCAGGCCATGATGATGTCCACTTCGCTGGTGTATTCCGGGCTCACTACGCGCAGACGCCCTTCGGCAATATCCTGTTCCACCAGCGGATAAGGCATGGTGGCGACGCCCAGCCCGGCCAGCAACGCCTGGCGTTTATCTTCGATGGTACTGACCGTCAGGCGCGGCTGTTTATCCAGCAGTTGTACAGTTAAGACTGGACGCTCGCGGGCGGTATCCGCCACCGCTACGCCGCGATACTTCACCCGCGTGACTTCTGAAAGCGGCTCCGGCTCCTGATGAATCGGGTGATCCGGTGAAGCGACATAAACATTCAGCACCGAATAGAGTTTGCGTGAATTGATTTCCGACGACGAGCGAAAGTGCATATCCGGGGCGATGACAATATCCGCCCTTCCCTGCTCCAGACGCTCCCAGGCACCCGCCAGCACTTCGGTAATGATCGCCATCTGGGTGTTGGCTTTCGCCGCCAGTCTGTCGACCAGTGGGAACAAATCCACCGTCGGCACCAGCGCCTCGGTGACGAGGGTCAAATGGGTTTCCCAGCCGCGCGCCAGCGCTTCCGCATCGGTCGTCAGTTTGTCGGCGGCCTCCAGCAACACCCGCCCGCGCTCCAGCAGCATACGACCAACGTTGGTAAATTTCGTCCGGTGACCGGAACGATCGAACAGCACCACATCCAGCTCTTCTTCCAGCTTTTGCATGGTGTAGCTCAGTGCGGAAGGTACGCGCCCCAGCTCGTCCGCGGCAGCGGCGAAACTGCCACGGCGATCGATCGCGTCCATCACCCTCAGCGATTCCAGCGTCAATGCTCTTTCTTTAGCCATCGCACTCTCATTCAGTAAATTTGAACATACCTGGCAGAATATCTGGCTAACAATGCAGCGTCCAGCCCCTTAACATAAAAGGAAGTAAAGAGAGGTCAAGAATTATGATTACTACCCGTACCGCTAATCAATGTGGCAAAGCCGATTTCGGCTGGCTGCAGGCACGTTACACCTTTTCCTTTGGACACTACTTTGACCCGAAGCTGTTGGGCTACGCCTCCCTGCGCGTACTGAATCAGGAAGTGCTGGCGCCCGGCGCGTCGTTCCAGCCGCGCTCTTACCCGAAAGTTGATATCCTGAACCTGATTCTGGAAGGTGAAGCAGAGTACCGCGACAGCGACGGCAACCATGTCCAGGCGAAAGCCGGTGAAGCGCTGCTTATCGCCACGCAACCCGGCGTGAGCTACAGCGAGCACAACCTGAGTAAAGAGCACTCCCTGACGCGGATGCAGTTATGGCTGGATGCCTGCCCGGAGCGGGAAAACCCGTTGATGCAGAAAATTCACCTCGACGATGTCGCCACGCAACTGCTGGCCTCACCCGACGGCAGCAACGGTAGTCTGATGCTACGCCAGCAGGTGTGGATCCATCATATTGATATTGCAAAAGGCGAGCAGTTGAACTTCCAGCTCCACGGCCCTCGTGCTTATCTGCAGTCGATTCATGGCACCGTTCATGCACAATGCATGCAAAAAGAGCAACAGTCGTTGACCTGCGGTGACGGCGCTTTTATTCGTGACGAAGCTAACATAACGCTGGTCGCAGATACGCCGCTTCGCGCTTTGCTGATAGATTTACCGGTATAGACAGAAGCAACAGCGGAAGATGCACGTGAGCAAAAAACGACAGTCTAAAACGGCGGCTGACATCGTCAGCGCCCCTTCAGAGAGCGGTGACGTCACCGTCCCGGTCGCCTTCGGCTATGAAGAGATGCTGAGCGAGCTGGAAGCGATCGTCGCCGAAGCCGAAATCCGTCTGATCCAGGATGCTGAACTGGCCTGAGCGGTCAGTTCAGACCTGTGCCTTAAGACGCTTTCTTCGCCATGATCTCTATAATTTGCAGGTCAGTCTGCTGCATCGCCTGACGCGCCAGCGCGCACAGGTTAGCGATAGACTGCTCGACATCATGCGCCACAATCCCCTCATTGCCCGTTACGGCGGTATCATCGAGCGCCATCAGCACCGCTTTCCAGGCGCTTGACGCGCTGGTCGACACTTTCATGGCGCAGCTGTTTGACGCGCCGTCGCAAATCATGCCGCTGAGATCGCCAATCATGCTGCCGATCGCCATCGCCAGCGTTTCATAACGCCCGTCCACCAGCCAGGCCATGCCTGCCGCCGCGCCCATTGACGCCGTGGTAACGGCACACAACGCTGACAGCCGTGGCAACTGGAAATGAATGTAGATAGCGCAGAGATGCGACAGCATCAGCGCGCGGGCCAGTTTCTCTTCGCTGGCGTTGAAGTGTTCCGCCACCACCACGACTGGCAACGTTGCGGCGATCCCCTGATTGCCGGAGCCGGAGTTGCTCATGGCGGGTAGCGTCGCGCCACCCATGCGCGCGTCCGAGGCAGCACTAGTGCGGATGACGATATCGCTCGACAGATCACGGGTCATCAGCCCGCGCTGGCATTGTCTGTCCAGCGTCGCCCCAATATGTAACCCCCACTGCCCGCTCAGCCCTTCACGGGATAAAGCATCATTAAGATGCGCGGCATCAAGAATGAAACGAATATCCTCAAACGGCACCTGGTTGATGAACGAAAAAATATCCTGCAACGAGGTCTGTTCCAGTACCGCCAGCGGACAGGCTTCTTCTTCCGCAGGCGCCGCGTCATCGAGTGCGAAAAGCACCTCGCCCTGCTTTTCAATGCGGGTGATGCAGGTATGCCCTCCAGCAATGGTGACGCTGGCCCATGCGTCGCCCGCGTAGACTTTCGCCCGCGAAGAGAGGATCTCGTCACAGGGGATTTCCAGCATCACGCGCACCGCGCCGTTTTCCAGCATTTGTCGGGCGCGAGCAACGTCCTGCGCAGTGACGTTGTTGAGCACTTCCAGCCCGGCACTGGCATCACCGGCGATCGCCCCGAGCGCCGCCGCGACGGGCAGCCCGGTCATGCCGGTACCCGGCACCGTCACGCCCATCCCGTTTTTCATCAGGTTCGGCGACACCCAGGCGTCAATGCGATCCACGCGCCCGTCCAGCTGCGCCGCCGCGGTAGCGCAGGCCAGCGCCAGTGAAACCGGCTCGGTACACCCCAGCGCCGGTTTGACCTCTTCCTGCACGGCGCAGATGAGTTTTTTCCACAATGACTGTTTTTCAGGGCTCAACATAATCACAACCTTAGTACGTATTTATATGCATCAGGAGAATGCGAGGAACGGCGAGACGCATAACAGCAAACCCGTCACAATAATCAGCAACAGCGAAGCGCCTTTGTATTTATGTAACGCAGGCACTTTGTAAACCAGCCAGGCCGGGATCAGACAGCCCACCATGCCAAAGATTGGGCTACAAATAGAGGTAAAACTCAGCACCGGCGCGTTGAGCACAATGGCGCTCCAGGCCAGCAGAATGGCGAACAGCATGATCCCGCGCTGAACGACTTTTTCATTAATGCTTTCCGCTGCATATTTGCGGCGCAGCAGGTTCATCACGATGCCCTGCGCCGCTTCCCGGAAGCCCAGATAAACACCGAAGAAAGCCGTCATGACGGCAAAAATATTGAGGATCACACTGACGATTTTGACCCACGCAGCACCGTCGCCGCTAATAAACTGCGCGGCAATCGCCAGCGCGGAAATATTCTGTTCATACGCCTTCACGGCCTCGTCATGCCCCATTGCGAGGGTAAATGACACGGCGTAGAAAAAGACGGTGACGAACAACACGCCAAACGCAATATTCATTGCCCGTAGTGCTTTATGACGCGCGACAGCAACCGATTTTTCACGTGAGCGATAAGAAATCACCATCGGGCTTAAGGTCTGAATAAACAGAATCGATGTCAGGGTAAACGGCAGCGTAATAATGGCGTTTTTAATCAGCAGCCCCATCGGCGGCAACGCCCCGATATTATGCACATGCCACAGGCCGATCATTGACAGCCCCAGCGCCGCGACAACCAGCAGTTTGGTCAGCACCATGAAGCTCGACACCTTAAACAGCAACTGTTCACCGCGTGACGAGATAGCCACCAGGATACAAATCAGCACCAGACCGTAAAACGGATTGTCAGACAGTAAGCCGTCAGTCACGCCGAAGGTATGCAAATAAGAGGCGCTGTCGTTGGTGATGGCAGTGGAATATACAAACATCCAGATCACCAGCATCACAAAATAGAGCGCGCCGAGCAGGATCCCCCAGTTTCTACCCAGATAGCCGCTAATCACGCTCGGGTAATCTTTGCATTCCGGCGATTCCGCCAGGGTATTAATAAAAAGCCGCTGAAACAGATACATTGCCGGGTAGCCAATCACTGAGGAGAGCAAAAATACCCATAACCCCATCAGACCAACCTGAACCGGGAGAAAAACAATCCCTGCGCCGATAGCCATCCCGATACTCATGATGACCCAACCGGTATCGGTACTGTCGAATTTTGTCGCTTCCCGCCATTCGCTTTCCGTCATATTCGCCAGCCGGGCAGGCGATGCGTCGTCCAGTATTACGCTGCTGTTTGAAGCCGTTTCCATTACGTTCTCGCTTGTGTAGGTAGAAGTTTTTTTAATTATTTCGGTGCGATGTTCGGTACGTAATTGCAGGCGAGTTCTGGTTTTATTGTGAAAAATCATACCGCCAGCGGCGGAGAAAAAATTCACAACCTTTGTATGAATATGGCTTTTCAAAGAAATAAAATTGCCATTAAAGCAATAAAAGGAGAAAAATTTACTATCAGAAATGAAAACGAGAGAGATATCACATTCCTGATGACGGGGCACAAAAAAGCCCCGGCGAAACGCCAGGGCCTGGGCAAGAATGAGCAGACGCGCTTATCGGTTTAATCACAGACGACTTTTATCGCCAGACCACCGCGGGAGGTTTCACGATATTTATCGTTCATGTCTTTGCCGGTTTCATACATCGTTTCAATAACTTTATCGAGCGACACCCGCGCTTCGCTGGTGCGTTGCAGCGCCATTCGCGCGGCGTTCACCGCTTTCACGGCGTTGATGGCATTACGCTCGATGCAGGGGATCTGCACCTGACCCGCAACCGGATCGCAGGTCAGCCCGAGGTTATGCTCCATCGCGATTTCCGCCGCCACGCACACCTGCTGCGGGCTGCCGCCCAGCAGTTCAGTTAACCCGGCAGCCGCCATCGAACAGGCCACGCCCACTTCGCCCTGACAACCGACTTCCGCGCCGGAAATCGAGGCGTTCATTTTATACAGCGAACCAATGGCGCCAGCGGCGAGAAAATAGCGCGACACCGAATTGGCGTTTACCGTCCGGCGAAATTTGTCGTAGTACGCCAGCACCGCCGGGACGATCCCGCAGGCGCCGTTCGTCGGCGCGGTGACGACACGTCCGCCTGCGGCGTTTTCTTCACTGACTGCCAGCGCGAACATGTTGATCCAGTCGATCACGTTCATCGGATCCTGCGAGACGCGATCACTCGACACCAGCATCCGCCGCAGCGCCACGGCGCGACGCGGCACCGTCAGCGGGCCGGGCAGGACGCCTTCAGTGTTGATCCCGCGCTCAATGCAGGTGGTCATGGTTTGCCAGATGCGCTCAAACCCTGCATCAATGTCCGCTTTGCTGCGCAGCGCCAGTTCGTTCTGCATCATCAACCCGGAGATGGACAAGCCGTGCAGTTTACACAACGACAGCAGTTCGCTGGCAGAGCTGAAGGGATACGGCACCGGCTGTTCGATGTTATGGTTCTGGCCGAACTGCGACTCCTCGACGATAAACCCGCCGCCGATGGAGTAATACGTTTTCTCCAGCAGCGGCTCGTTACCGCGCCAGGCGGTGATCCGCATTCCGTTTTCATGCCGCGACAGCGCGGTATTGTGGAACGCCACGCTTTCCGGCAACGGGAAGGCGACGAGCGCTTTGCCATTCGCCACCGGCAGTTCTCCGCTGCGGGCCACCTGCTGAATAAATCCGGCAATGGCGTCAATTTTTACGTCCTGCGGGCTGTTGCCTGCCAGCCCCATGATCACCGCAGTATCGGTGGCATGGCCTTTGCCAGTCAGAGACAGTGAGCCATACAGATCAACGCTGATGCGTCCGGTTTGTGAAAGCCATCCCAGGCTTTCCAGTTCATCAATAAACTGTTTGCCCGCATTCATCGGGCCAACGGTGTGAGAGCTGGAGGGTCCAATGCCAATTTTAAAAATGTCGAATGAGCTAATCATCTTCAGCACCCGCTCAAAAAGGATGGGGAAACCCGACTTCAGGACAGGCCGTCACGGTGACGGCCTGCAGACTGACGCGCGTTTAGCGTTCACCGCGAAAAGCGATCGCTTCAATTTCCAGCTTCACATCTTTCGGCAGGCGAGCCACCTGCACACAGCTGCGCGTCGGATATACCGCATCGTGCTCATCAAAAAACTGCTTATAGACCTCATTGATCACCGAAAAATCATTCAGGTCAGTGATGAAGACGGTGGTTTTCACAATGTCTCCCACGCTCAGACCGGACGCACTCACAATGGCTTTCACGTTTTCCAGGCTCTGGCGGGCCTGCGCCGCGACGTCATCCGCCACTGACCCGTTTTCCGGGTTCACCGGGATCTGGCCTGAAGTAAAGACCATCGCGCCGAGATCAACGCCCTGCACATAGGGGCCAATGGCCCCCGGCGCGCGCGTGGTTTCAATCACTTTTTTCATGTTCATTTCCTTTTTCAAATCGCCTGGGTAAAGGTGCGCGAAATGACATCCTGCTGCTGTTCGCGCGTCAATGCGTTAAAACGCACCGCATAACCCGACACGCGAATCGTCAGGTTGGGATAGTTTTCCGGGTGTTCGATAGCATCCAGCAGCATGTCGCGGTTCATGACGTTGACGTTAAGATGCTGCCCGCCTTCGACCGTGGCATCTTCATGATGGAAGTAGCCATCCAGCAGACCGACCAGGTTGGTTTTCCGTACGCCGTCGTCTTTGCCGAGCGCCGCCGGAACAATAGAGAAGGTGTAGGAGATCCCGTCTTTGGCGTAAGTAAACGGCAGTTTGGCAACCGAAGTCAGCGAAGCCACCGCGCCTTTGCGGTCACGACCGTGCATCGGGTTCGCCCCCGGCGCAAACGGCGTACCGGCGCGGCGACCATCCGGCGTGTTCCCGGTTTTCTGGCCGTACACCACGTTGGAGGTGATAGTCAGGATCGACTGCGTCGGAACCGCGTTACGGTAAGTTGGTAACGCTTTAATTTTCTTCATAAAGCGCTCAACCAGATCACAGGCAATGCTGTCCACACGATCATCGTTGTTGCCGTATTGCGGATATTCCCCTTCTATTTCAAAATCGATGGCCAGCCCGTTTTCATCACGCACCGGTTTTACGCGGGCGTATTTGATGGCAGAAAGCGAATCCACCGCCACCGACAACCCGGCGATCCCACAGGCCATCGTGCGGTAAACATCGCGGTCATGCAGCGCCATCAGCGACGCTTCGTAGCTGTATTTGTCATGCATGTAGTGAATGAGATTCAGCGCACTGATGTACTGCACCGCCAGCCAGTCCATGAAATGATCCAGACTGTTCATCACGGTGGTGAAATCCAGCACGTCATCCATCAGCGGTGCGGTTTTCGGCCCGACCTGGATTTTCAGTTTTTCATCCACACCGCCGTTGATCGCGTACAGCAGCGTTTTCGCCAGGTTGGCGCGGGCGCCAAAGAACTGCATTTGTTTGCCGATCACCATCGGGCTGACACAGCAGGCAATGGCGTAGTCATCGCTGTTGAAATCCGCGCGCATCAGATCATCGTTTTCATACTGCAACGACGAGGTGGCAATCGACATTTGCGCCGCGTATTTCTTGAAGGCGATCGGTAACGCTTCCGACCACAGAATAGTCAGGTTTGGCTCCGGCGCTGGTCCCATGGTGTGCAGGGTGTGCAGGTAACGGAATGCGCTTTTGGTCACCAGCGTGCGGCCATCCAGCCCCATCCCGCCAATCACTTCCGTCGCCCAGATCGGGTCGCCGGAGAACAGTGAGTCAAATTCCGGTGTACGCAGGAAACGCACCATGCGGATCTTCATAATGAAGTGATCGACCAGCTCCTGCGCCTGCGTTTCCGTCAACACGCCCGCGCGCATGTCGCGTTCGATGTAAATATCAAGGAAGCACGCGGTACGCCCCAGAGACATCGCCCCACCATTCTGCGATTTCACTGCCGCCAGATAGGCGAAGTACAGCCACTGCACCGCCTCCTGCGCCGTACGGGCCGGGCGGGAAATATCGCAACCGTAGCTTGCCGCCATTTGCTGTATTTCCAGCAGCGCACGGCGATGTTCGGACAGTTCTTCGCGCAGGCGAATGGTGGCTTCGAGATCTTCGCCACGCTCCAGGCGGGACTGCAAATCAGCAAACTGCAGTTCTCGCTCGCGCACCAGATAACGAATGCCGTACAGTGCCACACGGCGATAATCGCCAATAATTCGGCCGCGACCATAGCCGTCCGGCAAGCCGGTCAGGATGCCCGATTTCCGGCAACGCAGCATTTCCGGCGAGTAAACATCAAAGACGCCCTGGTTGTGGGTTTTGCGTAAGTGAGTAAACAGATACTCAAACTGCGGGTCCATGTCGCGGCCATAGGCATCGAATGAACTTTTAATCATATTAATGCCGCCAAACGGATGCAGCGCGCGTTTCAGCGGTTTGTCGGTTTGCAGTCCGACGATTTTTTCCAGATCTTTTTCAATGTACCCTGGTGCATGGGCAGTAATCGTTGTTGCAACGTTGATATCAAAATCGACCGGCGCATGCGTGGCGTTTTCCGTCCGGATGCCCGCCATCACCTTTTCCCACAGCGCAACGGTCGCCGGGGTGGCGTCAGCAAGGAAGGATTCATCGCCTTCATACGGCGTATAGTTATTCTGAATAAAATCGCGAACGTTGATGTCGTGTTTCCATTCAGAGCCATTAAATCCCTGCCAGGCGTCGGCATACAGCATATCGCTGGTATCGATATTTACCTTCATGAAATTACTCTCTTTAGAAATTAAGCGTATTCGGCTGTCGCGTTAATTTTTCCTAAATGAATGGCATCAAGCGCAATCATTTTCTCTTCATTGGTAGGAATAACCGCACAGGCGATGCGCGAATCTGGCGCAGAAATAATTCGCTCACCGGCACTGCCAGGTAATTTATTCTTTTCATGATCCAGTTCGATGCCGAAAACCTGTAAATGCTCGACAACCAGCTGGCGAATAAGCGTGGAGTTTTCACCGATGCCGCCGGTGAAAATAACGCCGTCGAGACGATGCAGCGCCATAGCGTGCCCGCCAATATGGCGTGCAATACGATGCACAAATGTTTTAATGGCTAACCGCGCGTGGTAATGCCCCTCAAGCCAGGCTTTTTCCAGCACCCGTAAATCGGATGACAACCCGGAAATCCCTAGCAGACCGGACTCTTTATTCACCACACGTTCGAGGTCGCCGAGCGTCTGCCCGGTCTGGCTGGCAATCCACGCCATCGCGCCGAAATCGACATCGCCGCAGCGGGTGCCCATCATCAGCCCTTCCAGCGGCGTCATGCCCATCGACGTATCCACGCTCCTGCCGTTGCGCACCGCGCAAATGGACGCGCCATTACCGAGGTGAGCAATCACTACGCCGGAATCCTCTTCTGACAGGCGCAACAGGTGGTGTGCGCGTTGCGCGACATAGCGATGCGACGTGCCGTGGAAGCCATAGCGGCGGACGCCAAACTCCTCAAAATAGCGCCACGGCAAACCATACAGATAGGCTTCCGGTTCCATGGTCTGGTGGAAACTGGTATCAAATACCGCGACCTGCTTCACGCCAGGGAACAGCTGTTGGGCGGATTCCACGCCGCGCAGGTTAGCAAAATTGTGCAGCGGCGCCAGGGGTGAAACCTGGCGAATCAGTTCAATAACCTCGTCAGTGATCACCACCGATTCATTAAATATACTGCCGCCATGAGCAATTCGGTGACCAATTAAAGCCACGCTGTTCATTAAATTGCGTTTTTCCAGTTCGAAGGTAATCGCTTTCAAAGCACATTCGTAATTCTGGTGAGCCAGCAATGCCGGCTCACCTCCATTAACGCGTAAATATGCCTTTTCTGTATTGATACCTTCTGTAATACCCGTCAGCAATACATCCTGCGTTTCTACATCAATCACCGAAAATTTAACTGACGATGAACCACAATTAATGACCAGTACGACAGGGAATTCCATCATTTTACTTCTCCGCTCATCCAGATACTGAGCATTTCGGTTAATTAAAACAGTTTGTAGACAATATTCAGGATGGTCAGCAGACCAATAATGGTGACGAAAATATTGTCCGCTCTGCCTTTAAATTTCGCCAGCGCCGGAGTTTTACGGATGGCATACATCGGCAGCAGGCACAACAGGGAGGCGATGATCGGCGCCCCCATGGCTTCAATCAGGTCGAGAATGTTCGGGTTGGCGTACGCCACGACCCAGGTGGAGCCCATGATGAAAATCATGCTGATGGTGTTCAGTTTGCCCATCGACACTTTGGTTTTGTCGCCCTGATAGCCGAACTTGAGGATCAGACCATTCAGACCTTCCAGCGTCCCCAGATAGTGGCCGAAGAAGGATTTGAAGATAGCGACCAGCGCAATGATTGACGCACCGAACTCAAGCACCGTGGCAAACGTGGATTTCGTGCCGGACAGGGACGCGAAGTGGTTCGCCAGGTAAGACAGCACCGGAATGTTCTGCGCTTTAGCTTCCGCCATGTTGGCCGGGGAGAGCGTAAACAGGCAACTGAAGGCAAAGAACATCACCACCGCCACCATCAGCATGCTGGCGCGAGAGATGATCTGGGAACATTTACGCTCGGTGAACTCTCTGCCGAAATCCTGCTCGTACTCTTCACGCTTAGAGACAACGAAAGAAGAGACGATCGGGGAGAAGTTAAAGGAGAAGACCATGATGGAAATCCCCAACCAGACAGTCACCAGAATGCCGTCATGACCAGTAAAGGAGAGATCGCTCAGGCTCACCTGGTCGATGACCGCGGAGTTCCAGTAAGGGATCAGCGACAGCGAAATCAGCACCAGGCTGGCAATGAACGGGAAGACCAGGTAGCTCATGACCTTAACCATCAGGTCCTTACCAAACCAGATGACGAACGCCATCAGGAGCAGCAGGAACAAGGCCACCACGCCACGGTTGAGCGCGGCATAACCCAGTTGGTTTTCCCAGAAGGTCATGAACGTGTTGGTGATGGTGACACCGTAAATCCACAGCAATGGACAGATTGCGAAGAAATACAGGAAGGTAATCACCACACCGCCCGTTTTGCCGAAGTGCTCTTCTACCGTCTCAGTAATGTTACCTGACGGGTTCGCCCCTGACAGACACAGACGCGCCAGGGCGCGGTGGCATAAAAACGCAATCGGGTATGCCAGCACCAGCATAATAAGAATCGGAATTAAACCGCCGTAACCTGCGCGAATCGGGAAGAATAATACCCCGGCACCGATAGCGGTACCGAACAGGCCCAAAGTCCAGGTCGTATCTGATTTTCGCCATGCCGAGGGCCTTGCCTGGCTGGCAATAATAGTTTCTGAGTTACTCATATCGAGTCCTTAGCAATAATAATTAAGCACCAACAAAACCGGTAATTTGTGAAACGCGGGACAGATCGATATTACCGCCGGAAATAATGCTGACGGTTTTACGTTTCTGAATGTAATCGTCAAGTTTACCACTCAGTAATGCCGCAGACGCCAGTGCACCGGCCCCTTCGGTAATCACTTTATTTCGCTGAATAAGTGCAATCATGCTGTCGCGAATTTCGTCTTCCGTAACCAGAACAATATCGTCGACCAGTTCAGTCACTATTTCGAACGGTAAAATACCTGGGCGTGACACATCACAACCGTCAGCTAATGTACTGGTGGTTCGATGATTGGTTATTTCACCGGCATAGAATGACGCTGCCATGCCATGAACATTTTCTGACTGGACGCCAATAATTTTAATCGTCGGGTTAATGGATTTAATCGCCGTGGCAATACCAGCAATTAAACCGCCGCCGCCGATAGGTACAATGACGTTATCAACGTCATACAGATCCTGCAGGATTTCCAGGCCGATCGTTCCCTGACCCGCAATGACGTGCGCGTCGTCGTAAGGCGGAATAAAAATCCGGCCTTCCATTTCGACGATTTCACTGGCTCTGGCGATGGTGTCGTTGAAGCTGTCGCCGTGCAGGATCACTTCGGCGGAGTAATCCTGTGTCGCCGCCACTTTCGACTTCGGTGCACCCTTCGGCATCACCACTTTGCCATCGATGCCGAGCATCGCACAGGAGAGGGAAACCCCCTGCGCATGGTTGCCCGCCGAGCAGGCGACAACGCCCTTACGACGTTCGGCTTCCGTCAGTGAGCTCAGTTTGTTGAATGCACCACGAATTTTAAAAGATCCCGTGCGCTGCATATTCTCAAACTTGAGATAAATTTCACCTTTACAGCGTTCACTCAGATAATTAGAACGCGGCATGCCCGTTTTATAAATTTTCCCTGCGAGTCTTTGTTTTGCTATTTGAATATCATCAAGAGTGACCGGGAGATCGTATGTAATATGCATTTCATCCTCCACTCATAAAGAGTGATACTAAATTCAGATAATACCGGGCCGTCGGAGATCCGTTAAAAATCTCCGGGTGGTGTTGTTTTAAATAAAATTAATCAAATGCTTTCTGCAAATCGCCTTCGCCTTGTGCAGTCCTGCGATGAATATTGTTTTGCAAGTTCAACTAATACTGATGCTGATTTTTTAATTCGGTAATTCCTGGACCATATTGCTGCATAACGTGCTACAGGTAATTCATCCTCAACAGGTAAAGTAATAAACTGATTCGATCCAAATGGTGCGGTCATATCACACGGGATCACCGTCAGGAAATTTGCATTGAGAACCAGGTTATAGATAGTGACGACGGAATCGGTTTTTACTATGTTGTCGGTGCTGATGTGATGGCTTTGGAGGGTGGCGAGCAGTTCTTTGTAATATCCCATATTGGTGTCCGGCAAGACCCACTGTTCGTTTTTCAACGACGCCAGTGAGGTGGTTCCGGTGCACGTTCGGGACTGACTGGCCACCACGGCAAACTCCGATTCAAACAGCGACTCAACATGAAGATCCTGCAACTGCATATCTTCACTTAACGTCCCGATAGCAAAATCCAGCCGCCCGTCGCGCAGCGCGGGCAGGAAGGACGACAGCTGGGCTTCATACATCGAAACCTGCGCTTTCGGGAACACCTCTTTAAACGTTTTCATCATGCTGGATAAAAACGTAAAACCGATGAGTGACGGATAGCCAAACGACACGTCAACCACGCTGCTACAGCTGAGGCTGTTCATTTCGCTCACCATGTTCTTCATCTCTCGGGTAATGGACTCCGAGTAAGTCAACAACACCTGGCCGGCACTGGTCAGTGTGACGCCGGTATTTTTACGGATCATCAGCTCGATACCAAAATTGGATTCGATGTCGTTAATGATCTTACTGACCGCAGGTTGAGTCAGCCCAAGCTGTTTGGCCGCCGAGCCAATTGAGCCACTTCTGATGACTTCCTGAAAAACAACAAGGTGTTGTGTCTTTGGCAGAAGAACATTATCCATGTCACTCTTCCTATATTTCATATTTCGGCCGGAATTCTATTAAATAATGCAGGTGTGGGTATGTGCGATCACTCACAATTTGCCAGAGCGTATGTTTACCTTGCGTTTAAAAAAGATATTAAACGCTTTAATATCAATGTGTTGAATTATTTTTAAAATGACTTTTGTCTGACTTTTATCAATAAAAATAGCGGAAATAACTTTATTTTATGGCAATAACGGTCACCCCCGAAACTATATTTGCAACAAGGAAAGAAGACTATATTTCAATCGATTATCGTATAATTCCTAAGCGGTTCAGAGTGCATTTATTTTTTAATTTATAAAATAATCTAAGAAAATATGACAACCACAGAAAATAAATTCGGCACAGGTCACATAAAATTGTTAAATATACATCCGAGTTAATAGGTCATTAGCATTTGACTATGAATTCGCCCAACAAAAACCAAACAACGCAAACAAGTATGTAACACCTGTTTTTTTGGCATTTTCAGGTAATTACCAGGGCGACATTGCAAGCTTGCAGAATAAGAAACTGCGAAATAATGGGTTGACGACAGATTTGTGGAGTTTGTCGCAAATGCGGGAAAAAGTCTGAAGGGGAAAAGAAAAACCCCGCCGAAGCGGGGTTTCCGAATGTTCGAAGCTGACCGGTAAGCCGGGTTCTGTCGTGGACAGTCATTCATCTAGGCCAGCAATCGCTCACTGGCTCAAGCAGCCTACCCGGGTTCAGTACGGGCCGTACCTTGTGAACCCCTATTTGGCCTTGCTCCGGGTGGAGTTTACCGTGCCGCGAACTGTTACCAGCCGCGCGGTGCGCTCTTACCGCACCCTTTCACCCTTACCTGATCCCGCTTGCGCGGGCCATCGGCGGTTTGCTCTCTGTTGCACTGGTCGTGGGCTTGCGCCCCCCAGGCGTTACCTGGCACCCTGCCCTATGGAGCCCGGACTTTCCTCCCCTGCGCCCGTCTCCCCGAAAGGACGACGACACAGCGGCGACTGTCTGGTCAGCTTCGGCGCGCAGTATAGAGGGTTTGCGCGCCAATGTCACCCTTCTGTCATCATCCCTACGCGCAGCGTGGCAGCGATATTTCGTGAGGCGCGATAGATGTTGTCAGACGCCCCACGGAACGCCTCTTCCAGCGTGCTGATGCTGGTTAAGACACTGAATACCGCATCGATACCGTGTTGATGCACCACCCCCACATCGTGCGTCAGGCTGCCCGCAATACCGATTACCGGTTTGTGGTATTTTTTCGCGACGTTCGCCACGCCCACCGGCACTTTGCCATGAATGCTCTGGCTGTCGAGACGCCCTTCGCCGGTGATAACCAGCGAGCAGTCGTGAATGTGCTCTTCCAGATTCAGCGCCTGGGTAACAATCTCAATGCCGCTTCGCAATTCAGCGCCTAAAAACGCCATCAGCGCCGCGCCCATACCGCCCGCCGCACCGGCGCCGGGGACCTCTTTCACATCAATACGCAGTGATTTTTTGATCACTTCCGCATAGTGTTCGAGGTTGCGATCCAGCTCGGCGATCATCGCCTCGGAAGCCCCTTTTTGCGGCCCGAAGATCCTGGATGCGCCGCGATCGCCGATCAACGGATTAGTCACGTCGCAGGCCACGCGGATCGAACAGGTTTTCAGCCGGGCGTCTAACTGCGAAAGATCGATCGTGTTCAGGCTCATCAGGCAACCGCCGCCAAAGCCGATCGCCGTCCCGTTCGCATCACACAACGATGCGCCTAACGCCTGCATCATGCCCGCGCCGCCGTCATTGGTGGCGCTACCGCCGATGCCGATGATAATGTTCTGCGCGCCATGATCCAGCGCCTGCAAAATGAGTTCGCCGGTCCCGCGCGACGTCGTGAGCAGCGGGTTACGTTGCGCGGGCGGCACCAGCGCCAGTCCGCTTGCGGCTGCCATTTCAATAAACGCCGTATGCCCGTCGCCGGAAATGCCCCACACCGCCTCCACCGGTTCACCCAGCGGGCCGGTGACGTGCGCAGTCATTGCTGTCCCTTGCGTGGCGGCTATCATCGCCTCGACGGTACCTTCCCCACCATCGGCGACCGGCACTTTGACATACTGTGCATCAGGAAAGATTTCCCGAAATCCTTTTTCTATTGCCTGCGCTACCTCAGTGGCAGAAAGGCTTTCTTTATACGAGTCTGGGGCGATGACGATTTTCATAGTGAGTAGCCTGTTACCACACAACGCCAAAGGGCGTTTTACTTTTCCGACCTGGCTGCTGACCCGGTAAAAGCGGCTTTACCGGGTCGTTCGCGCTTAGCGAGTAATTTCCACTTTTGCCAGTTTTTCGTAGTAGCACGCCAGCGCGCTGTGGTCGGCGGTGCCAAGACCATCGGCACGCAGCGCCTGCATCATTTCCATCACGGCGGCAGTCAGCGGCAACTGAGCGCCTACACCGTGCGAGGTATCCAGCGCATTCGACAGATCCTTAATATGCAGATCAATACGGAAACCCGGTTTGAAGTTGCGATCCATCACCATCGGCGCTTTCGCATCCAGCACGGTGCTGCCTGCCAGCCCGCCACGAATCGCCTGATAGACCAGATCCGGGTTAACGCCCGCTTTTGTCGCCAGGCTCAGCGCTTCAGACATGGCAGCGATGTTCAGCGCAACGATAACCTGGTTTGCCAGTTTGGTGACGTTGCCCGCGCCGATGTCGCCGGTATGCACTACCGAACCCGCCATCGCTTTCATCAGGTCGTAGTACTTGTCAAAAACGGCTTTATCACCACCCACCATTACGGAGAGCGTACCGTCAATCGCTTTTGGCTCACCGCCACTGACCGGCGCGTCGAGCATCGCAACACCTTTCGCCTTCAGCGCTTCGCTGATTTCGCGGCTGGCCAGTGGCGCGATGGAGCTCATGTCGATCAGCACGGTCCCTGGACGCGCGCCTTCGATAATGCCGTTTTCACCCAGCGCCACTTCTTTTACATGCGGGGAGTTCGGCAGCATGGTGATAATCACATCGCACTGCTCGGCAATGGCTTTTGGCGTGGCGGCGGTTTCCGCCCCGGCGGCAATCACATCCGCGATGGCGTCAGAATTACGGTCGGAGACCACCAGTGAGTACCCTGCTTTCAGGAGGTTTTTGCTCATGGGTTTACCCATGATGCCGAGGCCGATAAAACCTACTTTCGTCGTCATAACTGTCTCTCTCTGTTCAGTCGGTGGTTATTTTTTGAAGGCATCAGCCAGTTTTTGCGTGGCGGAACGGAACACGCCTAAATCGCTGCCCACGGCCACAAAAGTGGCGCCCCATTCCAGATAACGGCGTGCGTCGGCATCTACCGGCGCCAGAATGCCGGAGGGTTTCCCGTGGGCTTTAGCGCGCGCGAAAATGTGCTGAATGCACTTCTGTACATCCGGGTGCGACGCATTGCCGAGATGGCCCAGCGCCGCCGCTAAATCACTCGGGCCGACGAAAATGCCGTCCACGCCTGGGGTTGCCGCGATAGCATCAACGTTATCCACGCCGGTCTGACTTTCGATCTGCACCAGCACGGTGATGTTGCGATTTGACTGCGCGAAGTAGTCCGCCACAGTGCCAAACATGTTGGCGCGATGGGAGACGGAAACGCCACGAATGCCCTCTGGCGGATAGCGGGTCGATGCCACAGCACGTACCGCTTCCTCTTCGGTTTCAACAAACGGGATCAGGAAGTTATAGAAACCGATATCCAGCAAGCGCTTGATAATGACCGGCTCATTGGTCGGCACGCGTACCACCGGCGCGCTGGCGCTTCCCTTCAGCGCCATCAGTTGCGGAATAAAGGTGGTTACGTCGTTTGGTGCGTGCTCGCCATCCAGAACCAGCCAGTCAAAACCCGCCAGGCCCAGCACCTCGGTACTGATGGGGTTCGCCAGAGCAGACCAGCAGCCAATCTGCACCTGCTGCGCCGCCAGCGCCGCTTTGAATTTGTTCGGGAAGATATCGTTGTTCATCATCTGTACCTTTTGCTTATTCCTGCAATTCCATACGTTTAATGTCGCCCACCACGAACAGGTAGCAGACCATCGCCATCAGGGCAGAACAGCCGACGAAGACCAGCGCCATGTTGAACGAGTGCAGTTCACTGACCAGATAGCCAATCACCAGCGGCGTAACGATGGAAGCGACGTTACCAAATACGTTGAACACACCGCCGCACAGGCCAACAATCTCTTTCGGCGCAGTATCGGAAATCACCGGCCAGCCCAGCGCGCCAAAGCCTTTACCGAAGAATGCCAGCGCCATCAGGGTCACCACCAGCGTGGTATTATCGGTGTAGTTACACAGAATGATCGTTGATGCTAACAGCATTCCCAGCACAATCGGCAACTTACGGGCCAGCGTCAGGGAAGCGCCGCGTTTCAACAGATAATCCGAGAACACGCCGCCCAGTACGCCACCGGCGAAACCACACAGCGCGGGAATCGAGGCGACAAAACCCACTTTTAAAATCGACATTCCCTTCTCCTGCACCAGGTAAATCGGAAACCAGGTGAGGAAGAACCAGGTAATGGTGTTGATAAAATACTGGCCGAAGAACACGCCCAGCATCATGCGGTTGCTCAGCAACTGGCGGATGTAATCCAGTTTCGGTCCTTTTGCCGCGCTCACACCCGGTTTTTTGTGGTCCATATCGACCACCGCGCCGCCTTCAGAAATGAACTTCAGCTCTTTTTCCGACATCCGCGGATGTTCGGTTGGGTTATGAATGAACTTGATCCACACTGCGGTCAGTACAAAGCCGATGACGCCCATGACGGTAAAGACATGTTCCCAGCCCCACGCGAAAGTCAGCCAGCCCAACAACGGCGAGAAAATGGCGAGTGAGAAATACTGCGCTGAGTTAAAGATAGCCGACGCGGTGCCGCGCTCTTTGGTCGGGAACCAGGCGGCAACAATACGGGCGTTAGCGGGGAACGACGGCGCTTCGGAGAAGCCGAGCATAAAGCGCATGCAGAACATAGAAACGGCGGCCCATGCCATCGGGAACATGTCGACGAAACCCTGCAGGAAGGTAAACAGCGACCAGAAAAAGAGGCTCCAGGTGTATACCTTTTTCGAGCCAAACTTATCGAGCAGCCAGCCGCCGGGGATCTGCATCAACAGATATGCCCAGCCAAACGCGGAGAAGATGTATCCCATTGACACCGCGCTCAGTTGTAATTCTTTCGCCACATCCGTACCAGCAATAGACAGGGTGGCGCGATCGGCATAGTTAACTGCTGTCACAATAAAGATAATCAGCAATATTAAATAGCGGGTATGCATGCCTTTTTTAGTGTCTACTTCAGTATCCAGCATCATTTATTTATCCTCGGGTACAACACACCCTTTCTATTATTTTTTATTCCCAGGGTGCGGCTTTGCAGATTATTTATCGATAGCAGGTAATATCTACGTGTAGAACAAAAACCATTAAATCGTGATTCAGTATAATCAGCGTCCGGGAGTAACGCATTGTGCATGCCCACAAGAAACTTGTATTTTATAAACGGCTTTTCTGGCAACTGCACACACCCATGGGCGCTATTCCACAGATCCGATGATTGCTCGCCTTGCGGGGTATAGCGTCGCGATAATGAGTGATCTCGATCACAATATTACCTCTCAACTCCTGACATTCTTATTTTAAAAATACCGAGCCGTTATTTTTAGACATTATATTATCTACCGCTTCGCTGGAGAATACTGGACAATGGCTGATATTGAAATTCGACAAACGCCACCCACAGCGTTTTATATAAAAGTGCATGACACCGATAATGTGGCAATTATTGTCAATGATAATGGCCTGAAAGCAGGCACCCGATTTTCCGATGGGCTGGAACTGATTGAACATATTCCGCAAGGCCATAAAGTCGCTCTTGTCGATATTCCGCAGCACGGTGAAATCATTCGTTATGGCGAAGTGATTGGCTATGCAGTTCGCCCCATCGCCAAAGGTAGCTGGATTGACGAATCGCTGGTCGAGCTGCCCAAAGCGCCGCCGCTGAATACCTTGCCGCTGGCAACCCGCGTGCCTGAACCGCTGCCGCCGCTGGAGGGTTTCACGTTTGAAGGCTATCGCAATGCCGATGGTAGCGTGGGCACCAAAAACCTGCTCGGCATCACCACCAGCGTGCATTGCGTGGCGGGCGTCGTCGATTACGTGGTGAAGCTTATCGAGCGTGATCTGCTGCCGAAATATCCGAACGTAGATGGCGTTGTCGGGCTGAATCATCTGTACGGCTGCGGTGTTGCCATCAACGCACCGGCGGCGGTCGTGCCTATTCGCACCATCCATAATATTGCCCTTAACCCCAATTTTGGCGGCGAGGTGATGGTGATTGGCCTGGGCTGCGAAAAACTGCAGCCGGAGCGTTTGTTGCAGGGCACAGAAGACGTGCAGGCGATTCCGGTTGAGGAAGCCAGCATTGTGCGTTTGCAGGATGAACAACACGTCGGCTTCCGCTCAATGGTCGTCGACATTTTACAGGTGGCGGAGCGGCATCTGGCGAAACTGAATCAGCGCCAGCGCGAGACCTGCCCGGCTTCTGAACTGGTAGTGGGTATGCAGTGCGGCGGCAGTGACGCGTTTTCCGGCGTTACCGCCAACCCGGCGGTGGGTTATGCCTCCGATCTGCTGGTTCGCTGCGGCGCCACAGTGATGTTCTCGGAAGTGACCGAAGTGCGCGATGCTATCCATCTGCTGACGCCGCGCGCCGTTAACGAAGAGGTCGGCAAACGGCTGCTTGAAGAGATGGCCTGGTACGATAATTATCTCGATATGGGGCAAACCGACCGCAGCGCGAATCCCTCACCCGGCAACAAAAAAGGTGGTCTGGCCAACGTTGTTGAGAAAGCACTGGGCTCGATCGCGAAATCCGGCCAAAGCGCCATCGTCGAGGTGCTCTCCCCCGGACAGCGCCCGACAAAACGCGGGCTGATTTATGCCGCTACGCCTGCCAGCGATTTCGTCTGCGGCACCCAGCAGGTGGCGTCAGGGATCACCGTTCAGGTGTTTACCACCGGTCGCGGCACGCCATACGGCCTGATGGCGGTTCCGGTCATTAAAATGGCGACACGCACCGAACTGGCAAACCGCTGGTATGATCTGATGGATATCAATGCGGGGACTATCGCCACCGGCGAAGAAACCATTGAGGATGTGGGCTGGAAGTTGTTCCACTTCATTCTGGACGTGGCGAGCGGCCGCAAGAAAACCTTCTCGGATCAATGGGGCCTGCACAACCAGCTGGCGGTGTTTAACCCGGCGCCAGTGACCTGATGATGCTTTGCCGGGTGGCGCTACGCTTACCCGGCCTACAGGAGATGAGACCCGGCAACCCCTTTGCCGGGCGTTGCGCATTTATTCCCGTACCAGCACTACTTCTATTCCGACCCGCTGCAACTCTTTTAAACTTTCTTCCGGAACGCCATCGTCGGTAATCACCATATCAATGCGCTGCGTATCGATGATCTTATGCAGGCTGGAGCGGTTGAATTTGCTGGAGTCAGTGATCACGATAATGCGGTCGGCCACTTCGCACATGCGGCGGTTGAGTCGCGCTTCGTCTTCATTATGCGTGCTTACGCCGCGCTCAATATCAATGGCGTCTACGCCAAGAAACAGCATGTCGAAGTGATAATTCAGCAGCGACTGCTCCGCCTGGTCGCCATAAAACGAAAGCGACTGTCGGCGCAGGTGCCCGCCGGTCATGAGCAGTTCCACCCCTTCCGCCTCCAGTAACGCGGTACCAACGTTCATGCCGTTGGTCATGGCGATCACGTTCTGATGATGGCGCATGATGCGGGCAAGTTCATACGTGGTGGTCCCGGAGTCGAGGATCACCCGGTGGCCCGGCAGGATCAGCTCCGCCGCGGCGCTGGCAATGCGGCGCTTGAGCGCGGTGTTCAGCGAGCTTTTATCCTCAACGGAAGGCTCAATCCCCGACGTGGTGCTGTCGCAAATCAGCGCGCCGCCGTACGCGCGAACCGCAATACCTTGTCTTTCAAGAAACGCCAGATCGTTACGGATCGTCACCGTTGAAACGCCGAACAGCGCAGAAAGATCGTTCACCTGAACGCTTCCTTGCTGGCGCAATCGCTGGATGATCTGTTCCCGCCTTTCACTGGTCCCGGTGATTCGCTTATCTGCGGAAGAATCGGTGCTGCTCATAGATGATCCTTGGGTTGTATCTTTCGTTTCATTTCGTTTTGCCTATTAACTCCTTTCTTTTGAAGGAATGCAAGCCCTGAAATGCGGTTTCAGAGTGGTTCGCGCTAAGCTGAAAGCTTTCATTATGTTTCTTTTGTGAAACAGATCGGAAAATCAGTATCTTTCGTTTTATTTTTTTGAACCTCTGACGCAGTATTAAATGAAACAAAACGAAAGACAAATGCCGAACCCATCCTAAATGGAGAGGAAAGTGAAACATCTAACCGACATGGTGGAACAGCACAAACGCGGGAACGCCAATGGCATCTATGCCGTTTGTTCCGCACATCCTTTAGTGCTTGAATCCGCATTACGCTTCGCTCAACAACACCAGACGCCGCTACTGATTGAAGCCACCTCAAATCAGGTTGATCAGTATGGCGGTTATACCGGCATGACGCCCGCCGATTTTCGCGGTTTTGTCTGCCGACTGGCTGATCAGCTCAGTTTTCCCCCGTCCATGCTGATCCTTGGCGGCGACCATCTCGGACCAAACCGCTGGCAAAAATTGCCCTCCGCGGAGGCGATGGCCCACGCGGACGATCTGATTAAAAGCTACGTCGCCGCGGGCTTCAAGAAAATCCACCTCGACTGCAGCATGTCCTGCGCCGACGACCCGGTTCCGTTAACCGATGCAATCGTTGCCGCGCGCGCGGCCCGACTGGCGAAAATCGCCGAAGAAACCTGTCGCGAACATTTTGGCGAATCCGACCTGGTGTATGTCATCGGCACTGAAGTCCCGGTCCCTGGCGGCGCTCATGAAGCGCTGACCGAACTGGCGGTGACCACGCCGAAAGCCGCCCAGGATACGTTACAGGCGCATCAGGATGCCTTCGCAGCGCTGGGGCTGAGTGACATCTGGCCGCGCATCATCGCGCTGGTGGTGCAACCGGGCGTCGAATTTGACCATACCAACGTCATTGATTACCAGCCGCAGAAAGCCGTCGCGCTAAGCAAAATGGTCGAAGCGTACGACACGCTGATCTACGAAGCGCATTCTACGGATTACCAGACGCCACACGCGCTGCGCCAGTTGGTGGTGGATCACTTCGCCATTCTGAAAGTCGGCCCGGCATTGACCTTCGCACTACGTGAAGCGCTGTTCTCACTGGCCGCCGTCGAAGAAGAGTTGTTACCGGCGAAAGCCTGCTCCGGTTTGCGCCATGTGCTGGAAAACGTAATGCTCGACCGCCCCGAATACTGGCAAAGCCACTACCACGGCGATGGTAACGCCCGGCGTCTGGCACGGGGTTATAGCTATTCCGACCGCGTTCGTTACTACTGGCCGGACAAACACATTGATAGCGCCTTTGATAGCCTGGTGCGCAACCTGGCCGATGATCCTATTCCGCTGCCGCTGATAAGCCAGTACCTGCCTTTGCAGTACGCCAAAGTGCGCGAAGGCACGCTAAAGGCCACACCACGGGAACTCATTATCGATCACATTCAGGACATCCTGCGCCAGTACCACGACGCCTGTCAGAGCCGTCATAACGCATAACAAAGAAGAGGGAAATGCAATGCCAAACATCGTGTTAAGCCGTATCGATGAACGTTTGATTCACGGTCAGGTGGGCGTGCAATGGGTTGGATTTGCTGGCGCAAACCTGGTGTTAGTGGCCAACGACGAGGTCGCGGAAGATCCCGTACAGCAAAACCTGATGGAGATGGTGCTGGCCGAAGGGATCGCCGTTCGTTTCTGGACGCTGCAAAAAGTGATCGACAACATTCACCGCGCAGCCGATCGCCAGAAGATCCTGTTGGTCTGCAAGTCACCGGCGGATTTCCTCACGCTGGTGAAGGGTGGCGTGCCGATCACACGGATCAACGTCGGCAACATGCATTACGCCAATGGCAAGCAACAAATTGCGAAAACGGTGTCTGTCGACGCCACGGACATCGCCGCGCTGAACGGCCTGAAAACCGCCGGTGTGGAGTGCTTCGTGCAGGGCGTCCCAACAGAACCCGCGGTTGATATTTTTAAACTTCTCTGAGGGATACGCGATGGAAATCAGTCTGTTACAGGCTTTTTCTTTGGGCATACTCGCCTTTATCGCTGGACTGGACATGTTCAACGGCCTGACACATATGCACCGTCCGGTGGTGTTAGGTCCGCTGGTGGGTCTGATCCTGGGCGATCTGCATACCGGTATTTTGACAGGCGGTACGCTGGAACTGGTGTGGATGGGTCTTGCGCCGCTGGCCGGGGCGCAACCGCCTAACGTCATTATCGGTACTATCGTCGGCACCACTTTTGCCATCACCACAGGCGTAAAACCTGAGGTTGCGGTCGGTGTCGCCGTACCGTTCGCCGTTGCCGTGCAGATGGGGATCACCTTCCTGTTCTCGGTGATGTCCGGTGTGATGTCACGCTGCGACCGCATGGCCGCCAATGCGGACACCCGCGGCATCGAACGGGTTAACTATCTGGCGCTGCTGGCGCTCGGTATCTTCTATTTTCTCTGTGCGTTCCTGCCCATCTACTTTGGCGCGGAACACGCCAAAAGCGCGATTGATGTGCTGCCGCAGCGTCTGATCGACGGCCTCGGCGTCGCCGGGGGCATCATGCCGGCTATCGGTTTTGCCGTGCTGCTGAAAATCATGATGAAGAATGTCTACATTCCGTACTTTATCGTCGGTTTTGTTGCCGCCGCCTGGCTGAAACTGCCGGTACTGGCGATTGCTGCCGCGGCACTGGCGATGGCGCTGATCGATCTTCTGCGCAAAGACCCGGAACCTAAAGTGTCTCAGCCACAGAAAGAGGAATTTGAAGATGGCATCTAATCAAACCACCCTGCCGGGCGCTCCGGCGCAGGAAGAGACGCTGCTGTCTGGCGTAAACGAAAATATCTACGAAGATCAGTCCATTGGTGAGGAACTGACGAAGAAAGATATTAACCGGGTGGCATGGCGTTCGATGCTGCTTCAGGCCTCTTTCAACTATGAACGTATGCAGGCGTCCGGCTGGCTGTACGGTCTGCTGCCCGCGCTGAAGAAAATCCATACCAACAAGCGCGATCTCGCCCGGGCGATGAAAGGCCACATGGGGTTCTTTAACACCCACCCGTTCCTCGTCACGTTCGTTATCGGCATCATCCTGGCGATGGAACGTTCCAAGCAGGATGTGAACAGTATTCAGAACACCAAAATTGCTGTCGGCGCGCCGCTGGGCGGGATTGGCGACGCCATGTTCTGGCTGACGCTGCTGCCGATTTGCGGTGGTATCGGCGCCAGTCTGGCGTTGCAGGGATCGATTCTCGGCGCGATAGTCTTCCTGCTGTTGTTCAACGTGGTGCATCTGGGCCTGCGTTTCGGCCTTGCGCATTACTCTTATCGTATGGGCGTCGCGGCGATCCCTTTGATCAAAGCCAACACCAAAAAAGTGGGGCATGCGGCTTCTATCGTCGGGATGACGGTAATTGGCGCGCTGGTCGCCACCTACGTGCGGCTGAACACCACGCTGGAAATTACTGCTGGTGATGCCGTTGTTAAGTTGCAGGCTGACGTTATTGACAAGCTGATGCCTGCTTTCCTGCCGCTGGTTTACACGCTGACCATGTACGCGCTGGTGCGTCGTGGGTGGAGCCCGCTGCGTCTTATTGTTATCACCGTCATACTGGGTATTGTCGGTAAGTTTGCCCACTTCCTGTAAGTGATAAAGGAGTCATGATGATAGGCATTATTCTTTGCGGTCACGGTGGGTTTGCCAGCGGTCTGGAAAAGGCCATGAAGCAGATCCTCGGCAGTCAGCCGCAATTCATCGCCGTTGATTTTCCGGAAACCTCCAGCACGGCGTTGCTGACGTCGCAACTGGAAGTCGCAATGGGCGATCTCGATCCGAATGAGCAGATCGTATTCCTGACCGATCTGCTTGGCGGCACCCCTTTTCGTGTCGCATCAACCCTGGCGATGCAAAGACCGGGTTGCGAAGTGATCACCGGGACCAACCTGCAATTGCTGCTGGAAATGGCGCTGGAACGCGACGGGCTGAGCGGCGAAGAATTTCGCATCGGCGCGCTGGAAAGTGGCCATCGCGGCCTCACCAGCCTGGCCGATGAACTGAGCCGCAGCCGTGAAGAAACGCCTGACGAGGGAGGCATATGAGCCTTGTGCTACGCGCCAGACGGCTGCTGAGCGAACAGGGTTGGCTTGACGATCATCAACTCCGCATCGAGGACGGCGCAATCATCGCGATTGAGCCGATCCCGGCTGGCGTCACCGTGCGTGACGCCGAGCTGCTCTGCCCGGCGTATATCGATATTCACGTCCATGGCGGTGCCGGCGTTGATGTCATGGATGACGCCCCGCAGACGCTGGATACGCTGGCGATGCATAAAGCGCGTGAAGGGGTGGGTGCCTGGTGCCCCACCACCGTCACCGCGCCGCTGGACACCATTCATGCGGCTCTGAAACGCATTGCGGAACGCCGCCAGCGTGGCGGACCGGGCGCGCAGATCCTCGGCAGCTATCTCGAAGGCCCCTACTTCACGCCACAGAATAAAGGCGCTCATCCGCCGGAATGGTTTCGCGAACTGGATATCGCCGAGCTGGATGCGCTCATCGCGCTTGCGCAAGGCTCCCTGCGCGTGGTAGCGCTGGCGCCGGAAAAACCGGGCGCGCTACCGGCCATCAAACACCTGAAACAGCGCAGCGTGCGGGTCATGCTCGGACACAGCGCCGCAACATGGGCGCAGACCGTCGCCGCGTTTGACGCCGGTGCCGATGGGCTGGTGCACTGTTTTAACGGCATGACGGGGTTACATCACCGCGAGCCGGGCATGGTCGGCGCCGGGCTGACCGACAACCGCGCCAGGCTTGAGCTTATCGCTGATGGTCATCATGTCCATCCTGCGGCGATGCAGCTTTGCGCCCACTGCGCCGGAGAGCGGATCGTGCTCATCACCGACGCCATGCGGGCGGCGGGCATGCCGGACGGGCATTATGACATTTGTGGCTACGCCGTGGAAATGCGCGACGGCGTCGTGCGAACCGCCTCGGGTGGGCTGGCGGGAAGTACGCTGTCGCTTGATGTCGCCGTTCGAAATATGGTGCAGCAGGTGGGTGTCAGCCCGGAAGAGGCGATCGCCATGGCCTCGCTGCACCCGGCAAAACTCCTTGGGGTTGACGACCAACTGGGATCAATCCGTCCCGGCAAGCGCGCCAGCCTGATCGCGCTTGATAGCGCACTGCATTTGCAACAAACCTGGGTTCAAGGCCTGGCTATTCCCCTATAGCCCTTTCAGTGTGTGTCACTTTAGCCTGCAACGTCTCCATTGCGGGCTTTTTTTTCCTTTCCTCTTCTGAAAAAAGATCCGTCTTTAACAAAATAAAATTGTTTATTTATCAAAACGAAAGATTACATAGTTCCCTTTGCGATCACATTTTTCGTTTTATTTTCTTTTCGCACATTGAACTTTCGTTTTCTTTTTTGTAGATTTCAATTAGTAGATTCTGCAATTAAGTGAAACGAAACGAAAGTAAATGGCAGGTGCCGATTCGTATTTCGCTTTCACACGACTAAGGATTGAGTTATGCCTGATACCAACACGCCTTCTCTCACCCACACCGGAACCTGGACTGAAAAAGAGATCCGCCAGCAGCCTGTGACCTGGATCCGTTCGCTCGCCCATATCGACAGTATTCGCCGGGCGATCGACAACTTCCTGGCGCCTCTGCTGCGCAAAGAGGATCTGCAAATTGTCCTCACCGGCGCGGGAACGTCGGCATTTATTGGCGATATTATTACGCCGTGGCTTTCGCGCCACACCGGGAAAAATTTCTGCTCCGTTCCGACGACCGATCTGGTCACCAACCCTATGGATTATTTCAAAGCCGACAAGCCGCTGCTGCTGGTGTCGTTCGCTCGTTCAGGGAACAGCCCGGAAAGCGTGGCGGCGGTGGATCTGGCGAATCAGTTCGTGCCGGAAAGCTACCATCTGATGATCACCTGTAACGACGCAGGCAGCCTGTACCAGAACGCGCAGCACAGCGATAACGCCTTTGCCCTGCTGATGCCAGCCGAAACGCATGATCGCGGTTTCGCGATGACCAGCAGCATCACCACCATGATGGCCAGTTGCCTGGCGGTGTTCGCGCCGGAAGTCATCAACAGCCACACCTTCAAAGACGTTGCTGACCGTAGCCAGGCGATCCTCGACTCGCTGGGCGATTTCAGCCACGGCGTGTTTGGTCACCAGCCGTGGAAACGCATCGTGTATCTCGGTAGCGGCGGTCTGCAGGGCGTGGCACGGGAATCTGCGCTGAAAGTGCTGGAACTAACCGCCGGTCAACTGGCAGCGTTCTATGACTCGCCAACCGGTTTCCGTCACGGGCCGAAGTCGCTGGTCGACAAAGAAACGCTGGTGATCGTGCTGGTTTCAAGCCATCCGTACACCCGCCAGTATGACCTCGACCTGTTGGCCGAATTGCGCCGCGACGGTCAGGCGATGCACGTGGTGGCGATCGCGGCTGACGTTGATGACGTCATTAAGAGCGGCCCGCACATTACGCTGCCGCCTGCCCGCGCCTTTATCGATGTTGAACAGGTTTTCTGTTTCCTGATGTACGCGCAGGTCTTTGCCCTGACGGAATCCATCAGGATCGGCAACACGCCTGATACCCCTTCCGCCAGCGGAACGGTGAACCGTGTGGTTCAGGGCGTTATTATTCATCCGTGGCTTGCCTGAGGAGATTGAAAAAATGGGTATTATTTCAACGAAGTATCTTCTTCAGGATGCGCAGGCGAAGGGTTATGCCGTCCCTGCTTTCAACATCCATAACGCCGAAACCATTCAGGCGATCCTTGAAGTCTGCTATGAGATGCGCTCACCGGTGATCCTCGCCGGGACACCGGGCACCTTCAAACACATCGCCTTCGAAGAGATTTTCGCGCTATGTGAAGCCTACTCCGCGAGCTACGATATGCCGCTGGCGCTGCATCTCGATCACCACGAATCGCTGGCGGATATTCGCAACAAAGTGAACGCGGGCGTGCGCAGCGCCATGATCGACGGCAGCCACTTCCCGTTTGATGAAAACGTGAAACTGGTAAAATCGGTGGTGGATTTTTGCCATCGTCACGACTGCAGCGTGGAAGCGGAACTGGGCCGTCTTGGCGGCGTGGAAGATGATATGGACGTGGATGAAGAGAGCGCGTTCCTCACCGACCCGCAGGATGCCCGTCGCTTTGTCGCAGAGACCGGTGTTGACAGTCTGGCCGTTGCTATCGGTACCGCGCACGGTTTATACACCAAACGGCCGAAGATTGACTTCGCGCGACTGGAAAAAATCCGCGCGGTGGTTGATATACCGCTGGTGCTTCATGGTGCAAGCGATGTGCCGGACGAATTCGTTCGCCGCGCCATTGAGTTGGGCGTCTGCAAAGTCAACGTCGCCACCGAACTGAAAATTGCTTTTGCCGCCGCGGTGAAAAAATGGTTCGCCGACAACCCGGACGGAAACGATCCGCGTTATTACATGCGTGTCGGAATGGAAGCCATGAAAGAGGTGGTAAGAAACAAAATTAATGTTTGTGGCTCTATGAATAAGCTGACCGCGGACAGCGTCACAACATCATAAAAAAATATATCACTATCACAGAATTTGATTGCATCAGACACCCTGATGCAATCAATGTAAAAAATAACAGAGGCTATCTGTTATTAGCGGGGGAATGAATCAGGACGATGTTTTCAAAACGCTTATAGAGGATGGGCATAAACGATATTCACGATATTACAGGAATTCATGATATGAGCAGTCCAAATATTTTATTAACACGCATTGATAATCGTCTGGTTCATGGTCAGGTGGGTGTGACCTGGACAACTGCCATCGGCGCAAATCTGGTTGTGGTTGTTGATGATGACGTTGCGAAAGATGAAATGCAGCAGAAGTTAATGAGCTTTACTGCCGAAAACTATGGCTTCGGCATTCGCTTCTTCAGCATTGAAAAAACAATCAACATCATCGCTAAGGCCGCGCCACATCAGAAGATTTTCCTTATTTGCCGTACACCTTCTACGGTCAGAAAACTGCTGGAAGGGGGGGTACCGCTAAAAGATGTGAACGTGGGGAATATGCACTTTTCGGAAGGTAAAAAACAGATTAGCAGCAAAGTCTATGTCGACGAAAGCGATCTGAATGACCTGCGCTTTATTAAAAGCAATGGGGTAAATGTGTTTATTCAGGATGTTCCTGGCGATGCCAAAGAGAGCATTCCTGACTAACAACGCTGTCTCGATAAATTTTCAGGTAATATAATGACGACGAGGCAATAAAATGCATGAAATTACGCTTATTCAAGGCATATCGCTTGCCGCTCTTGTATTTGTTCTAGGGATCGATTTTTGGCTGGAAGCACTATTTCTTTTTCGCCCCATTATCGTTTGTACCCTCACGGGTGCGATTCTGGGTGATATTCACATCGGCTTAATTACTGGTGGTCTGACCGAACTGGCTTTCGCAGGGTTAACGCCTGCGGGCGGGGTTCAGCCACCTAACCCGATTATGGCGGGGGTAATGACAACCGTCATTGCCTGGTCTACCGGCGTCGATGCAAAAACGGCGATCGGGTTAGGCCTTCCCTTCAGTCTGTTAATGCAGTACATCATTCTGTTCTTCTATTCGGCGTTCTCGCTGTTCATGAACAAAGCCGACAGATGCGCCAGAGAGGCCAATACAGCCGCCTTTGCCCGTCTGAACTGGACGACCACGCTGATTGTGGCGTGTTCCTATTCCATTATTGCTTTCCTCTGTACCTATCTTGCTCAGGGCGCGATGCAGGCGCTGGTGAAATCCATGCCAGCGTGGCTGACGCACGGGTTTGAAGTTGCGGGCGGCATTCTGCCAGCCGTCGGTTTTGGTCTGTTGCTGCGTGTCATGTTTAAAGCACAGTACATTCCTTACTTCATCGCCGGTTTCCTGTTTGTTTGCTACATCCAGGTCAGCAACCTGCTGCCTGTTGCCGTGTTAGGGGCTGGCTTCGCGGTTTATGAATACTTCAACGCGAAAGCAAAAGCTAAAGAAAGCGCGCAAGCTCTGCCTGCCGCCGCCAAAAATGACGAAGAGGACTACAGCAATGGGATCTGAAATCAGTAAAAAAGATATCACTCGCTTAGGGTTTCGCTCCTCATTGCTCCAGGCGAGTTTTAACTACGAACGCATGCAGGCAGGCGGTTTCACCTGGGCGATGCTGCCGCTGCTGAAAAAGATCTACAAAAACGACAAAGCCGGGCTCAGCGCGGCGATGAAGGATAACCTGGAGTTTATTAACACCCACCCAAACCTGGTGGGCTTCCTGATGGGCCTGCTGATTTCCATGGAGGAGAAAGGCGAAGATCGTAACACTATCAAAGGGTTAAAAGTCGCCCTCTTTGGCCCAATCGCGGGTATCGGCGATGCGATTTTCTGGTTCACCTTGCTGCCGATCATGGCGGGTATTTGTTCGTCCTTCGCCAGCCAGGGCAACCTGCTGGGGCCGATTCTGTTCTTCGCGGTCTACCTCGCCATTTTCTTCCTGCGCGTGGGCTGGACGCACGTCGGCTATACGGTGGGGATCAAAGCCATCGACAAGGTGCGAGAAAACTCGCAGATGATTGCCCGTTCGGCGACGATCCTCGGTATCACCGTGATCGGCGGGCTTATCGCGTCGTACGTTCACATTAACGTGGTAACCACTTTCGCCATCGACGCCACCCACAACGTTGCGCTGCAGCAAGACTTCTTCGACAAGGTGTTCCCTAACCTGCTGCCGATGGGCTATACGCTGCTGATGTACTATCTGCTGCGGGTGAAAAAAGCGCACCCTGTCGTGCTGATCGCTGTGACGTTTGTGCTCGCGATTCTGGGTTCGGCGTTGGGAGTGCTGTAAATGAAAGCGATCGCCTTCGCCTCGTTTGCTGATTACCGTGCGCTGAGTGAAGCGGCCTGCGCCAGGCTTCTTGCCCTTGTTCGCCGCAAACCTGACGCGGTTATCTGTCTGGCGACGGGGGCGACGCCTTTGCTCACCTATCAGTTGTTTGTTCAGGCGGTGAAGGCGCAGCGGCTGGATGTCAGCCAGCTGACCTTCGTCAAACTGGATGAATGGGTTGGATTGCCCGCAAATGCTGCGGGCACCTGTGAGACTTTCCTGCAACAGCACATCATTCAGCCGCTCGCTATCACCGACGAGCAGTACATTGCTTTCAATGCTGAAACGGCGGATGAGTGCGAGTGTGTTCGCATCGTCGACAGGATTATGCACCGCGGTGGGCTGGATTTGTGCCTGTTAGGTCTTGGGAAGAACGGTCATCTCGGCCTTAATGAACCAGCCGCGTTTTTGCAGCCGTCGTGTCATATCGCCCGGCTTGATAGCCAGACGCGTCAGCACGACATGATTAAGCACGCCGGTTTACCGATAGAACACGGCATCACACTGGGTTTGCGGGATATTCTGGCCGCCAGAGAGATACTGTTTCTGGTGGCGGGCGACGGCAAACAGCGCGCGTTTACCGCGTTCTGCGAAGGAAAGGTCACCACTGAGCTTCCCGCCTCGCTGCTGTGGTTGCATCCTGATACCACCTGTCTGTACGACAGATCATCGCTCCCTTCTTTCTGCACAAATTAGCTGAAATGCCTGATGGCGCTTCGCTTATCAGGCCTACTCCTATGGCTGTTTGTAGGCCGGATAAGGCGTTATCGCCGTCATCCGGCAAAACTCAATACGTGATTACCCTTGCTGCTCCAGTGCGTATTTGTACAGCGCGTTTTTCTTCACGCCGTGGATTTCTGCCGCCAGCGCCGCCGCTTTTTTCAGCGGTAGTTCGGCCTGCAGCAGCGCCAGCGTGCGCAAAGCGTCGGCGGGCAGTGCATCTTCCTGCGCCTTATGACCTTCGACAATCAGCACCATTTCGCCCTTGCGGCGGTTTTCATCTTCTTTCACCCACGCCAGCAGTTCGCCGACTGGCGCCCCGTAGATAGATTCCCAGGTTTTGGTCAGTTCGCGCGCCAGCACCACGTAGCGGGATTCGCCAAGCACCGCGCAGACATCTTCCAGACTCTCCAGCAGACGATGGGTCGATTCATAAAAAATCAGTGTGCGCGGCTCTTCTTCCAGCGCTTTCAGCGCGTCACGGCGCGCTTTGGATTTAGCGGGCAAAAAGCCTTCGTAGCAGAAACGGTCCGAAGGCAGACCGGCGGCACTCAGTGCGGCGATGGCTGCGCACGGCCCCGGCAGTGGCACCACGCGGATCCCGGCTTCCCGGCAGGTGCGCACCAGGTGGTAGCCCGGGTCGTTAATCAACGGCGTACCGGCATCTGACACCAGCGCGATGTTCTGCCCTTCCTGCAGTTTTGCCAGCAGCGTTTCCGACTTTTGCTGTTCGTTATGGTCATGAAGAGCAAATAAGCGGGCATTAATCGCAAAATGCTGTAACAGTAAACCCGTATGACGGGTGTCTTCGGCGGCGATAAGATCGACATCCTGCAACACGGTCAGCGCACGCTGGGTAATGTCAGCCAGATTCCCGATCGGAGTGGGAACAATATAGAGCTGACCTTGAGAATTATCTGCGGAATCGTGTTGTTTCATTGTTTCGTCCGTATAGCCGATTTAATATTGAGCATTGCGTATAAAAATAACCACTGGATACAGTATGGTACCGTCTACTTTTCTTCGATCAAAAGCCGCACGCTGTCTGCCTCTTGTTGTGGCAGCGTTACTTTTCGCCGGCTGTGGCACCCAGCCTACTGACCAGAGCACGGCTCACCTTCAGGGCGCCGCGCAGGCTAACTCTGGTTACTATCTGCAGCAGATGCAACAAAGCGCTGATGATAGCAAGACCAACTGGCAATTACTCGCCATTCGTGCATTGCTCAAAGAGGGTAAAAGCCAGCAGGCGAGTGAATTGTTCAGCCAGTTGCCGCAAGAGCTGAATGCAGACCAGCGCCAGGAGCAGTCGTTGCTGGCGGTAGAGCTGAAACTGGCGCAGAAAGATTTCACAGGTGCCCAGGCGCTGCTGGCGAAAATCGACGTGTCTGGTCTCGAAGAGGCGCAGCAGGCGCGATTCTGGCAGGACAGTATCACCGCCCGGCAGGGGCGACCGTCACTCACCTTGCTGCGGGCGCTGATTGCGCAGGAGCCGCTGCTGGCGACGGCGCAGGATAAACAGAAAAATATCGATGCCACCTGGCAGGCGCTCTCCTCCATGACGCAGGATCAGGCGAACGCGCTGGTCATCAATGCCGACGAAAACGTACTGCAGGGCTGGCTGGATTTGCAACGTGTCTGGTTTGATAACCGCAATGATCCCAACATGATGAAAGCAGGCGTCCAGGACTGGCAGACCCGCTATCCACAAAACCCCGGAGCGAAAATGCTGCCGACGCAACTGGTGAATGTGCAGAATTTCAAACCGGCGTCAGTGAACACCATCGCGCTGATGCTGCCGCTGAACGGTCAGGCCGCCGTCTTTGGTCGTACTATCCAGCAGGGTTTTGAAGCGGCGAAAAACGGCAACATTGGTGCTGTTGCCGGTAGCGCAGTGCCTGAGCAAGTCGCTCAGGTCGCCAATGCTAATCAGAGCGTGATCAGCCCGGCGCAGGCCGAAGTCAGTGATCTGACCGCCGAAGGGACGACGGAGCCACCGCAGGCACCAGTCCCGCAGCAACCTCAGGCACCGGTTCAGACCCCCGCCGCCGATCAGGCTCAGCCGCAGGAACAGGCACCAGCACAGACGCCGGCACCGGCAACGCCAAATAGCGCACAGCCGACGCAGGCCGTTGCTGTCACGCCGGCGAATCCGTCCGCAGTGCTGAAAATCTACGACACCACCGCGCAGCCGATGGATCAACTGCTGGCGCAGGCGCAGCAGGATGGTGCGTCGCTGGTCGTCGGGCCGCTGTTAAAAAACAACGTTGAAGAGCTGCTCAAAACCAACACACCGCTGAACGTACTGGCGCTGAACCAGCCGGAAAAGGTCGAGAACCGGGCGAATATCTGCTACTTCGCCCTCTCCCCGGAAGATGAAGCCCGCGATGCGGCACGTCATATTCACGAGCAGGGCAAACAGTCTCCGCTGCTGTTGCTTCCGCGCAGTGATCTCGGCAACCGCGTCGCCACCGCTTTTGCCGAAGAGTGGCAGACTCTGGGCGGCGGTATCGTTCTTCAGCAGCGTTTTGGTTCTGCTGCGGAACTGAGAATGGGCATTAATGGCGGTTCAGGCATCGCGCTGACTGGCAGCCCGGTGGCCTCCAGCCTGCCGCAACAGCAGGGCGTGATCATTGGCGGGCTGAACATTCCGGCGCCGCCGACCGACGCACAGATCACCAGCGGCAGCAAAGTCGATGCAGCCTATATCATCGCCACGCCGGAAGAGATTGCCTATATCAAACCGATGATCGCGATGCGCAACGGCAGTCAGACGGGCACCACACTGTACGCGAGCTCCCGCAGCGCCGGTGGCGTCGCCGGGCCGGATTTCCGTCTCGAAATGGAAGGATTGCAGTTCAGCGAAATTCCGATGCTGGCGGGCAGCAACCCTGCGCTGATGCAGCAGGCGCTGGGCGCCGTGCGTAATGATTACTCTCTGGCGCGCCTGTACGCGATGGGCGCCGATGCCTGGGCGCTGGCGAACCATTTTTCACAGATGCGCCAGATGCCGGGCTTTGAACTGAACGGCAATACCGGCGATCTGAGCGCCGATTCTGACTGCGTGATTAACAGGAAGTTATCATGGCTCCAGTACCAGCAGGGACAGGTCGTCCCAGCCAGTTAAGCCGGAAACAGATCGGCGACGCGTGGGAACTTCGCGCGCGTCGCTGGCTGGAAAATCAGGGATTGCGGTTTATCGCCGCCAACATACGCGAACGAAACGGTGAAATCGACCTCATTATGCGAGAGGGGCGCGTCACCGTTTTTATTGAGGTTCGCTTCCGGCAATCCGCACACTATGGCGGAGCCGCCGCCAGCGTGACCCGTAGCAAACAACAGAAACTCCTGCAAACGGCCCGCCTGTGGCTCGCCCGTCACAATGGGAGTTTTGATACTGTGGATTGCCGTTTTGATGTGGTAGCCTTCACGGGCAACGAAATCGAATGGCTCAAAAACGCCTTCGGCGAATAGCGTCAGCTTGAAATGTTAAGGGAAATCGTGCTCGAAAGAATTAAAGTCTGCTTTACGGAAAGCATTCAAACCCAGATAGCAGCGGCGGAAGCCCTCCCGGATGCCATCTCCCGTGCGGCAATGACGTTGGTACAGTCCCTGCTAAACGGCAACAAAATTCTCTGTTGTGGCAATGGCACCTCTGCCGCCAACGCACAGCATTTTGCTGCCAGCATGATCAATCGCTTCGAAACAGAACGCCCCAGTTTACCGGCGATTGCACTAAATACGGATAATGTGGTCTTAACGGCGATTGCGAACGATCGCCTGCATGATGAAGTCTATGCAAAACAGGTACGTGCGCTGGGCCATGCCGGTGATGTGCTGCTGGCTATCTCGACGCGCGGCAACAGCCGCGATATCGTGAAAGCCGTGGAAGCCGCCGTGACCCGGGATATGACCATTGTGGCCTTAACCGGCTATGACGGCGGTGAACTGGCGGGTTTACTCGGGCAACAGGATGTCGAAATTCGCGTCCCTTCCCACCGCAGCGCACGCATTCAGGAAATGCATATGCTCACGGTTAACTGTCTGTGCGATCTGATTGATAACACGCTCTTCCCACACCAGGACGATTAAGGAGTACATATGAAGGTGAAGGTATTTTCGCCCCTCGCAGTCCTTATTACCGCGCTGCTGCTTCAGGGATGCGTTGCTGCAGCCGTTGTCGGCACTGCAGCCGTTGGCACCAAAGCCGCCACCGACCCGCGTACCGTAGGCACGCAGGTGGACGATGGCACGCTGGAACTTCGCGTCAACAGCGCCCTGTCAAAAGATGAACAACTGAAGAAAGAAGCCCGTATTAACGTTACGGCGTATCAGGGCAAAGTGCTGCTGGTCGGCCAGGCGCCGAATACCGAACTCGCCTCGCGCGCCAAACAAATCGCCATGGGCGTGGACGGCGCAACGGAAGTGTTTAACGAAATCCGTCAGGGCGCGCCCGTCAGCATCGGCACTGCGTCTTCGGATACCTGGATCACCACCAAAGTCCGCTCTCAGTTGCTGAGCAGCGATCAGGTGAAATCCTCTAACGTGAAAGTGACGACGGAAAACGGCGAAGTGTTCCTGATGGGTCTGGTGACCGATCGTGAAGGGAAAGCCGCCGCCGATATCGCGAGCCGTGTGAGTGGTGTTAAGCACGTCACCACGGCGTTCACCTACCTGAAGTAAATGAATCGCCCGGTCACGCGAAGTGCGCCGGGCGTTTTCTGCTTACAGTAACGCAATTCCCCCCACCACGGCGCCACACAGGGCCACCAGCGTACCGGTCAGCCACAACGCTTTCGCCGGGAAGGCTTTTCGCAGCATAATCAGCGACGGCACGCTCACGGCCGGCAGCGTAATCAGCAATGCCAGCGCAGGTGCGGTGCCCATACCGGCGAGCATCATCGTTTGTACGATAGGGATTTCCGCCGCCGTTGGGATCACGAACAGACAACCGGCAATCGCCATCGCCACCACCCAGAACAGCGTGTTGCTGACTAAGCCATCCGCATGCGGGAACAGCCAGACGCGAGCCGCACCGAGAACCAGCACCGCCAGAATGTAAACCGGGATGGTATTCCAGAACAGCGACCACAGCGCGTTCAGCCAGCGGGACAGGAAGCTACCCTGCGGTTGCGTCACTTCCAGCGCTACCGGCGAAGGTTGTTGCGCGGTCTCTTTCACCCATATTTGCACCAGCGTCGCCACCACCAGCACTGTCGCCAGCCCGGCCACAAAGCGGATAAGGGTAAACTGCCAGCCGAGAACAAAACCCATAAACACCAGCGTTGCCGGGTTAAGCAACGGGTTACCCATCCAGAACGCCAGCGCGCCGCCCATCGACACCTGCTGACGACGCATTCCGGCCGCCACCGGCGCGGCGCAACAGGTGCACATCATGCCCGGCAGGGAAAACAGCGTCCCCAGCAGCGTGCCGCGAAAACGGCTCTGCCCCAGCGTGCGCAGCAGCCAGTCACGGGGGATCAACACCTGAATTAATGAGCCGAGAACAACGCCCAGCACCGCGGCTTTCCAGACAGCAAGAAAATAGACCAGCGCGTAATCCCACGCAGCGCGGAGCGGATTGCTATCCGCCTGAGCAAGAATGGATTTACCGATGCTGTGCGTTTCGGCGGCGGTGAAGGCTTTGCCGTAATACGGTTGCCATTTCACATACCAGAGACCAACGATAACGACGAGAAAAAAGAGTGCGGGTTTCCACCACTGAAACGGTGTCGCCGCCTGAGATGAAGACTGACCAGCCATAGCATTCCCCAGGGATTTTGAAGTGAAGTCGGGGAATATTACGCCTCGTTTTCGGCAATTTCACGCAGTTTTGCGGAGGAGATGATGTTTACTCCTTCCTGAGCAGGCGAGAGCGCTTCGCGTAGCATCGCGCTTGCCACATCTCTGGCGGCAATCGACTTCCAGTTTCCCGGCAACAGCGAGAACAGCGGCGCCAGCAACGACTCGTTCAGACGGTGTTTTGATCTTTCGCCAAGCAGCATCGACGGACGCACAATCGTGAGTCGTTCCCATGCCTGCGCCATCAGCGCCGCTTCCATTTCGCCCTTCACGCGGTTGTAGAAAAAGGGAGAATGCGCATTCGCCCCCATCGAACTGACCACCAGCATATGCTTCGCCCCCAGCCGCAGACCGGTCAGCGCGGTATCCACCACCAGGGTGTAATCGGCATGCACAAACGCCTCTTTACTGCCCGCTTCACGGCGGGTGGTGCCCAGACAGCAAAAAACGATATCGACAGGATCAGTCACCTGTGCGAGCGCGTCGGTGAGCTGAGGATCGTGGGGATTGAACACGCCAGGCACATCACTCAACGGGCGACGCGTCGGCGCCGCGATAGCGCTGATGCGTGGCTCCTGAATCAACATCCGCAGTAAGTGCCCACCAACCAAACCGGTGGCGCCGGTGATAAGAACCTGACTCATGTATTACTCCTGACGCAACCAGTGGATTTTTTTACCAAACCCCAGCGTATTGTCAGTGAATTTTAGCTCATCGACACGGATTTCCCACACCGGCGCCGACATCGCTCTGGCGATCGGAAACCGCCGGTTGTAACGCGCGCGCGCAGCCTCGCTTTCGTCACCCTCAAGCCGCCGGATTTCACCCTTAAACTGTACGCCGCGGATCAGCGCCACGGTTTTCGGCTGGCCGTTGACAGTTCCCGCTACCGGGGCGTTGTTGCCCGACATCTGCGCGTGCCGGGTGTTATCCTCAGTGAGCAGATAAAACGCTACATTTTGCGGGTCATAGAGATAAAAGGCATTGGCGCACCAGAGATCGCCTGCGTTTGCAACGCACCACGTCACGACATGTTGTTTCATCAGCCAGCGACTGATGACATCAGGAGTTTCCATCTGGTTCTTTCCTTGTGCTAATGTGCCTTCACCTTAACATACTGACATCTTCAATCGTGCGCTGGTTTCTCTATCTGATTCGTACCGCTGACAATCATCTCTACACCGGGATCACTACCGATGTTGAACGACGTTTTCTGCAGCATCAATGCGGGAAAGGGGCGAAAGCGTTACGCGGGAAAGGTGAGCTGCGGCTGGCGTTCTCTGGCGAGGTTGGCGAACGCTCACTTGCACTACGGCTGGAGTATCAGATCAAACAGCTCACAAAGCGCCAGAAAGAGCGCCTCGTGGCCGGAGACGGGACGTTTGAGACTCTGCTGGCGAGCCTGCAAACGTCAGTGCTTAAAAGCGATTGAAATGGTCGTGATACTCGACGAGACCGTGAACGCCATTCAGGGCGTCATCCGCGAGACGGTGGACGAAGAATGCGTCCTGCGTTTCCGGCCAGCGACAACGCAGATCATGCTGTGCCGCCAGCTCAAACCCGAGTTTTTTGTATAGCGCCGGTTCGCCCAACGCCACCACGGCGGCGTAACCAAACTCATTGAGTGAGTCCAGTCCCTCATAGACCAGTTGCCGCGCCAGGCCCTGTCCGCGGTATTGTTCATCGACAGCCAGCGGCGCCAGACCCACCCATTGCAGATCATCGTCGTTCACGGTAACCGGGCTGAAGGCGACGTAGCCAATCACCTGCCCGTCGTCGTCGGTCGCCACTAAACCCAGCGTCACCAGACCATCTTCCCGCAGATCATGCACCAGTGTTGCTTCGTCATCGCGGTTAAATGAACGGCGCAGCAGAGCGTCTATCCCCGGGGCATCGATTCCAATTTCAACTCGAATCAGCATGACTCACCTACCGATGTGTGTTTGGTTGCCGGCTCGCTTTTCAGCCCAGCCTCAACAAAGTCCGCCAGTTGCAGCAGCATGATGCGCAGCGCTTTCGGCATCTGCTCAAGCTCAATGGCGTCCATCAGGTTTTTGACATACAACCCCAGTTCCGTATCGCCTTCAATCACTAAGCGACGCTGGAAAAAGAGCGTATCCGGGTCCTGTTTGCGCGCGGCAATCATCAGCAAATCGCTGGCATCCGCGCTAAAACTGACATCTGCCTCCGCAGACTGGCTTACGACCAGACGGTCGTTTTCTACGGTGGTGAACCACGTCAGATCGATATCACGCACCGCTATTTTTAACCAGCGCCCTTCAAGGAAATCCAGTTCCCCGTCGGCCAGCGCCTGGCGGAATTGCCAGCTTAAGACCTGCTCCAGTACCTGACGCTTAAGGGCAAATGGCGTCAGTTTAACCGGCACGCTCATCAGAGACGGACCTAAGTGCACCAGGCGTGAACGCAGTTTATCCAACACGAGCTTTACTCCCTGAAATCTGTAGTGCCTCTATTTTGCCATATCAGATAAATGACATAGCGGCACAAGTCAACAAACGTCATTACTACCCACTATTGGTGCCATCAATACGCTTTTAACTGCCTCAAATCAAAAATTATTGCTGATGGGTTAACTAAAATCCCAGTTCGTTAACAATTCTTGCGATCCAGGTGGTCGCGCTCTCAGGAAATATTATGGAGCTGCTCTGCCCTGCCGGAAACCTCCCGGCGCTTAAGGCGGCCATTGAAAACGGCGCGGATGCTGTTTATATCGGGCTCAAGGACGACACCAACGCCCGACATTTTGCCGGCCTTAACTTCACCGAAAAAAAGCTGCAGGAAGCGGTCAGCTTTGTGCATCAGCATCATCGTAAACTGCATATCGCCATCAATACCTTCGCACACCCGGACGGCTACGCCCGCTGGCAGCGCGCGGTGGATATGGCGGCGCAGCTGGGCGCGGACGCCCTGATCTTAGCTGATCTCGCCATGCTGGAATATGCCGCAGAGCGTTATCCGCATATCGAACGCCACGTCTCCGTTCAGGCCTCCGCCACCAACGAAGAGGCGATTCGCTTTTATCACCGTCATTTCGACGTAGCGCGCGTGGTGTTGCCGCGCGTGCTCTCTATTCATCAGGTTAAGCAACTCGCGCGGGCAACGCCAGTGCCGCTGGAAGTCTTCGCCTTTGGCAGCCTGTGCATCATGGCCGAAGGGCGCTGCTATCTGTCGTCCTATTTAACCGGCGAATCGCCCAATACCGTTGGCGCCTGCTCTCCTGCCCGCTTTGTGCGCTGGCAGCAGACGTCGCAGGGCCTGGAATCCCGTCTTAACGAAGTGCTGATCGACCGTTATCAGGACGGAGAAAATGCCGGTTACCCGACGCTGTGCAAAGGGCGCTATCTGGTTGACGGCGAGCGCTATCACGCGCTGGAAGAACCGACCAGCCTCAACACGCTTGAGCTGCTGCCGGAGTTACTGGCGGCGAATATCGCCTCGGTGAAAATCGAAGGTCGTCAGCGCAGCCCGGCGTATGTCAGCCAGGTGGCGAAAGTGTGGCGTCAGGCGATCGATCGCTGTAAAGCCGATCCGCAGAATTTCGTCCCGCAGGCCGCCTGGATGGACACGCTCGGCGCCATGTCTGAGGGCAGCCAGACGACGCTTGGCGCTTATCACCGCAAATGGCAGTAGGAAACACGATGAAATATTCATTAGGGCCAGTGCTTTACTACTGGCCGAAAGAGACGCTGGAATCGTTCTACCAGCAAGCGGCGAACAGCAGCGCGGAAGTCATCTACCTCGGCGAAACGGTTTGCAGCAAGCGCCGCGCCACCAAAGTCGGCGACTGGATAGACATGGCGAAGAGTCTTGCCACCAGTGGCAAGCAGGTGGTGCTGTCGACACTGGCGCTGGTACAGGCATCGTCAGAGCTGAGCGAACTGAAGCGTTACGTCGACAACGGCGATTTCCTGCTGGAAGCGAGCGATCTCGGCGTGGTAAATCTGTGCGCCGAGCGCAAACTGCCTTTTGTCGCCAGCCATGCGCTGAACTGTTATAACGCGGTCACCCTGCGCCTGCTGCTCAAGCAGGGAATGGTGCGCTGGTGCATGCCGGTTGAACTCTCCCGCGACTGGCTGGCGAATCTGCTGAATCAGTGCGATGAGCTGGGTATTCGTCATCAGTTCGAGGTTGAAGTGCTGAGCTACGGCCATCTGCCGCTGGCATATTCCGCCCGTTGCTTTACGGCGCGCTCTGAAGATCGCCCGAAAGACGAATGCGAAACCTGCTGCATTAAATACCCGAACGGGCGCAACGTGCTGTCACAGGAAAACCAGCAGGTGTTCGTGCTGAACGGCATTCAGACTATGAGCGGTTATGTCTACAATCTCGGCAATGAATTAGCCTCGATGAAAGGTCTGGTGGATATTGTTCGTCTTTCGCCACTGGGCAGCGAGACATTCGCGATGCTGGACGCCTTCCGCGCCAATGAAAATGGCGCCGCGCCGCTCGCGTTGGCCCCACTCAGCGACTGTAACGGCTACTGGAAACGCCTTGCCGGTCTGGAGCTGCAGGCCTGATAAATAGCTCACTTTGTTAACAGCTTTAGCTAATCTTTAATGCAGTATGAAAAGATTAACCGGTAACAAAGTGAGCCGTTATGACTGACAAAACCATTCCTTTTTCGGTGCTTGATCTCGCGCCGATCCCCCATGGTGCCTCTGCCAGAGACGCCTTTTCACACTCGTTAGATCTCGCCCGCCTCGCGGAAAAACGCGGTTATCATCGCTACTGGCTGGCGGAACATCACAACATGACCGGCATCGCCAGTGCGGCGACCTCAGTGCTGATTGGTTATCTGGCGGCAAATACCACCACGCTGCATCTGGGTTCCGGCGGCGTGATGCTGCCAAACCACTCGCCGCTGGTGATCGCCGAGCAGTTCGGCACGCTCAATACGCTCTATCCTGGCCGTATCGATCTGGGGCTGGGGCGCGCACCAGGCAGTGATCAGCGCACCATGATGGCGCTGCGTCGACATATGAGCGGCGACGTCGACAACTTCCCGCGTGACGTTGCGGAACTGGTGGACTGGTTCGACGCCCGCGATCCGAATCCGCATGTACGTCCGGTGCCGGGCTACGGCGAGAAAGTGCCGGTCTGGCTGCTCGGTTCCAGCCTCTACAGCGCTCAACTGGCCGCGCAACTGGGTCTGCCGTTCGCCTTCGCGTCGCACTTCGCGCCGGATATGCTCTTCCAGGCGCTGCACCTGTACCGCACGAACTTCAAACCGTCGGAACGGCTGGAAAAACCTTACGCAATGGTGTGCATCAACATTATTGCCGCCGACAGCAACCGTGATGCCGAATTCCTGTTTACCTCCATGCAGCAGGCGTTCGTGAAGCTGCGTCGCGGCGAGACCGGCCAGTTGCCGCCGCCGATCCAGAATATGGATCAGTTCTGGTCGCCGTCCGAACAATATGGCGTCCAGCAGGCACTGAGCATGTCGCTGGTCGGTGATAAAGCGAAAATTCGTCACGGGCTGGAATCAATGCTGCGTGAAACGCAGGCCGATGAGATCATGGTCAACGGGCAAATTTTCGATAACCAGGCGCGCCTGCACTCGTTCGAGTTGGCGATGCAGGTGAAAGAAGAACTGTTAGGATAAACGTCGCCCGGCCTGCAAAGGCCGGGGGAATATGCAGATTACGCCTTGCGCATCATCAGCCAGAGGCTTATCAGGAAGAACGAGGCGCTCGGCAATAGCGCGCCCACGACAGGCGGAATGCCATAGACCAGCGTCAGCGGGCCGAAGATCTGATCCAGCACGTAGAACACAAAGCCGAAGCTAATCCCCGTCACCACACGCACGCCCATTGGCACGCTACGCAGCGGGCCAAAAATAAACGACAGCGCCATCAGCATCATCACCGCCACGGAGAGCGGCTGGAAGATTTTGCTCCACATATTGAGCTGATAACGGCCGGAGTCCTGTCCGCTCGATTTCAGATACCGCACGTAGTTATGCAGACCGCTGATGGAGAGCGCGTCCGGATCCAGCGCCACCACGCCGAGCTTGTCCGGCGTCAGATTGGTTTTCCAGGTACCGCTCACCGTCTGACTGCCGGTCACCTGTTTCGGGTTGGTCAGGTTGGATTCATCCACCTGCGACAGTCGCCAGACCTTGTTCTGGTTATCGAATTTCGCCGTCGCAGCATAGCGAACAGATTGCAGGCGACGTTCATTGTTGAACGAGTAAATACTCACGCCGCCCAGTTCGTCGTCACCTTTCACTCGTTCGATATAGACAAAATTGTGCCCGTCTTTCGCCCACAGCCCTTGCTGCGTGGAGAGCAGCGAACCGCCGTACATCTGCTGCGCGCGGTAGTTACGCGCCATCTGCTCGCCTTGCGGCGCGACCCATTCGCCAATCGCCATGGTCAGCAGCACCAGCGGGATCGCGGTTTTCATCACCGACAGCGCCACCTGCATGCGGGTAAAGCCGGAGGCCTGCATTACCACCAGCTCACTGCGCTGCGCCAGCATGCCGAGCCCCAGCAGCGCGCCCAGCAGCGCGGCCATCGGGAAGAAAATTTGGATATCTTTCGGGACGCTCAGCAAGGTGTACATCCCTGCGCCCATTGCATCGTAGTTCCCCTGCCCGGCCTTCTTAAGCTGGTCAACAAACTTGATGATGGCGGAGAGCGACACCAGCATGAACAACGTCAGCATGATGGTGTTGAAAATGGTTTTACCGATATAGCGGTCAAGAACGCCGAACGCCTGCATTACACGGCTCCTTTATGCATAAAACGGGCACGTATACGACGCACCGGCAACGTATCCCACAGGTTCAGCATGATGGCTAAGGCGAGATACAGCAGGTTGACTGCCCACATCCAGATCATCGGATCCAGCTTGCCTTTGCCGCCGTTCGACTTGAGTGACGTCTGCAACAGGAAGAACACCAGATACAGCAACATGGCGGGCAGCATTGAGAGCACGCGGCCCTGGCGCGGGTTGACCACGCTCAGCGGCACCACCATCAGCGCCATCATAAAGACGGTGAACACCAGCGTGAATCGCCAGTGCAGCTCAGCGCTGGCGCGGTCGTTATGGGTATTCCACAGCGTGCGCATGTCCATCTGTTCGGTATCATCCGGATCCAGCGCCACCGCCTGGTGACCGATAATCGCCTGATAATTCTGGAAATCCGTAATGCGGAAATCGCGCAGCATCGCCGTGCCTTCAAAGCGCGTCCCTTCGTTCAGTGTCACCACTTGCGAGCCGTCTTTGTTCTGCGCCAGTTGGCCGGAATCGGCGACCACCACCGACGGGCGCGCGTTGCCTTTCGGACGCAACTGCGCGAGGAAAACGTCTTTAAAGCTGCTGCCGTCAACGCTTTCGATAAACAGCACCGCGTTGCCGTCGGTGGCCTGCTGGAATTGCCCCTGCGCCAGCGCCGCCATACCGGGGTTGGCTTTGGCTTCCGCCAGCACTTCATCCTGATGACGTGAGGACCACGGACCCGCCCACATCACGTTCACCGCCGCAATGATGCCGGTAAACAACGCCAGAATCATCGCCGCTTTAATCAACACCGTTTTACTCAGACCGCAGGCATGCATCACCGTGATTTCACTTTCGGTGTACAGTTTGCCCAGCGTCATTAACAACCCGAGAAACAGGCTCAGTGGCAGGATCAATTGCGCCATCTCCGGGACGCCAAGTCCAAGCAGAGAAAGCACGAGATTTGTCGGGATTTCACCATCAACTGCAGCGCCGAGGATCCTTACCAGCTTCTGGCAAAAAAAGATCAGCAGCAGGATGAAGAGGATTGCAAGCTGGCTTTTCAGCGTCTCCCGCACCAGATATCTTATGATTATCACTATAAATACGCCCGTAAAAACCCGTCTTGTTGCAGGAAAATAGCTTGTTTCATGGCTTAAACGTCATTTATTCTCTTGAGTCGTTGAAAACATCGCTAAGATTAAACTACCCAGCGGCTTCACGTTTTCAAACGTGTTCAAACCGTAGACTCAGTAAGAATATCATGAAGTCACCGCAACAGCGGACATGAGTTACGAAAGCTTTCAATTCTATCTGTAGCCACCGCCGTTGTCTTTAAGATTCAGGAGCGTAGTGCATGGAGTTCAGTGTAAAAAGCGGTAGCCCGGAGAAACAGCGCAGTGCCTGCATCGTTGTGGGTGTCTTTGAACCGCGTCGCCTCTCCCCGGTCGCCGAACAACTCGATAAAATCAGCGACGGCTACATCAGCGCCCTGCTGCGCCGTGGCGAACTCGAAGGTAAGCCCGGGCAGACCCTGCTGCTTCATCACGTGCCGAACGTGCTGTCGGAGCGCATTCTGCTGATTGGTTGCGGCAAAGAACGTGAACTGGATGAACGTCAGTATAAGCAGGTTATTCAGAAAACCATTAATACCCTTAACGATACAGGGTCAATGGAAGCGGTCTGTTTCCTGACCGAACTACACGTCAAAGGTCGTAATAACTACTGGAAAGTCCGCCAGGCGGTGGAAACTGCAAAAGAGACGCTGTATAGCTTCGACCAGTTGAAAACCAACAAAAGCGAGCCGCGTCGCCCGCTGCGTAAAATGGTATTCAATGTGCCGACCCGTCGCGAACTGACCAGCGGCGAGCGCGCTATTCAGCACGGTCTGGCGATTGCCGCCGGAATCAAAGCGGCGAAAGATCTGGGTAATATGCCGCCAAATATCTGTAACGCGGCCTACCTGGCTTCTCAGGCGCGCCAGTTGGCGGATGCCTGGAGCAAAAACGTCATCACCCGTGTCATCGGCGAACAGCAGATGCGCGAGCTGGGCATGCACGCCTACCTGGCCGTCGGTAACGGTTCGCAGAACGAATCGTTAATGTCGGTGATTGAGTACAAAGGCAGCCCGGCAGAAGACGCGCGCCCGATTGTACTGGTGGGTAAGGGCCTGACGTTCGACTCCGGCGGTATCTCCATTAAGCCGGCCGAAGGCATGGACGAAATGAAGTACGATATGTGCGGTGCGGCGGCAGTCTACGGCGTGATGCGGATGGTCGCGGAACTCCAGCTACCTATCAATGTGATCGGCGTACTGGCGGGCTGTGAAAACATGCCTGGCGGTCGCGCATATCGCCCTGGCGACGTGCTGACCACCATGTCAGGGCAGACGGTTGAAGTGCTGAATACTGATGCCGAAGGCCGTCTGGTGCTGTGCGATGTGCTGACCTACGTCGAACGTTATGAGCCGGAAGCGGTGATTGACGTCGCGACACTGACCGGCGCGTGCGTAATTGCGCTCGGCCACCATATCTCTGGCCTGATGTCGAACCACAATCCGCTGGCGCATGAGCTGATCGGCGCGTCCGAGCAGTCCGGCGATCGCGCGTGGCGCCTGCCGCTTGGCGATGAGTACCAGGAACAGCTGGACTCCAACTTTGCGGATATGGCAAACATCGGTGGTCGTCCTGGCGGGGCGATTACCGCCGGCTGTTTCCTGTCGCGCTTTGCCCGCAAGTACAACTGGGCGCATCTGGACATCGCCGGTACCGCGTGGCGTTCCGGTAAAACCAAAGGTGCTACCGGTCGTCCGGTCGCCCTGTTGTCACAATTCCTGCTGAACCGCGCCGGTTTTAACGGCGAAGAGTAATTGCCGTCTGATGCCCGGCAAGCGTAGCGCCACCGGGCATCGTATTTAAATTCAGACAAGAAGCCCCATATATGAAGAATGCAACGTTCTATCTTCTGGACAACGACACGCAGCAAGATGGCTTAAGCGCCGTCGAACAACTGGTGTGTGAACTTGCCGCAGAACGTTGGCGCAACGGTAAACGCGTCCTGATCGCCTGTGAAGATGAGGCGCAGGCAGTGCGCCTTGATGAAGCACTGTGGACGCGCCCACCCGACAGTTTTGTGCCGCATAACCTGTCGGGCGAAGGCCCGCGTGGCGGCGCACCGGTGGAGATAGCCTGGCCGCAAAAGCGCAACAGCAGCCCGCGGGATCTGCTGATTAGTCTGCGTACCGGCTTTGCAGATTTTGCCACCGCTTTCACAGAAGTGATAGACTTCGTCCCCTACGAAGATTCTTTGAAACAACTGGCCCGCGAACGTTACAAAGCGTACCGCGTAGCCGGTTTCAACCTGACCACGGCAACCTGGAAATAATGGAAAAGACATACAACCCACAAGATATCGAACAGCCGCTTTACGAGCACTGGGAAAAGCAGGGCTATTTCAAACCGAATGGCGACGAAAGCCAGGAAAGTTTCTGCATCATGATCCCGCCGCCGAACGTCACCGGCAGTTTGCATATGGGTCACGCTTTCCAGCAAACCATCATGGATACCCTGATCCGCTACCAGCGCATGCAGGGTAAAAACACCCTGTGGCAGGTCGGTACTGACCACGCAGGTATCGCGACGCAGATGGTGGTTGAGCGCAAGATTGCCGCCGAAGAAGGTAAAACCCGTCACGATTACGGTCGCGATGCCTTCATCGACAAAATCTGGCAGTGGAAAGCGGAGTCTGGCGGCACGATTACTCGTCAGATGCGTCGTCTGGGTAACTCCGTCGACTGGGAGCGCGAGCGCTTCACCATGGACGAAGGCCTTTCCAATGCCGTGAAAGAAGTCTTTGTCCGTCTGCATAAAGAAGATCTGATCTACCGCGGCAAGCGCCTGGTCAACTGGGACCCGAAACTGCGCACCGCCATTTCTGACCTCGAAGTGGAAAATCGTGAGTCCAAAGGCTCGATGTGGCACATCCGTTACCCACTGGCCGATGGCGCGAAAACCGCAGACGGTAAAAATTATTTAGTTGTCGCCACTACCCGCCCGGAAACCCTGCTGGGTGATACCGGCGTGGCCGTTAACCCGGAAGATCCGCGTTACAAAGATCTTATCGGCAAATTTGTGATGCTGCCGTTGGTTAACCGCCGCATCCCGATTGTTGGCGACGAACATGCGGATATGGAAAAAGGCACCGGCTGCGTGAAAATCACCCCGGCGCACGATTTCAACGACTATGAAGTCGGCCGTCGTCATGCGCTGCCAATGATCAACATCCTGACTTTTGACGGTGACATCCGTGAAAGCGCGCAGGTGTACGACACCAATGGCGTAGAAACTGACGCATATTCCAGCGATATCCCGGCAGAGTTCCAGAAACTGGAACGTTTTGCCGCGCGTAAAGCTGTTGTTGCCGCCATCGACGCGCTCGGTCTGCTGGAAGAGATTAAACCGCACGATCTGACCGTCCCGTACGGCGACCGTGGCGGCGTGGTAATCGAGCCGATGCTGACCGATCAGTGGTACGTCCGCGTTGCGCCGCTGGCGAAACCGGCGATTGAAGCGGTTGAGAACGGTGATATCCAGTTCGTTCCAAAACAGTACGAAAATATGTATTTCTCCTGGATGCGCGATATTCAGGACTGGTGTATCTCTCGCCAGCTGTGGTGGGGTCACCGCATCCCGGCATGGTACGACGAGCAGGGCAACGTGTACGTTGGTCGTAGCGAAGCGGAAGTTCGGCAGGAAAACAACATCGCCGCCGACGTCCCGCTGCGTCAGGACGAAGACGTACTGGATACCTGGTTCTCCTCTGCGCTGTGGACCTTCTCCACCCTCGGCTGGCCGGAAAACACCGATGCGCTGCGTCAGTTCCACCCGACCAGCGTGATGGTTTCAGGCTTCGACATCATCTTCTTCTGGATCGCCCGCATGATCATGATGACCATGCACTTCATCAAAGATGAAAACGGCAAGCCACAGGTACCGTTTAAGACCGTCTACATGACCGGTCTGATTCGTGACGACGAAGGCCAGAAGATGTCTAAATCCAAGGGCAACGTGATTGACCCGCTGGATATGGTTGACGGCATCTCTCTGCCGGATCTGCTGGAAAAACGCACCGGCAACATGATGCAGCCGCAACTGGCGGAAAAAATTCGCAAACGCACCGAAAAACAGTTCCCGGAAGGCATTGAGCCGCACGGTACCGACGCCCTGCGTTTCACGCTGGCGGCGCTGGCTTCCACCGGCCGCGACATCAACTGGGACATGAAACGTCTGGAAGGTTACCGCAACTTCTGTAACAAGCTGTGGAACGCCAGTCGTTTCGTGCTGATGAATACTGAAGATCAGGATTGCGGCTTCAACGGCGGCGAAAAAGTGCTGTCGCTGGCTGATCGCTGGATCCTGGCGGAATTCAACCAGACCGTGAAAGCGTACCGTGAAGCGCTGGATGGCTTCCGTTTCGATATCGCCGCCGGCATTCTGTACGAGTTCACCTGGAACCAGTTCTGCGACTGGTATCTGGAGTTGACCAAGCCGGTGATGACTGGCGGTACTGAAGCGGAACTGCGCGGCACGCGCAACACGCTGGTGACGGTGCTGGAAGGTCTGCTGCGTCTGGCGCATCCGATCATCCCGTTCATTACCGAAACCATCTGGCAGCGCGTGAAGGTGATTTGTGGCATTACCGCCAACACCATCATGCTGCAGCCGTTCCCGCAGTTCGATGCAGCGAAAGTTGATGACGCCGCGCTGGCCGATACCGAATGGCTGAAGCAGGCGATCGTTGCGGTGCGTAACATCCGTGCGGAAATGAACATCGCGCCGGGTAAACCGCTGGAGCTGCTGCTCCGTGGCTGCAGTCCCGACGCCGTACGCCGTGTGAACGACAACCAGAGCTTCCTGCAGACGCTGGCCCGTCTGGAAAGCATCACCGTGCTGCCAGCTGATGATAAAGGCCCGGTTTCCGTGACCAAAATCATCGACGGCGCCGAGCTGCTGATCCCGATGGCAGGCCTCATCAATAAAGAAGATGAGCTGGCGCGTCTGGCGAAAGAAGTGGCCAAAATCGAAGCGGAAATCGGCCGCATCGAAGGCAAACTCTCTAACGAAGGGTTTGTGGCCCGCGCCCCGGAAGCGGTGATCGCCAAAGAGCGTGAAAAGCTGACCGGCTATGCCGAAGCGAAAGCGAAGCTGATTGAGCAACAGGCAGTGATTGCTGCGCTATAATTCGTATCGTGAATAACACAGGCTGGAGGGGAAACTCTCCGGCCTTTTTATTATTAATTTAAAAAAGCTTTAACCGTCTATCAGGCATGACCATCCAGTAGTGTTCGCAGTCATAAAAAGTAAATTTTTCAGAACGCCCCTTGTCCAGATCTATACTCAGCAATAAATTTTTCTCCAGGCAATCAACACCTGTCTCTGTTTTATTAATGCAAATTAAATCCCCATCACTAGATTTATTTCCATCAATAAATCCGCTACCGATATCCCAAAAAGTAATATGGTAAGACGATGAATTGGGGATATGGTATTTTTCCTTCAGCACTTGCTTATGTTCAAGATACCAGTTTATGCGCCCCCACTCGGAGAGCGGCATATGATCCACCACGATATTGTAGAAATTATTGTCCGTAAAACCACGCAAGCTGTCACGATTAAGTCCGTGCATAAAGCGAGGGTCATATTCAAATGAGTCAACAGCACGAATAATAGTAACCGGTCGTTGCTCCCATAATAAGCAGGCGCAAAAGATCATTACCATACTGCTAAAAAAAACACTTCGTTTAGTTACTTTCATCTCGACATAGCCCCTTTAATATTTGCATGAGCACTAAAATTAGTAAGAAACGGTTTATATGCATAGTCCCTGTGACACTGAAGTAAAAACCAAATACGGAAAAAGCGAAAATTCTTGTAAACAGAGTCCGTAATATCTTCTTTACCAAGACCAAAATGATCTTGCGCTTTAAAAGAGAGTAAAGCATCCCATGATATGGCATAGCGATGAAAATTCACGAGTGAAATTTCCTGCGCATAAACATCATGTACGCTGATACCAAGGCCGTTATACTTATCTTCAAACCTAATAAATTTAGAGAGTTTTGTTTTATTAACTTTTTCCATCATAATAGTCATAAAATCAAAATCAAAACTTGCATTCTGTTTATAGATCAAATGATCATTTATTAATTTTTTTAGTAGCTGTAAAGTATCGTTCGTACCAATCCCTGTTAAAATATCCCGGTAGGCTAAATCAAGCTTTACATTACGCCATGGTAACCCATGCCCATAATGAAAATGATGAATTAACTCACCAATAATCGGTGCATATTTACCGTGGGCAAAAGTAGCCGACAATTCTGTCATCTCGTCAAAAAGTATATCGGCACAGCGTTGACGACTGATCCTTTTCCCTTTTGGAACCTGATTTTCAAAACCTAATGTGGGAGCACGAAAAGAACGATAAAAGTCATATTCTATTAAATTGAAGGGATCGACACGTGTCGATATATCATTAAGCCCTAACGCACTGAAATCATGATCGTCCATATCTCCATATTGCATATCGTCCGTATAGTAATTTTCAAACCGGTGAAATGTTGAAAAGATTACACTCGGCATATTCATTGACAGTGCCATACCAATGTTCATGACAAATAATCCTGATAAATAACTCATTAAATAACGAACTCGATCGTAACCAAATTTCCGGTCATAAATAATGACGTACCATCCACTTTGTGTTTATTATCATGTGTTATTTAGAGAATTATATGCATTGAACATATAAAATATTTACCAATAATTTCTCCGAATTATACTGCCAGAGATGGAACTCAATATCATTTTCACAATGTCATAAAACCGAGCCGTTAACCGTGTTACTGACCGAGCAGAACGGCAGGAATCCTGAACTTGCGCGCACAAAAAGAGAGTGGTATTACATATTCTTATGAACACTGATATTCAATTGAGTAAAACTATGAGTGCAACTACGCCGCAGCGGGCTTTGCTGCGTCGAATTTCTGTAGAAGATAATCAGGCCATCGCCAGTGTCATCCGTCAGGTTTCCGCCGAGTATGGGTTAACCGCCGATAAAGGCTATACCGTGGCGGATCCTAACCTTGATGAGCTGTATGAACTGTACAGCCAGTCTGGTCATGCCTACTGGGTGGTTGAGCAGGCGGGGAAAGTCGTTGGCGGTGGCGGTATTGCGCCGCTCTCCTGTAGCGAACCGGATATCTGCGAACTGCAGAAAATGTATTTCCTGCCGTCGATCCGCGGTCAGGGGCTGGCGAAAAAGCTGGCGCTGATGGCGCTCGATCACGCCCGTGAGCAGGGTTTCACCCGTTGTTATCTGGAAACCACCGCGTTTCTGAAAGAGGCGATTGGGCTGTACGAGCATCTCGGTTTTGACCACATCGACGCGCCGCTGGGCTGCACCGGTCATGTGGATTGCGAAGTGCGGATGCTGAAAACGCTGTAACCGGCCTGCTTTCACGCCGGTACGCCGCTGTGAAAGCGAAACTCCTCATCAGGCGTTGTGATCAACGACGCCTCCACCTCACCAAAGAATTTCACCCGTGGGGAAATGTCCTCTTTTGCCACCTGCTGCGCCAGCGTCAGGTAGTCCTGGTAATGACGCGCTTCTGAGCGCAACAGTGACAGGTAAAATTTCTGCAGATCCGCTTCAAGGTACGGCGCCAGCGCGGCGAATCGCTCGCAGGAACGCGCTTCGATGTACGCCCCGCAGATGAGCTTGTCGATGAGCGTTAGCGGTTCGTGGGTGCGCACCTCTTTCAGCATCCCTCTGGCGTAGCGGCTGGCGGTAATCTTCACGTAGGGGATATCGCGCACCAGCATCATTTCCCGCACCTGCCAGAAATGGTGCAGTTCCTCTTTAATGAGTAACACCATGCTGTCGATGAGCTGCCGCCCCCAGGGATCGTCGGTTTTCGGCATCACACTTTTGCCAATCAGCTTATGCAACGCGACGAAATCCGGCTCCGGCCCGTCGCGAAAGGTGAAGGCTTCGTAGGGTTTCAGCCACTCAAGCAGCGCTTCTGCACCCTGCTTATCGGCAATGTATTTGCGCACCAGCAGCATCGCGGTTTGCGCGGCTTTCAGTTCGCAGACCATATGATCAGTGAGCAGCAGCGGCAAGCGGGCGGGTTTGCGCGCTTCGGCGATCCACGCCGCGGGCGTCGGGCAAAGGAGGAAATCTAAAACGGGGGCGAGTTGTTGCGGGTAATCCATACCTGAATCCTGCCGTGCGGCGGAGAGCCCGCCGCACAGGTCATTACTTAGTGGCGAACGCCGTCATCATCTTCGTCGACGTAGTCTTCGTCATCGTCTTCGCCGTCTTCACCGTTGGGATCCTCATAGTATGTTCCCCAACCGTCGTACTCGACGTCATGTTTTTCCGCCAGGTTCATCAGCTGTTCAACCTGCGCATCAATCAGTTCTGCTTTCAGTGCGCATTCGCTGAGGATGTCACAGCAGATCACCACGTCGCCCTCTTCCACTTCCAGCTCTTCCGGCTCGGTCACTTCGTAACCCAGCTTGAAAGCCTCTACAGCCATTTTCTCCAGCGTTTCTAAGTCATCGGCGGAAAGATGGTGCTCGATGGTGTACAGCGCGTCCGGATCGCTACCGTCTTCCAGTAATTCTTCAATGATGAGACGCGTCTCTTCACGTTGCTCTTCCAGGTGTTCCGGGTTTGCCATTGCTCGTTCCTCATAATGTGCGGCAGTCACTCTTATTGTCACATACCGCTGACAATGCCTCCACCTTTGTGAAAAAGATTTGTGATGCAGGGTTGCAAGTGAATATTAATACATATAAAGTGAATTTTAATTCAACAAGTGGCATGAGCCATGAGAGGCAAACATGACGTCGTTACATCACAAGCATTTCCTGAAATTACTCGATTTCACCCCTGCACAAATCATCTCCCTCGTGCAGCTCGCTGCAAGCCTTAAAAAAGATAAAAAACAAGGCGTTGAGCAGAAAAAACTGGTTGGTAAAAACATCGCGCTCATCTTCGAAAAAGACTCTACCCGTACACGATGCTCTTTCGAAGTTGCCGCACACGATCAGGGCGCTCACGTCACTTATCTGGGGTCAAACGGCAACCAGATTGGGCATAAAGAATCAATTAAAGATACCGCGCGCGTACTGGGCCGGATGTATGACGGCATTCAGTATCGTGGCTGGGGGCAGGAGGTGGTTGAAACACTGGCGGAATTTGCGGGCGTGCCAGTGTGGAACGGGTTGACGGATGAGTTCCATCCGACGCAACTGCTGGCTGACTTGCTGACCATGCAGGAGCATCTGCCAGGCAAAGCCTTCAACGAGATGACGCTGGTGTACGCCGGAGACGCGCGTAACAACATGGGCAACTCGATGCTGGAAGCGGCCGCGCTCACCGGACTGGATCTGCGTCTGGTGGCCCCGAAAGCTTGCTGGCCGGAAGCCGGACTGATCACCGAATGTACCGCGCTGGCGAAGAAAAACGGCGGTAACGTCACGGTCACTGAAGATATCGCGGCTGGCGTGAAAGGCGCTGACTTCATCTATACCGACGTGTGGGTGTCGATGGGCGAACCGAAAGAAAAGTGGGCTGAGCGGATTGCGCTGCTGCGCGACTATCAGGTGAACAGCCAGATGATGAAGCTCAGCGGCAACCCGAACGTCAAGTTCCTGCACTGTCTGCCGGCGTTCCATGACGATCAAACCACCGCCGGTAAGAAAATGGCGGCAGAGTTTAATCTGCATGGCGGTATGGAAGTGACGGATGAGGTATTCGAATCACCCGCCAGCATCGTGTTCGACCAGGCGGAAAACCGGATGCACACCATCAAAGCGGTGATGGTGGCGACGCTCGGCGAGTAAATCAACATACCCGGCGGCACAATGTCGCCGGGCATCCGCTTTATTCCACCTGCATTTTCACCACGGCTTTGCGCACTTGCGCGGGCGCACCGACCGCACACAGCGGTTTATGCACTTCTCCCGGCCAGAACACCACGAAATCCCCTTCATTCAGGATCACCGTTTTTTCCTGCGCCCCTTCGGCCAGGAAAGCGATGTCTTTATCTGCCAGCCAGTCAGTTTCCGGCGTACCGTTCGGCAGAGTGCTAAACGTCATTCCTTCCTGACCCTTCAACAGGATCTGAATATCCAGGTAACGCGCATGAAACTCTGCCCGACGCGCGGCGAGCGGTTCTGTCATATCCTCTGAAAGCAGATAAAACAGGCGGCTGCCGTCGATATCATGCTTACCCGGCGGTGTGGCGGCGGTGACATTCGCTTTGACGAATTCGATAGCGTCGCGAAGCTCAGCTGGAAGCCAGGGCTGAAGGTGATGGATGTTGCCAACGATCATGATAATTCCCTCAATTAAAACGATGTTTCAATTTCATTGTTATACGCAAGACACTGCTGTCCTACCACCCCTTTGTGTCACACTTTTGCGCCAGCGCATGTTTATCGCTGAAGGTGTTAATTAACGGTTAACTCCCCGCCGCATCTTATGCAGTAAATATGCATAACCGCTGATTTTCTGCCTGAAAGGTCCCGCCTAAGCACCTGAATGCTCACGAATAAAGCAAATACTCCGCGCTCGCTCACAATTTAATCATCCGTCTGAAATGCGTGCCCATTCAATAATTATTTCGAGAAAATTCTTACCTGCAAAATAATAAAGTGATAATTATGCATAACCATACCAGATAAAAATAAAACCATCACTTATTCAATGAGTTATACAAAACAACATTAATTGAAATTATCTACACACTATTAACAATTAAAAATAACAACCTGCCCTTCTGCTTACTCATTCATTTAAGAAAGACGGCAAAATAAATAATCCCTGACCTTTATCATATAATCAGAATTTGTTTTATTTTCTCCAGGCCGCTGTGAGAGCAATCACATTTTACCGTCAAAAAAGCATCGACTATTAGCCGCGAAAGCATTCACCCAAACGACTACGAATTAAATTTCGCAGCCACCCTTTTTATTCTAAAAAAGTTAAAGGAATAATTATGGAAAAGCATTATGTCGGTTCCGAAGTGGGCCAGTTGCGCAGCGTGATGTTACATCGCCCTAATTTAAGTTTAAAAAGACTGACGCCCTCAAATTGCCAGGAATTGCTGTTCGATGATGTGCTCTCAGTCGAGCGCGCCGGGGAAGAACACGACGTTTTCGCCAATACATTACGCCAGCAAGGCGTGGAAGTTTTGCTGCTTACCGACCTGCTGACTGAAACGCTGGACATCCCGGATGCCAAGGGCTGGCTGCTGGAAACGCAGGTTTCTGACTACCGCCTCGGGCCGACCTTCGCTGCCGATGTGCGCGGTTGGCTGGCTGATCTACCGCATCGCGAACTGGCGCGGCATTTAAGCGGCGGCGTCACCTACGGGGAAATTCCCGCCAGCATTAAAAATATGATCGTGGATACGCATGATATCAATGACTTTATTATGAAGCCATTACCCAATCATTTATTTACCCGCGATACGTCATGCTGGATCTATAACGGGGTGTCAATTAATCCGATGGCCAAACCGGCCCGTCAGCGTGAAACAAATAATCTGCGCGCGCTTTATCGCTGGCATCCGAAATTCGCCAATGGTGATTTTATTAAATATTTTGGCGACGAAAACATTAATTACGATCACGCCACGTTAGAAGGCGGCGATGTGCTGGTGATTGGTCGCGGCGCGGTATTGATCGGCATGTCTGAGCGCACCACACCGCAAGGGGTTGAATTTCTTGCCAGCGCCCTGTTCAGGCACCGCCAGGCAGAACGCGTGATTGCGGTTGAACTGCCGAAACACCGCTCCTGTATGCATCTCGATACCGTGATGACCCACATCGACGTCGATACCTTCTCTGTCTACCCGGAAGTGGTGCGCAAGGATGTCCAGTGCTGGACGCTGACGCCGGACGGCCGCGGCGGCATCAAACGCCTGCAGGAGCGCGATCTGTTGCACGCCATCGAAAAAGCGCTGGGGATCACTCAGGTCAATATCATCACCACCGGCGGCGACGCCTTCGAAGCCGAACGCGAGCAGTGGAACGATGCCAACAACGTGCTGACGATCCGGCCCGGTGTGGTTATTGGTTACGAGCGAAACATCTGGACCAACGAGAAATACGACAAAGCCGGGATCACCGTCCTGCCCATTCCTGGCGACGAGCTGGGACGCGGACGCGGCGGCGCACGCTGCATGAGTTGCCCGCTGGAACGCGACGGAATTTAAGGAGATGAGCATGACGAAACCCACACTGGTCGTCGCCCTGGGCGGCAACGCGCTGCTGAAACGCGGCGAACCGCTCGAAGCTGACATCCAGCGCAAGAACATTGAACTTGCCGCAAAAATTATCGCCCGGCTGACGCAGAACTGGCGCGTCGTGCTGGTACACGGCAACGGCCCGCAGGTTGGCCTGCTGGCGTTGCAGAACAGCGCTTACGAAAAAGTCACGCCTTATCCGCTCGACATTCTCGGGGCGGAAAGTCAGGGAATGATTGGCTACATGCTGCAACAGGCGCTGAAAAATCAGTTGCCGCAGCGCGAAATCAGCGCGCTGCTGACTCAGGTGGAAGTGGATGCGAACGATCCCGCCTTCAGCAACCCCACTAAATACATTGGCCCGGTCTATGACCGTGGGCAGGCCGACGCCCTGAAAGCCGAAAAAGGCTGGGTGTTTAAGGCCGACGGACCGTACTTCCGCCGCGTGGTGCCGTCACCACAACCGCAGCGCATCGTCGAACGCGACGCCATCAGCGCGCTGATCGCCCGAGACCATCTGGTCATCTGCAACGGCGGCGGCGGTGTGCCGGTGGTGGAACAGGTCGATGGCTACCGCGGCATTGAAGCGGTGATCGACAAAGACCTGTCTGCGGCGCTGCTGGCGCGCCAGCTCAACGCCGATGCGCTGTTGATCCTCACCGACGCCGACGCCGTCTATCTCGACTGGGGTAAACCCACCCAACGCCCGCTGACGCAGGTCACCCCGGAACTACTGAACACGCTGTCGTTTGACGCCGGTTCGATGGGGCCGAAGGTCGCCGCCTGTCGCCAGTTTGTTGTGCAGTGCAACGGAATCGCCGGGATCGGCGCGCTGGCCGATGGCCCGGACATCCTGGCGGGCGAAAAAGGCACGCTAATTCGTAATGAACACGCCCCGGTGCTGCCGGTTTGCTGAGAAATACAAAGGATTTATTCATGACTATCAATTTGAAAAAGCGCAACTTTCTGAAACTGCTGGACTACAAACCTGCCGAAATTCAGTACCTGATCGATCTGGCGAGGGAACTGAAAGCAGCGAAAAAAGCGGGACGCGAAAAGAAAACGCTGGTGGGCAAAAACATCGCGCTGATTTTTGAAAAAACCTCCACCCGCACCCGCTGCGCGTTTGAAGTCGGAGCGTTCGATCAGGGCGCGCAAGTGACCTATCTCGGCCCAAGCGGATCGCAAATCGGCCACAAAGAGTCGATGAAAGACACCGCCCGCGTACTGGGCCGCATGTACGACGGCATTGAATATCGCGGTTACGGCCAGGCGATCGTCGAAGAACTGGGCGCGTTTGCCGGGGTGCCGGTCTGGAACGGGCTGACCGACGAGTTCCACCCGACCCAAATCCTCGCAGACCTGATGACCATGCTGGAGCACGCGCCGGGCAAAGCGCTGCCGGAACTCAGCTTTGCCTATCTGGGCGATGCCCGCAACAACATGGGCAACTCGCTGATGGTCGGGGCCGCAAAAATGGGAATGGACATTCGCCTCGTGGCGCCGCGCGCATTCTGGCCGGACGAAGCGCTGGTGAAACAGTGTGTCGCCATTGGTGAAGAGACCGGCGCACGCATTCTGTTAACGGAAGACATTGAAGAAGGCGTTCATGGCGTGGATTTCCTCTACACCGATGTCTGGGTGTCGATGGGCGAACCGAAGGAGGCCTGGGCCGAACGCGTCAGCCTGATGACCCCCTATCAAATCAACCAGCGCGTCATCACGGCGACGGGAAATCCGAACGTCAAGTTTATGCACTGTCTGCCCGCGTTCCACAACGCGCAGACCACCATGGGTCGCGA